>NZ_JBOGDB010000303.1:0-5695 GCF_050701515.1 Mycobacterium sp. | reverse complement strand
GTGGTCGACGACCTGCTGGCGGCTCAACTCATCGATCAGGTCACGTTCACTCGACAGCCCGAGTATGTGTTTCACCAACCCCTTATCCGCAGCGTCGCATACGAGACGCAGCTCAGATCCGATCGGGTCGAATTGCATCGGCGGGTGGCCAACGCGATCGAACACCGAAGCGGGGGCGATGACGAGAAAGCCGCGCTGATCGCCGAGCACCTGGAGGCAGCCGGCGAATTACAGGCTGCATTCGACTGGCATATGCGCGCGGGCGCGTGGTCGAACAACCGTGATATCGCCGCGGCGCGTGCCTGCTGGGAACGTGCCCGCCAAGTTGCCGATGCGCTGCCCGCGGATCATCCCGGTCGCCCGGCGATGCGCATCGCACCACGCACCGCGATCTGCGCAACCGACTGGCGGATCCATGCCGACGACTCGCAGGCGCGCTTCGAGGAATTGCGAGAACTATGCGCTCCGGCAGGCGACCAGACTTCACTGGCCGTCGCCATCATGGGTCCGCTGTCCGTACGTGTGCAGCGCGGTGAGCCGCAGGAGGCACTGCGACTGGTTTCGGAAATGATGGACTTACTCGACTCGATCGGCGATCCGGCCCTGACCGCCCAAGCGGCATTCGGCGCTGCGGGGATCAAGGCGCAATTCGGCGAGCTCGACGAAGTTTTGCGGTTGGCGCAGGGAATCATCGATTGGGCAGACGGCGATCCAACGAAGGGCAACCTCATTGTGGGCTCGCCGTTGGCGGCGGCTTTCGGCCTGCGCGGCCTGGCCCGATCGTGGTTCGGCCGTCCTGGTTGGCGAGAGGACCTCGACGACGGCGTTGCACTCGCCGAGAAGAGCGCCGAACCGCTGACCCTCTCGGTGACAATGTCGTGGAAGTACGGCACTGGCGTTTGGAACGGGGTACTCCGCGCCGACGATTCGGCAGTGCGCACAACCGAGAACGCGCTGAGGACCGTCGAGTTGTCCGGAAATGACTACGCCGTTGCCATGGTCAAGTGGGTGCTCAGCTCCGTACTGCTGTGGCGGGATTCCGCACGCGATCGGCACCGCGGGCTCGATTTGTTGGCACAGGTCCACGACACGTCCATTCGGCAACGCTTCATGGGGATGGAACTTCCACTCATGGACTTCTTCTTCGGATGGGCCCAGGCCAGAGGTGGCGACCGCGACGGTGGAATAGCGGTCATCCGGAAGTCGGTGGACGTCATGGTGGCCCGTGGCCAGGTCGGCTACTTCATTCCAGCAATCGGTGTTTTCGTGCAGACGCTTTTGGCCCGCAGCGCCGAGGCAGACCTGGCCGAAGCCGAAGCTGCGGTCGCTAAGTTGGCAACCGCGCCGGCCGAAGGGTCGGTCATCCGGGACGTCTGGCTGCTGCGGTCACGCGCGATGCTGGCCCGGGCTCACGGGGATGGGGCTGCATACCGCGACCTCAAGCACCGGTATCGAGACACAGCGACGGCGCTGGGCTTCGAGGGGCATATCGACTGGGCCGAGGGGATGCCATGATGACAGAGGCCGCCTGGTAAGGAGATAGGCATGAATCAGGATCAGTTCAAGAAGGCGCAGAACGGCGCCGGCTTCATCGCGGCACTTGACCAGAGCGGCGGCAGCACCCCCAAGGCGCTGAAGCTCTACGGCATCCCCGAGGACGCCTACTCGAACGATGAGGAGATGTTCGACCTCGTCCACGAGATGCGCACCCGCATCATCACCAGCCCGGCCTTCGACGGCGACCGCATCATGGGCGCGATCCTGTTCGAGATGACGATGGACCGCCAGATCGACGGCCGCCCCACCGCCGACTACCTGTGGAACGTCAAGAACGTTGTGCCGTTCCTCAAGATCGACAAGGGTCTGGCGGACGAGAAGGACGGCGCGCAGACCATGAAGCCGATGCCCGGCCTGGACGACCTCTTGGACCGCGCGGTAGCCAACGGCGTCTTCGGAACCAAAGAAAGGTCTGTCATCAAGCTGCCCGGCGGGGGCCTGGACGCGGTGGTGGCGCAGCAGCTCGAGGTCGCTCGGCAGGTCCTCGCGAAGGGCCTGGTGCCGATCATCGAGCCCGAGGTCGACATCCACAGCCCGCGCAAGGCCCAGGCTGAGGACCAGCTGAAGGCCGGGCTTCTCGAGGGCGTGAACCAGCTCGGCGACGACCAGAACGTCATGCTGAAGCTGACGCTGCCGGACACCGACAACCTGTACCGGGAACTCGCCGACCACCCCAGGGTGGTCCGCGTGGTGGCGCTGTCCGGCGGCTACGGCCGCGACGAGGCGTGCGAGAAACTGGCCCGCAACCACGGCGTCATCGCCAGCTTCTCCCGTGCCCTCACCGAGGGGCTCACCGCACAGCAGAGCGACGACGAGTTCAACGCGACGTTGGATGCGGCGATCGCCGAGATCGCGAAGGCGTCGACTACCTGAGTTCGGTCCGGGGCTACGCGGCGGCCCTGATCGCCGGTGCACTGCCTGCCCTTGCCTTCCCTGCGGCGTCATGGTGGTGGCTGGCGTGGGTCGGGCTGGTCCCGTTGCTGTTTGTGGTGCGCACCGCGTCGACCGCAGTGCAGGGCGCGGTGCGCGCGTGGGTCGGCATGGCCGGGTTCGTGGTCGCCACCCAGTACTGGCTGCTACCCAGCGCGGGGCCGCTGCTGGCGGTGCTCGCCGTCGGGCTCGGGGCGCTGTGGCTGCCGTGGGGGTGGGTGGCGCACCGACTGCTTTCCGGGGAGCTCACCGTCCGGCGAGTGCTTGCCGCCGTCGCCGTGCTGCCGAGCGCATGGGTACTCGCGGAAGCGGCGCGGTCCTGGGACAAACTGGGCGGGCCGTGGGCGCTGATGGGCACCTCCCAGTGGAATCAGCCGGCGACGCTGGCGTCGGCGTCGGTGGGCGGCGTATGGCTGGTCAGCTTTCTCGTTGTTGCGGTCAATACCGCGGTCGTCGGGGCGATCCTGGTGCGCTCCGCCTGGGCGATTGCGCTGCCCGTCGTCCTGGTGGCGGTCGGCCCGGCGTGGTTCTGGTTGGGGCCGGCGCCTCCGCCGGGGCCGACGGCTCGGGTGGCGCTCGTTCAGCCGGGCGATATCGACGACGCGACGCCCCGACAGGCCGCTAGTGAGGCGCTCACCGCGGACCTGGCGGGCCAGCGGCTCGATCTGGTCGTGTGGGGTGAGAGCAGCGTTGGCGTGGACCTCGCGAGCCATCCGGACGTGATGGCGCGCCTGGCCGAGCTGTCCCGGCGGATCGGAGCGGACCTGCTGGTCAACGTCGATGCACGCGCACCGGGCGGCGGGATTTACAAGTCGTCGGTGCTGATCGGGCCGGACGGTGCGCGAGGCTCGTACGCGAAGACGCGGCTGGTGCCGTTCGGTGAATATGTACCGCTGCGGCCGCTGCTCGGTTGGGCCACCAGGCACACCAAGGCCGCTGCCGAGGACCGTCGGCGGGGTGAAGGACCGGTCGTGCTGCACACGGACTCGTTGGCTGTCGGCCCGTTGATCAGCTTCGAGGCGACGTTCTCGGACCTGCCTCGACGCGAGGTGCAGCTGGGTGCCGAGTTGCTGGCGTATCAGAGCTCGACGTCGACATATCAGGGCACGTGGGCACAGCCGCAGTTGGCGAGCATGGCCGCCGTACACGCCGTGGAAGTGGGCCACCCGGCGGTGCATGCCGGGCTATCCGGTGTCAGTTCGGCGTTCGACGCGCGCGGCCGCGAACTCGGGTGGTTTCCCGCCACCAATCGCGGTGCCTTGGTCGTGAACGTTCCGCTGGGGTCGCGGACCACCGTCTACCAACGATTTGGAGACTGGGTGATCGTCTTGGCGTTGCTGACCTTTACGGCGTGGTGTGCACGATCAGCACGTCGGACTTAGACCGGCGCGCGACGTTGGCCGGCACCGAACCGAGCAGCCGGCCCGCAATCGTGCTCAACCCGACGTTGCCGACCACCAGCAGATCCGCGTTCACTTCCTCGGCCAGGTCCACCAGCGCATCGACCGGCGCCCCGACGACGGCCTTCTCCTCGATGTCGGTCGCCCCGGCCGCCTTCGCCCGGTCCTTCGCCTCCCGCAGGATCGCGTAGATCGGGGCGTTGCCGGACATCTTGTAGCCCTCATCCTTGAGCTGGTCGGCTGCCCGCTGATCTTCGCTCTGGGGGAAGTAGGCCGTCGCCACGATCACCTTCGCGCCCGATCCCGCCGCAATCTGGCCGGCCTTGTCCACCGCACGCAACGACGAATCCGACCCGTCCGTGCCGACCACCACGGTCCGATAGCCGCTCATCCATACCCTCCCAGTGTCAGTTGCACCGCCAACGAACGACCCTAACCCGTTGTCCGACGACCGGGGAGGCGATTCACCACACCCGTTGACACTGTCGCGGCGGCTTTGGCGCTCCTACCCGCACTGATAGCAATTGGCATGCGGCGGCGTGAGCTTGCCGACAATGATCCGCGCCGCACCAATTGACGGTTCTGACAACCCTTTTGCGAATGATGGGATCCGAATCCGGGTATCCGCCAGTCATGGCGGCACAGACCGCGGCCGACTTCGTCCCCGACACACCCGACCTGGGCGAGCTGGCGGACGCCGCTGAGGGCTGTAAGGGCTGCGATCTGTACCTCAACGCGACGCAATCCGTGTTCGGCGACGGCTCGCGGTCCGCTGCGCTGTTGCTCGTTGGTGAGCAGCCGGGCGATCAGGAGGACAGGGCCGGCAAGCCGTTCGTCGGCCCGGCGGGCCGGCTGCTGGACAAGGCACTGGCGGCCGCCGATATCGATCGCGAACGGGTGTATCTGACCAACGTCGTGAAGCACTTCAAGTTCACCTTCCGGGGCAAGCGCCGCATTCACAAGACGCCCAGCCGGACCGAAGTAGTGGCCTGCCGGCCGTGGTTGTTCGCCGAAATCTCCGCCGTGCAACCCGACGTCGTCGTCCTGCTTGGGGCGACCGCTGCAAAGTCGTTGTTGGGCAGTGATTTTCGGCTAACCGCTCACCGCGGCGAGGTGCTGCTATTGCCGGAGACCGACGAACTGGATGTCGATCCCCAGGTGGTGGTCACGACTCATCCGTCGGCCCTGCTGCGTGGGCCACCAGAGGATCGGGAGAAGTCGTTCGCGGCGCTCGTCGCCGATCTGCGATTCGCGGCCGCGCAGTTGCCGCGTGCGGGATGATCATCAGGGTGCGAGGCGCCGACGATCAGGTCACCCGGCTGCCGGACGGGCGGATCATCGGGTATGCGCAATACGGCGATCCCGACGGTTTTCCGATCGTCAACGCCCACGGCGGGCTGGCCTGCCGCCTCGATGTGAAGGCGGCCGCTCCGGTCGGTCACGCGCTGGCGCATCGGGTGACGCGGGTGGCGATCGTCGCGGGCGCCCTGCCGCTCACCGAGCCGGCTGTGTACGACGAGCTTCCGCTGATGGATCGGGTGTTGACCCGAATGTCGCAGCGGGCGCCGTGGTTGGCGCGGCGGTTTTTGGCACGATGCGATTCGCGGCGATGTCGCGGGAAGCACTACGGCAACTTCACGGAATCGCGGAGGAATACCGCGCATGGGCCCGGCCGTGGGGTTGCCAGCTGTTGCGGGTTGAGTGGTCGGTAGTTGTCGGTGGTGTGCTGTAGGAACAGAAAGTATGAATCTAGCGGCGTGGGCTGAGCGCAACGGTGTTGCGCGCGTGACTGCGTATCGCTGGTTTCG
>NZ_JBOGDB010000302.1:0-3340 GCF_050701515.1 Mycobacterium sp. | reverse complement strand
GAGCGGCAACTGCGCTGGCCGTTTTCGGCGGCCCCAACGACCTCGCCGATCATGCCGACGCCGCGGGGTCCGCTGCGGTGCTGATTCACCGCCTCGTGGCCGAGCGATTCGGCGGCGCGCTGCGCATCGGTATCGGGATAAACACCGGTCTGGTGATCGCCGGAACCATCGGCGGGGGAGGCAAGCTCGAGTTCACCCTGATCGGCGACGCCGTCAACGTCGCGGCCCGCGTCGAAAAGCTCACCAAGACCACCGGTGATGCGATCCTTCTCACCCACCAGTCCGTCGACGCCCTGGTTCCTCGACTGCCGGGACTCATCGACCGGGGATTTCACGCCCTGAAGGGCAAGTCAGCCACCGTACAGGTCTTCGGCCTCGACCCAGTTAGCCGGCAGCTCCACAAGTGACCGCATGTAGCAGGACCTGAATGTGGTAGACACAGCGCTATGCCTGGGCTGAGCATCCAACTCAGTTGAGGGGTTCAGCGTGCGCGACTATCGATTGCTGATCCCCGGCGACACGTGCTGGCGCGTGGCGCGTGCCGAGCAGTTCGCCTGCGTTGTCGACGCCGCCGATTACTTCAGGTATGCCAAAGCGGCGATGTTGCGCGCCCGGCACCGAATCATCCTAATCGGTTGGGATTTCGACGCCAGGATGACATTCGAACGAGGCGTCAAGACACTCCCTGGCCCCAATCAGTTAGGCGCCTTCCTCTATTGGATGCTGTGGAAACGACCAAGACTCGAGATCTACCTGCTGAAGTCCAACCTGCGCCTGCTACCAGCGTTTGATGCCATGTGGTTCGGGCTCACCCCTGTGGCCTTTCTGAATCAGATCAGCAGCAAGCGGATCCACTTCGCCATCGACGGCGCCCATCCGACCGGGTCCGTCCATCACCAGAAGATCGCGGTCATCGACGATGCAGTGGCGTTCTGCGGTGGCGTCGACCTCACCGTCGACCGATGGGACACCAGTGCGCATGAGCATGACAGTCGCAGCCGTCGAACGGTTGGGCGCGGCAGCTACGGGCCGCGACACGACGTCGCTGCGGCAGTGGACGGTGCGGCCGCGCGGGCACTCGGTGAACAAGCTCGGGAGCGATGGCTGACCGCGACGGGCCAGTCGTTGGCTCCGGTTGACGCTAAGCACGCCGCCTGGCCCAGCAAGCTGGAACCGACCCTGCGCAACGTCGACGTCGGGATCGCGCGCACCTTGCCGGAGCTTGACCGTCGCCGTGAGGTTCGGGAGGTGGAGGCGCTCAACCTCGCCGCCATCGCGGCGGCACGCCACACCATCTATCTAGAAAACCAATATCTGGCAGCTCGGCGCCTCGTCGATGCGCTAGCCGCCCGACTAAGGGAAAGCGACGGTCCGGAGATCGTCATCGTCATTCCTCGTAGAGGCAACAACCGCATCGAGCGGGAAACGATGGACGGCGCACGCCATCGGCTCATTCAGATGCTATGGGAAGCCGACGAACATCGTCGTTTGGGCGTCTACTGGCCGGTGACCGACGGCGGGTCGCCGATCTACATTCACTCGAAGGTTCTGATCGTTGACGATCGGATCCTGCGCATCGGCTCGTCGAATCTCAACAACCGGTCGATGGGATTCGACAGCGAGTGCGATGTGGCCATCGAGGCCGACTCGAACAGCGCGGAACTCGATGACGTCCGCCGCGAGTTCACGTCGGTGCGGCATCAGTTGGTCGCGGAACATCTAGGCGTGTCCGTCGACGAGTTGGAGAGGACGATGGGTCGATGTGGGTCGCTCCTGAAAGCCATCGAGGCACTTCGAGGGCAGGGCAGGACGTTGCGACGATTCACTAAGCGGGCAGTGTCCGATGAGGCGAGCCCCTTGGCGGAGAGCGACCTGATGGATCCCGACCATGTTCCACGGTCTTTGGCCCGCAGCGTGCAACGGCTCATCGCAGGATTGCGGGGCTGATAGAGGTCTAGTCGCGGTGCTTGCACCCCGGCCAACAGCAGGGCCGGCGTTTGCCTTCCTCCAGTTCCTCCTGGGTCCGGCGGATGCGGCCTTCTCGGGTCGCCGCCTGCTTGGCGTCCTCGACCCAGCAGATGAACTCGTTGCGTGCCAGCGGCGTGATGTCCTTCCAGGCAGCGAGTGCCGGGGTGTTGGTGATCAACGCCTTGCGCAGGTCTCCTGGCAACTTGTGCACCACCCCGCCGGGCACTCGCTGGCTGCTCACAGGGCCCAGGGTAACGGCCGCGCCCTCCTGCTTGTTATGCAGCTAGCAACCAGCTCAGACAGCGTGAGCAATGGGCATCGCCGAGTCGACCTCACCCACTTGCGTACCCAACCCCGCTGTGCGGTGTATCTCGGCGAACGACCGGATCATGGCGTCGGTGGCGTGATGAGGCTCGGACAATGTGCGGTCATCGGCGAGCACGCTGATGTTGAGTCCCGCGCCGGCCGCCACCGGTCCAACTGAGTAGAACTCGCTCACCACGGTGCCAGCGATGTGAGCGCGATCTCGCGGCCCCGCGACGTTCGACACGGTGAGGTTGAGCACTTTGTTCTGCGCTTTCCGCCACGCCGCGAAGCGAAACGCCGCGATCACCGCGGCGGCAGGGACGTAATCGGTCAATGTGGCAATCGTCTGGCGCCCGAGCAGTTCCTGGCTTTCCTTGGCTTGTTTGGTTGCGAGCGAGGTCAGCCGCACCCGTTCCAACGGGTCATCGACATGCACGGGCAGTGACACCAGCAGCGTGCTGAGCGCGTTGCCGCTAATGCGCTCCGACGAGGTGTCGATGCTTACCGGCACCGACGCGATCAATGGCTCCCTTGCCTGACCGTCATACCGCAGGAGCAGCTCGCGCAAGGCACCCGCCGCGGTCGACAGCACCAGGTCGTTGATGGTGATGCCCAGTTGCGTCCCGGTCGCCTTCACTTCGGCCAAAGACAATGTCGCGGTGGCAAACGTGCGCCGGGGGGACAATTTGTGGTTGATGAACGTCTTCGGTGGATGGAGAGCGCGAGCAAGCTGCGGATGGTGCTCGCGTTCGCGGGCGCGCCGCCGCAGTCGCACAACGCCTTTCGCGGCCTGGCGTACGACCGAAGGGAATGCGGCCAACTGCCGCAGGTGGTCGCGGCCCGCCTCGGACAGCTGTCCAATTCGCGCCGGCCGCCTGGCGTCGGTACCCGGATCGGCCGTACGTGATAGTCGAGGTCGACCTCGACATGTTCACGCCACATCGGTCGGTGCAGATGCAACGGGATGTCCACGAGCTGATAGCGCAGCGGTTCCAGCAGGTGTAAACGACGTCGCAGGGTCTCGCGGAACACCTCGACCGTCGGCTCGCCGTCGAACTGGGAGGTG
>NZ_JBOGDB010000301.1:0-4621 GCF_050701515.1 Mycobacterium sp. | reverse complement strand
CCGATGCTCGACGCCAGCCGATCGGTAGGAGGAGTCCTTGAACCCGCCCACGTCGACCACCACCAGCGGCCTCGACCAACACATGGAACAGTCGCGCCTCGCGCAGCGCCAGGCCGACAAGTGGCTGTTCTCGGGCAGTATCCTCCTCGGCACCGCGGGCCTCGGCATCTTCGGTCTTCCACTCTTTCTTCGGGGTGTGTGGTTGCTGCGTAAGGCGCAGCGGGACGGGTTGACGGTCCGGCCGATGCTGGTGACGCTGCTGGGCTACCTGGTCATCATCGATGCCGCCATCAACACGGTTGGGTGGGCGCTCGACCTGTTCGCCAACCACACCATCCTGGCCCGAATCCTGTTGAACGGCTGGGGTGCCATGTTCGATGCGGGCTACTTCTGGCACTACAACGAGCTATGGATCGGCGGTGCGGCAGGCCCAGGCGAGAAAGCTATGGAAGTCGGGATGATCCTCACCGTGTTCACCATGCGGATCGCGGCCGCGATCGGCTTCCTGCAGATGAAGCGCTGGGGCCACCCGTGGATGATCATCACCTGCTGGATGGGCGTCCTCATCTGGTGCCTGTACGTGTTCAACATGACGATGTACGCCGACGTGCGCTTCGCCGGGGTCATCTTGCCGGTCGTCGGCTGGTGGCTGTACGACATCTTCTACATCACCCCGTTCCTCGCCATTCCCTATCTTCATTCCGTCAATCGCGAGATCTTCACCGACTAGTAGCACGCCAATGACTTAACTCATTGACTCCGGTCAGTAATTGCGCTACAAAGGGCAGATCATGACGCCACAGGTGAAGCCGTCGGCGCGCGATGCACGTCGCCAGCAGACGCGGGAACGCATACTTGGCGCTGCGATCGCCGAGTTCAAGCGCGCAGGTATGACAGGCGCCGATGTGAACGCAATCGTCGCCACCGCGGGCGTTGCGCACGGCACATTCTTCTTCCATTTTCCCAGTAAGGAGCATGTGCTCCTAGAGCTGGAATGGCGCGAGGAAGCGCGCCTCGCTGCCGGGTTCGCCAAATTCCTGGAGGACGCCCACGACCTCGTTGCCGCGTTGACCGAAGTCGTCGACAGTATCAGGGGTCTCGAACAGCGCCTCGGCCCGATGCTCTTCAAAGAACTACTGGCGCTGCACTTCTCGCCGACACGACCCCATAGGGACGAATGGACCGACCATCCGCTGATCGTCTTGCTCGTTCGTGAGATCGAGCGGGTCCGCGGAGACGGCGAGGTTCACCCGGAGGTCGACGCGTTCTACAGCGCGACATTTTTCCTGCTCGGTGTCTACGGCGTGCTGTCCACCACGGACAACGGCGAAATGCGCGACACGATGCTGGCCAAGTTGGTCACCACCGCCGTACGCGGAATCATAAAGGAGGTCTGACAATGGACTGGATCTGGGAGATCCTGCGCTACGTCGCGGCATGGGGCGGGACCGGATTGGTCATCTGGTTCTGGTACTGGATGTTCTCCAACCTCGGCACGTTCTGACGTGTCGATGGCCGAGCTCTCCGACGCACACGCAATGGCGGTCGAACGCAGTTGCGCCGTGACCGCTGTCGCCCTGAGCGGACAGCGTCGCGAAGGTGTGCGCCTGGTGACCGGTCAGCATCGCGAGTTCAGCCTCAGTTCGTCACTCGCTTTCGTGCACGTTCCGTATCCGTCTATCGGAGGTGACTGGACGCGCAGGACGTTGACATGCGGTGTTGCGCTTCAATGTTCGCCGTCGAAGGACCGGTTGATCGCGTTTCGGCTGAATGAGTTGTCCGCACGCGAGCTACGAGCGCTCACTCTCATCGAGGCCGGCGTCGCCATGGGGTGGGTCGCGTCGCATTGGCCAGGACTGCTCGATGAAGCGCACCGGGTCCTGCCCGATCTATCGCCGTTGGCCGCCGACATGGAAGCCGAGGAGATGCTCAACCGTGCAGTGTCGCTGGCGCGTACAGGTCAGCCACTGGGTGTTCACCCGCTGCTGGGCAGACTTCCACTGGCGTACACAACGCCACAGGGTTTGACCGACAAGCTGCGGCGCAGCTTCGGCAGAATGCCGTGGACCACAACGCAGAAGCGCCTTCCACGCCCTTACTCGGTTCCCGTTGGAGGCGACGGCGGTGTGCGCAATCCCAACCTGCCGCCGCCGAGCCGGCCACAGGACAACGACCTCGACATCACCCCGGAACACCGGCCCGGCATTCCCTATCCCGAATGGAATGCCTGGACCAAGAGTTTCATGGCCGATCATGTCGCCGTCCTCGAGCGTGCCCACGCCAACCGCACCCGCCAACCGGAAGCGGTGTCCGCCGATCTTCGGAAGTGGTTCGAGGAGCACACCCATCGCGCAATGAAGAACCGGCTCGAGGACGGCTCCGACCTTGACGTCGAGCAATACGTGCGCCACTACATCGACCTCACGACGGGCGAGGCGATCGAGCCGCGCATCTTCCGCGAGCTGCTGCCCAGCAGCCGCGATGTCACCACAGCGCTGCTCCTGGACGGCAGTTCATCGTTGGGCGTGCACGGCGGCCGGATCTTCAGACTGGAGTTGGCGTGCGCCGACGCGCTGTCGAGGGCGATGACACTGGCGCGGGAGCGGCACGGCATCTTCGTGTTCACCGGAAACACGCGGCACCGAGTGGAAGTCAGTTGCCTCAAGGACTTCGAGGATCGGCGGTTCGTGCCGCCGGGCCGCCTCGGCCTCGCCACCGGCGGATACACCCGACTCGGTGCACCGTTGCGCCACTTGACGAGTCGGCTTCTCGCACAGCCGTCCGAGCGGCGTCTGCTCATGGTGATCGGTGACGGCCTGATCTCCGACGAAGGCTACGAGGGCCGCTATGCGTGGGCCGACGCCGCGCACGCGGTCGAAGAGGCCAACGACGCAGGCGTTTCCATCTACTACGTCGGCGTCGGCCCCACGCGCGTCGACCCGCTACCGGAGGTCTTCGGACCCCGCCGGTCCCAACGCATCCGACGGGTTGAGGAGCTTCCGCGGATACTCGCCCACGTCCATCGCGAGCTCGTCGCCGCATGACCGACAACAAGCTGAGGAACAGATGACCACCGATACCTATTACTCGAACGGCAACGAAGTCCAGCTGTTCGAGCAGGCATATCACCAGCGTTTACCCGTGATGCTCACCGGCCCGACCGGGTGCGGCAAGACGCGGTTAGTCGAGCACATGGGTGTGCTTCTTGGGCGGCCCGTCGTCACCGTCAGCTGTCACGACGACCTGACCAGTTCGGACCTCGTCGGCCGGTTCATGGTGACCGGCGGCGATGTGGTGTGGACCGACGGCCCACTCACCAGGGCGGTCAAGGCCGGAGCGATCTGTTACCTGGACGAGGTCGTGGAGGCGCGCCACGATTCGCTGGCCATCCTGCATTCGCTGACCGATCACCGCCGGTCTCTGTATCTGGACCGAGCGGGCGAAGTCGTCAAGTCGCCAGAAACCTTCATGCTGGTCTGCTCGTACAATCCGGCCTACCGCAGCTCACTGAAGGAGCTCAAGCCGTCCTTTCGCCAACGCTTCGTCACGCTTCCGATGAGGTATCTGCCTACCGACCGCGAAGCTGAGGTAGTCGTCGCCGAAGCGAGTATCGACTTTCCTACCGCGAAGCGTCTTGTCGCGTGCGCCACCGCCATCCGAACCGCGGACGAGGCGTTCCATTTCGAGCCTCCGTCCACTCGTGTCCTGGTCACCGCCGCCCAGCTGATCGCTGCCGGCGCAACAGAATTGGAGGCGGCCGAGGCCTGTATCCTGGCGCCGCTGTCCACGGACGGCGCCATCACCGACGGCTTACGTGAAGTTGCAGTGGCCAGCCTGGCCGCAGCCGACAACTCGAGCACGCCACACTAGGAAGGAGTCTGGAAGTCATGGACCAAAAGGAGCGGAACCGCAAGAAGGCGCTCATCGTCCTGCAGATCGTCATCTACGGCTACCTGCTGACGATGTTTCTGATACAGCTCTACATGTCCTTCGCCCGCGGCTGGTGGGAACTGTGAATCTCCCTCTGCTCAGCCGTCTCTCGGGGGGAAAGGCGGCCGGCCCGCCGGATGGCGTCAGCCTCGAGGACCACCACGACGAGTCACGTCTCGCTCAGCGCCGTGCCGACAAGTGGATGATCGTCGGCGCCGCCTTGATGGGGATGTGGGTGCCGGGCCTGATCGGATTTCCCATCTTCATGCGCGGCGTCTGGCTGCAGCGCCAGGCCCTTCGCGCCGGCTTGTCGGTGCGGCCCATGATCGTCACCCTGATCGGATACCTCGTTCTGATCGACGGCATGCTCAACAGCCTCGGCTGGGCGCTCGACCTCGTCGCCAACCACACGCTGATCAACCGCGTGCTGATGGTCGGTTGGGGCGCCATGTTCGACGGCGGCTATTTCTGGCACTACAACGAATTCTGGGTCGGCGGCGCCGCCGGACCGGGCGAGAAGTCCATGGTATTCGCGATGATCCTCACCGTCTTCGCGATGCGATGCGCCGCGGCGATTGGATTCCTGCAGATGAAGCGCTGGGGCCACCAGTGGATGATCATCACCTGCTGGATGGGCGTGCTCATCTGGTGCCTATACGTGTTCAACATGACGATGTATGCCGACGTGCGC
>NZ_JBOGDB010000300.1:0-5490 GCF_050701515.1 Mycobacterium sp. | reverse complement strand
TCTGATCCGCTGAAGACACCCGCGCACACACCGCGGTGCGACCACGCACGCCAGCCCTGCCAGTCGGCTCATCGACCAGAATCAGCCGACCCACTCTCTGCGCCGGTACCGGCAACAGCCCGGCTCGAAACCAGCGATACGCAGTCACCCGCGCAACACCATTGCGCTCAGCCCACGCCGCGAGATTCATACCCCTGTTCCTACAGCACACCACTGACAACTAACGACCACTCAGAACGCAACAGCTGACAACCCCGTGCACCGGCGGCACGCCGTCGCGCTCCCCCGCCATCGTGGCGAGCAGGTCCTCGACGTCGTCGAGTCCCACGCACCGGCGCGGCAGGCTCTCGAACGGGTAGCGGCCGGACGCCAGCAGATCGAGCGCCGCCCGGTAGGCGGTGGCGTCCACGCCGAGGGCGCCGAGAATGCGCAACTCCTTCATCACGACCATGTCCGGCACGAATCCTGGTGCGCCGGTGCCGAATCCGCGGGTTCCCGCGACGACGACGGTGCCGGCGCTGCGGGCGAGATCGATCGCCTGCGCGAACGCGGCCGGCGCCTTCGCGGTGACGTCGACGACGACGTCGGCAAGGCCTCCGGTCGCTTTCCCCAGCGCGGCGACCGGGTCGTCGGTGGCGACGTCGACGGCCAGGTCGGCCCCGAACGCGGGCGCCAGCGCCAGCCGTTCGGCGTCTCGGGGGCCGAGCCCGGTCACCATCACAAACTCGGCGCCCGCCTCTTTCGCCGCGGCCGTCGCGCACAATCCGCGGATCCCGGGCCCCAGCACCACCACCACGTCGCCCGGCTTGGTGCCGGGCACCGTTGCGCCCCAACGGATCCCCGCACCGAGCGGGTTGAAAAGCGTCGCGACCACCGGATCGAGTGCGGCGGGCACCGGCAGCACCATCGAGTCCGGGGCCAGGTACTGGTACTCGGCATAGCCGCCCCACACCCCGGGCTCCCGGTCGACGGGGATGAACCCGTACATGTCCGCGAGACCGTGCCGCTCGCACCGGCGGTATTCGCCGGCCAGGCAGGCCGGGCAGGACCGGCAGGACTGGAACACCTCGACCGCCACCCGATCTCCGGCGCCGATCCCCCACTGCTGCGCCGCGCGCGTACCGATCGCCTCAACGATGCCGACCGTCTCGTGGCCCGGAACGAAGGCGAACCCGCCCGCCAGCGCCCCGGTGTACTGCTCGTGATCGGTGCCGCACAGCCCGCAGGCCTCCACTTTCACCACCGCGTCGTCGTCGCCGACCACCGGGATGGGAAACTCGCGGATGACAAGGCGACGTGGCGCTTCTAGCACCAACGCGCGCGCGGATTCCGGCATAGCCGCACCCTAAACGGGAGTATGGTTCTCCCGCCGTCGAACAGGGGAGGAATGATGAGCAAGCAGTCGGCGACCACCAAACGCCATCGCGTCGTCATAATCGGGTCGGGTTTCGGCGGCCTGGCGGCGGCCAAGGCGCTGAAACGAGCCGACGTCGATGTCACGTTGATTTCGCGGACGACCAGTCACCTGTTCCAGCCGCTGCTCTATCAGGTGGCGACGGGAATCCTGTCGGTAGGTGAGATCGCGCCGACCACCCGACTGGTGCTGCGCAAGCAGAAGAACATCCAGGTGCTGCTCGGCGAGGTGGAATCGATTGATCTGCAGGCGAACACCGTCACATCCAAGCTGATGTCCATGCGCACGGTCACGCCGTTCGACAGCCTCATCGTGGCCGCGGGTGCGCAGCAGTCCTATTTCGGCAACGACCACTTCGCCACCTTTGCGCCGGGCATGAAGACCATCGACGACGCCCTGGAGCTGCGTGGACGGATCCTCGGGGCGTTCGAGGCGGCGGAAGTGACCACCGATCACGATGAGCGCGAACGCCGGCTGACCTTCGTCGTGGTCGGCGGCGGTCCCACCGGTGTCGAGCTGGCCGGCCAGATCGCCGAGCTCTCCGACCGCACGCTCGCCGGGGCGTTCCGCACGATCGAGCCGAACGAATGCCGGGTGATCCTGGTCGAGGGAGCCCCCGCGGTGTTGCCACCGATGGGCGAGAAACTCGGTCTCAAGGCGCAGCGACGGCTGGAGAAGCTGGGCGTCGAGGTCCAGCTCAACGCCATGGTGACCAACGTCGACTACATGGGCGTCACGGTGAAGCACAAGGACGGCGCCGAGCGCCGCATCGAATGCGCCTGCAAGGTGTGGTCGGCGGGCGTTCAGGCCAGCCCGCTCGGCAAGATGGTCGCCGCGCAGTCCGACGGGACCGAGACGGATCGCGCCGGACGGGTGATCGTGGAACCGGACCTCACGGTCAAGGGCCACCCGCACGTCTTCGTCGTCGGCGACCTGATGTCGGTACCCGGCGTGCCCGGCATGGCGCAGGGCGCCATCCAGGGCGCCAAATACGCAACCAAGCTGGTCAAGCAATCGCTGCGGGGCCGCGACGATCCGGCAGCCCGCGCGCCGTTCAAGTATCACGACAAGGGCAGCATGGCGACGGTGTCCCGGTTCAGTGCCGTCGCCCAGGTCGGCAAGCTCGAGTTCGGCGGCTTCATGGCGTGGCTGGCGTGGCTGGTGCTGCACCTGGTCTACCTGGTGGGCTTCAAGAACCGCTTCACCACGCTGATCGCCTGGTTCATCACGTTCATCAACGGCACCCGCGGCCAGATGGCCATTACCAGCCAGATGATCTACGCCAGGTTGGCGATGGAGATGCTGCAGAACCAAGAAAACGAAACCCTTGCGGCCGTCGAACAGCGCGAGGAACTGGAAAAGGCGAAAGGGGCGTCATGAGCGATCACACCTACCGGGTCATCGAGATCGTCGGGAGCTCGCCTGAGAGCATCGACACTGCGATCCGAAACGCGATATCACGCGCGGCCGAGACCACGCGTGGACTCGATTGGTTCGAGGTCTGCTCCGTGCGCGGTCACCTGACCGACGGCGCCGTCGGGCACTTCCAGGTGACGCTGAAGGTCGGCTTCCGCCTGGAAGAGGCGTAGCGCTAGCCCGCCACCGGCCTCGGCTCGGAGGCGAACGGCGAGCCGAACTCCGCCACCGGCCGAGCGCCGCGCTTGCGCGCGGCGGCGGCGCCACGGCGGATCAAAGCGGCCGTCGCGACGAAGCCCGCCTGGTCGGCCACCACGAACGGGGTCAGCAGCCGGTTGTGCACGAAGCCGAACGACAGCCCGCTGGCGGGGTCGGCCCAGCCCAGCGATCCGCCCAGACCCGCGTGGCCGAACCCCGGCATCAGGCGGGGGATCGGGATGGCGTGGTAGCCGAGATGGAAGGCCATCGGGAAGAAGATGTTGCGGTCGGGCCACAGGCTGGGCTTTCCGATCAGGCCGGCCGCCAGCTCGGTGGACAGGAACTGAGTACCGTCGATTCGGCCGGCGCAGGCCAGCGCCGCGTACATCTTCGCCAGGCCGCGCGCCGTGGTTACTCCGTTGGCCGCAGGCAGCTCGCCGTCCAGGAACGGGGTATCGCCCTGGACCACCGAGACCGCCTCGGGGAAGTACAGCGCACCGAGACCGCCCGACCGCTGCAGTGCCGCCAGCTTCGGCACCATGGCACCGAGCACCGACTTCGGTAGCGCGCCCTGCGGGATGATGATCTGCGCGGCCTTGGTCGGTGCCTCGGCGGGTGGCCGGCCCAGGTGCAGTCCGTCGGTATTGAGCGGCTCGGCCAACTCCTCGCGGATCAGCTCGCGCATGCCCTTGCCGGTGACGGCCCGGGCCAGGCCCGACATCAGCCAGCCGTAGGTCAGCGCGTGATAGGCCGCCTTGCCGAACAGCACGCGGTTCACCGGTGCGGCCGCCAGCCGCTCCTCCATCACGAGGTGGTTCATCAGATCGGCCATGCTGGCGCCGTTCAGCTGGGACAGCCCGGCCCGGTGCCGCATGACGTCGCGGACGGTGATCTTCGACTTGCCGTTGGCGCCGAACTCCGGCCAGTACTCGGCGACCGGGGCGTCGTAGTCGATCAGGGCCCGATCGACGAGGCGGTGGATGACCGTCGACGCCATGCCCTTGGTGGCGGAGAAGACCATGGCGCCGGTGTCCGCGGTCCAGTGCTTCGTGCCGGCCCGGTCCGACCACCCCGTCCAGACATCGACCACGGGCTGGCCGTCGAGATACACCGCCAGCGCGCCGCCGCCGTACCGGGGCCCAGGAAACAGCTGGGAGAAGGCCCGCACCGCGCACGCGAAGTTCGGGTCGGCGGCCCCTTGGATACGGTGCGGGAGCGCCGCGCTGCGCTCCCGGTCGTCAAACCTCGTCACAATAAGTCTAATTTACCTGGAACCCCGGCAAATAATCGTAGCGTTACCGATCCGTTAATTCACGGCGTGTCGGCGGCATCCAGGACGCGCTGGGCCGCAAGCGCGGGGGTCAACTCACCGTCGCGGACCTGCCGCTCCAGCTCGGCGCGGATCTTGCGGACCTCGGGATGGGACAGCACCCGGTCCAACACCGTGTCGCGGACCATCGACCAGGTCCAATCCACCTGCTGGGCCCTGCGGCGGGCGTCGAACTCCCCCGCGTCGGTGAGCACCTGGCGATGGGACACCACGGTGTCCCACAGTTCGGTCAGGCCGCTTCCGTGCAGTGCACTCATCGTCAGAACCGGTGGGCGCCAGAGTGTTTCACGCGGATAGATGAGACGGATCGCGCCCGACAATTCACGAGCGGCCTTCTTCGCCTCGGCTTCGTGCTCGCCGTCGGCCTTGTTCACCACCACGATGTCGGCAAGCTCCAGCACGCCCTTCTTGATGCCCTGCAATTGGTCGCCGGTGCGGGCCAGGGTGAGGAACACGAACGTGTCGACCATGTTGGCAACCGCCACCTCGGATTGTCCGACCCCCACCGTCTCGACCAGGATGACGTCGAACCCGGCCGCCTCCAGCAACACGATGGTTTCCCGGGTGGCCCTGGCGACGCCGCCGAGGGTGCCCGACGTCGGCGACGGCCGGACGTAGGCGTCGGGGTGTACGGCCAGCCGGGCCATCCGGGTCTTGTCGCCGAGGATCGAGCCGCCGGTGCGCGTCGAGGACGGGTCGACGGCCAGCACCGCCACCCGGTGGCCCGCGTCGATCAGGGACATGCCGAGCGCCTCGATCGCCGTGGACTTGCCCACCCCGGGCACGCCGGTGATCCCGACGTGCATTGCTTGATGTCGGCGGCCTTCCGGCTCCGGTGCGCCGCCGGCCTCCGGCATCAACGCCATCAACAGCTGCTGGGCCTGCTCACGGTGATCCGGCCGGGTCGACTCCACCAGCGTGATGGCCCGCGGCAGCGCCGCGCGGTCGCCGCTGCGGACCGCCGCAGCCAGTTCTTCGACGGAATCCGCCATTTAGCCGAGGTCGTAGCCAGAGCGCTCGGCCAGCTTGTGCAGCAGGCCGATCGCGGCGTCGGCGATCACCGTGCCGGGCGGGAAGATCGCGGTGGCCCCGGCCGCGTACAGCTCGTCGAAATCGCCGGGCGGGATCACGC
>NZ_JBOGDB010000299.1:0-21557 GCF_050701515.1 Mycobacterium sp. | reverse complement strand
GCTGACCGCCGGTCTACCACCGCAGGCGTTCGCCGATGCGGTCGACGTGGATCTGGTCGGTGTTCTGAACCTGGTGCACGCCAGCCTCAAGCACCTGCAGGCCGGCGCGTCGATCATCGTGACGGGTTCAAACGCGGCGTTCATGTCGTCAATGAACATCAGCGGCATCGACGGCGGTCCCGGCGGGGCAGGGTACGCGTTCGCGAAACTGGCTGGCGCACACTACGTCAACGACTTCGCGCGGGCGCTTGCCCCGTTTTCCATCCGGATGAACGCGATCCACCCGACGAACGTGAACACCGACATGCTGCACAGTTCGCCGATGTACCGCGCCTTCCGGCCCGACCTCAAGAACCCCACCCGCGAGGACGCCGAACCGGTTTTCCCTGTGGTGCAGGCGATGCCGGTTCCCTACGTCGAGCCCGAGGACATCAGCGAGGCGGTGGTGTTTCTCGCCAGCGACGCGGCCCGTTACATCACCGGCCAGCAGCTCCGCATCGACGCCGGCGGCTTCCTCAAGGTCAAGCCGTGGTCGGGCGGGTAGAGGAGGGTTGAACATGGCCAGAGGGATTATCTATCTGGAGACGAGGCCGGTGTCACCGGACCGCGTGGAGGAGTACCACAAGTGGTACAACGACACGCATTTGGCGGAGATCTGCTCGGTCGACGGGATCGTCTCCGCGCGCCGTTTCGCGCCGACGGACGGCGAGGGCCCGTTCATCGCGATCTACGAGCTCGACTGCGACGACCTCGACGCGGTGGTGGGGCGGCTGGGTGAACTCGGCAAGAGCGGCAAGATGTCCTCGCTCAAGTTCCTCAGCATGGACTCGCCGCCGCCGATCCCGAAGGTCTACCGGGAGATCGGGTCGTACGAAAAATGACCGCAGCAGCAGACGTCCAGCGGCGCATCTACGCGTTGATGGTGTTGATGAAGGCGGCCGACGACCGGCTGTCCAAGGGCATCGGCACCGGTGAGTTCATGTGCGTGTACTGGCCGTCGCGCGGGCAGGAGGCCATCGCCGCGGCGATGGGCGTCACGCTGCGCGACGACGACCAGCTGGTGACGACCTACCGCGGGCTGCACGACCTGATCGGCAAAGGCGTTCCGCTGGAAGAGATCTACGGCGAGATGATGGGGCGCACCGTCGGCGCGAGCCGCGGTAAGGGCGGCACCATGCACATCGCCAATCCGGAGCGGGGAGTGATGCTCTCGACCGGGATCGTCGGCGCCGGGCCGCCGGTGGCCGTCGGGCTGGCGATGGCGGCGAAACGCAAGGGGCTCGACCGCGTGACGGTCGTCAGCTTCGGCGACGGCGCGACCAACACCGGCTCCTTTCACGAGGCGGCGAACATGGCCGCGTTGTGGGACCTGCCGATGGTCCTGGTGTGCCAGAACAACCTCTACGCGGAAATGACACCCACCGGCGACACGATGAAGCTCGAGCAGGTCGCCGACCGGGCCGCCGGTTATGGGATGCCGGGCGTTCGTGTCGACGGCAACGACCCGCTGGCCGTGGCGGCCGCGCTGGACGAGGCGCTGCAGAGGGCGCGCCGCGGCGACGGCCCGACCTTCATCGAGTGCGTGACGTTCCGCTTCCGCGGCCACTACTTCGGCGACCGGATGCCCTACATCCCCAAGGATCAGCTGGAGACGGCGATGGCAGCCGATCCCGTTCCCCGGTTCCGTAGGCACCTCATCGACAACGGCATCTGCACCGATGACGAGCTGAGCGGCATCGACGAAGGTGCGGTCGCCGAGGTCGAGTCGGCGCTGAAGACCGTCTTGGCCGCGGACGCTCCGTCGGCCGACGAACTCGAGAAAGACGTGTACGCGACCCCGATCAAGTTCCCCGTCTGAGGAAGACAGCATGGACGAAAAAGAGATGTCGATGCGCGAGGCGCTGAACCTCGCCCTCGACCAGGCGATGGAGGCCGACGACCGGGTGTTCCTGCTCGGCGAGGACATCGCCGACCCCGGCGCCTCCGGCCCGACCGCTGGCCTGTCGACGAAGTACGGACACGACCGGGTGCTGGACACACCAATCTCGGAGGCGGCGATCGTGGGTGCCGCCATCGGTGCGGCCATCGACGGGCTGCTGCCGGTGGCCGAGATCATGATCATGGACTTCATCGGCATCGCCGCGGACCAGCTCATCAACAACGCGGCCAAGTTGCGCTTCATGACCGCCGGCCGGACGACCGCGCCCATCACCATCCGCACCCAGGTTTACGGCGGGCTCGCCACCGGCGCGACGCACTCGCAAACACTCGAGGCCTGGTTTATGCACATCCCCGGGATGAAGGTCATTGTCCCGTCCACCCCGCAGGACGGCAAGGGACTCTTGACATCCGCGATTTTCGACGAGGATCCGTGTCTGTTCGTCGAGACGATCCGCCTGCAGGGCCGAAAAGGCTCCGTCCCAACCGATCCCGGGTTCTCGATCCCGCTCGGTCAAGCCGATATCAAACGGTCCGGCACCGACGTGAGCCTGATCAGTTATGGCCGCAGCGTGCACGACTCACTCGCCGCCGCGGAGACGCTGCGGGACGAGCACGGTGTCAGCGCGGAGGTCGTCGATCTACGCACCCTCGTCCCGCTCGACGTCGAGACCATGGCCTCCTCGGTGCGTCGCACGCGCCGAGCCGTGGTCGTCCACGACGCGGTGCAATTCGCCGGTCCCGGAGCCGAAATCACCGCGACGCTGCAGTCGGAGTGTTTCAACGAGCTCGCGGCACCCATCGAACGCGTCGGGGCGAGGTTCGTCCCGACCCCGGCCGCGCCGGCGCTGGAGGCGCAGGTGTACCCGTCGCCGGCCCGCATTGTCCAAGCCGCTCAACGCACCCTTGTCGAAGCGGGAGCCCGTGGCTGACTTCATAATTCGCATTCCTCGTGTCTCGGTGGCGGTGTCGGAAGCCGAGCTCGTCGATCTGCTCGTCGAGGGCGGACAGCATGTCACGGAGGGCGCCCCGATTTACGTCATCGCCACCGAGAAGGTGGAACAGGAGATCGAAGCCGGTGCATCCGGCACCGTGCAATGGACCGGAGAGGTCGGGACCGTTTACGACATCGGCGCCGAAATCGGCGTCATCACGTCATAACGAAAGGTAAAGACATATGGATCTCAACGAGACCCGCGAACGGATCATCTACGAAAAGCAGGGGCCGATAGCGAAAATCACGCTCAACTGGCCGGAAAAGGCCAACGCCCAGGACCAGAAGCAGGTTGAGGAGATCGACGACGCACTTCGAGATGCCGACCGCGATTACGACATCAAGGTCCTGGTCTTGAAGGCCAATGGCAAGGGCTTCTGTTCGGGACACGCCATCGGCAACAACGCGGTTGACTATCCGGAGTTCGTCGAAGGGTTCAAGGCCACCGGCATGCCGTGGAAGCCGCAGACCGATCTGTTCGTCAAGCCGATCATGAATCTGTGGGAGTTCTCCAAGCCCACGATCGCCCAGGTGCACGGCTACTGCGTCGGTGGCGGCACCCACTACGGGCTGACCACCGACATCGTCATCGCCTCGGAGGACGCCTACTTCTCGTATCCACCCCTGCAGGGGTTCGGCATGCCCTCGGGCGAGTGCTCGATCGAGCCCTGGGTGTTCATGAACTGGCGTCGCGCGGCCTACTACCTGTACCTCGCCGAGGTGATCGACGCCAAGAAGGCCCTGGAGGTCGGCCTGGTGAACGAGGTGGTCAAGCTCGAGGACCTCGACGACCGAGTGGACGCGATCGCCCGCCACATCGCCCAGGCCCCGCTCACCACACTCCTTGCGACGAAGGCCAACCTCAAGCGGGCGTGGGAGCTGATGGGCATGCGGGTGCACTGGCAGAGTTCCAACGACCTCGTTGCGCTCGCGTCGGTCAGCAAGGACGTGCAGGAGCTGATCCAGCAGGTGTTCAAGGACAAGATCCTGCCGTCGGAGATGGCGCAACGCCAGGCGGCGGCATCCGCGGACGGCAAAGCGGCTACCTAGGCCGCCAGTTGAACATCTCCGACCACGCGGCCGGGGCAGCGGACTCGCCTGCCCTGATCGTCGCGGATGGCGAGTCGACCTCCTACGGCGAGCTGTGCGCAAAGAGCCAACGGGTCGCCGCCCTCCTACACGAGGCCGGGCTGCGACCTGGCGACGGCGTGGTACTCGTGCTGCCGAATCGCCCGGAGTTCTTCGAGATCACCTGGGGCTGCCAGCTTTCCGGGCTGTACTACAGCGCAGTGAACACCCATTTCACCCCGGACGAGATCGCCTATGTCATCGATGACTCCGAGGCGAAGGCGGTGTTCATCGACGCGTCGATGGCCGACCTCGGCGCCCGGATTCTGGAAGCGAACGCCGGTGTCGATGTCCACATCAGCGTCGGCGGTAGCCTGCCCGGCTTCCGCCGCTACCACGACGTGCTGGCCGCGGCCGGCGCGCCGCCGCCGATGTCCGACGGGTCCGAGATGCTCTACTCGTCGGGCACCACCGGACGCCCCAAGGCCGTCCGTCGGCCCCTCCCTTCAGACGGGAACGGCTCGTGGGGGCAGAAGGTCCTGGAGTATGCCCTGCGCGAGCGCTACGGCATGACGGACTCGAGCGTGTATCTCTCCCCGGCGCCGCTCTACCACGCGGCAGGGATCAACTACACCATGGCGGTGCATCGCGTCGGCGCAGCCTCGATCCTGATGCGCAAGTTCGACGCAGAGGCCGTCCTGCGGCTGATCGAGACCCAACGGGTAACCCACGCACAGTTCGTGCCGACCATGTTTGTGCGCATGCTCAAGCTGCCCGAGGCGGTCCGCCGCAGTTATGACGTCTCGAGTCTTCAGTGCGTGATCCACGCCGCGGCCCCGTGCCCAGTGGACGTCAAGCACCAAATGATGAAGTGGTTCGGGCCGATCATTCACGAGTACTACGGGGGGACAGAGGGATTCGGAGGGTCGATCATCGGGCCGGAGGAGTGGCTAACGCACCCCGGCTCGGTCGGCAAACCGTTCACCACCGTGCACGTGGTCGGTGACGACGGGGTGGAGCTTCCCGTCGGGGAGTCCGGTGAGCTCTATTTCGAAGGTGGACCCAAATTCGAGTACTTCAAGGATCCCGAGAAGACGGCGTCGGTCTCCAACGAACGGGGTTGGCGCTCGCTGGGGGACATGGGGTATGTCGACGACGACGGTTATCTGTACCTCACCGACCGGTCGACGTTCATGATCGTTTCGGGTGGGGTGAACATCTACCCGCAGGAGGTGGAGAACCTACTCGTCATGCACCCCAAGCTCGTCGATGCGGCGGTACTCGGAGTTCCGAATGACGAGTTCGGCGAGGAGGTCAAGGCCGTCGTGCAACCGGTGGACGGCGTCGCGGCCGGGCCGGAACTTGAGGCCGAGCTGATCGAGTACTGCCGAACGAGCCTGGCCACCTACAAATGTCCGCGCACGGTGGAGTTCGACGCCGCATTGCCCCGCGATCCGAACGGCAAGCTTTACAAGAGGCGAATTCGCGAACGCTACTGGCAGGGCCGAGCTTCACGCATCCTGTGACCCTTTCGCCCAAACGGACGTTTGGGCGAGAAAGTGCGAGTGGATTGCGCCATTTCGTCGATTTCGGCGCCGTGATGTCTCGCGTCGGTACGCTCAGGCCGTGGGGGAGACGGCCTACGCATCCTGCGGCGATCTCAGCCTGGCGTACCAGGTGGTCGGCGACGGACCCGTCGAGTTGGTCGTCGCCGGGCCGTTCGCCAGCCACGTCGAGCTGTTCTGGACCCAGCCCGAGTTCAAGGCGTTCTTTGATCAGATTTCAACTTTCTGTCGCGTCCTGCTGTTCGACAAGGCCGGAGTCGGGCTGTCGGACCCGGTCCCGCAAGTTCGCAACCTCGATGATCGGGCGGCCGAGATCGAGGCCGTCATGGACGGCGCCGGGTTTTCCAGCGCCGCGATCCTCGCATTGAGTGAGGG
This sequence comes from Mycobacterium sp., assembly GCF_050701515.1. Classification (GTDB taxonomy): domain Bacteria; phylum Actinomycetota; class Actinomycetes; order Mycobacteriales; family Mycobacteriaceae; genus Mycobacterium. The sequence continues at coordinate 15,617 of NZ_JBOGDB010000299.1, read as the reverse complement.
CGGCCCGGCCGCGATCGTCTTCGCGGCTACCCGACCGCAGCGGGCGCGCGCGTTGATCCTGTCCAGCACGTTCTCCTATGTGGGAATGGGAACGGAGGGCTGGGACATAGTGGACGGCGACCCGGCCGAGCTTCGGGCCCGCGTCCTGCCCGAGCTGGGTGAGGATTACACGCCCTCGGTGGAGCAGATCGCCCGCATCCAGAAGCTCGGCCGCGCCGTCCGCTCGGAGTGGGGTAGCGGCGTCGCGCTCAAGTCTCTGATCCCGTCGATGGGGTCGATACGCCAGCTGGGAATGCTGGAGCGCATGAGCGCGAGCCCGGGGATGGCGCGCGCGACACTCGAATCGATGTTTTGGATCGACGTCCGGCCGATCCTGCCGACGATCACCGTGCCCACCCTTGTCACCCACGCCCATGACGACGTCGGCATTCCGGTGCAGTGCGGTCGCTACCTCGCCGACCACATTCCCGGCGCGCAGATGCTCGAGGTGGACGGCGTCGACCACGCGCCATGGTTCACCGACCCCGATGCGATTTTGAACGAGATCGAGAAGTTCCTCACCGGTAGCCATGCGGCGCCACCGCAGTCACATCGCGCTCTGCGCACCGTGCTGTTCACCGACATAGTCGCGTCGACGCAACAAGCCGCAGCCACTGGCGACGAGCGGTGGCGGGCGGTGCTCCACCGCTTTGGTGAGATCACCGCCGATCTCGCAGACCAATTCGGTGGCACGGTGGTGAAAGGGACCGGCGATGGTCACCTCATCACGTTCGACGGCCCGACGCAGGCCATCCGCTGCGCCGAGGCATTGCGCGATGGCGCCGAGACGCTGGGCATCGACATCCGCGAAGGCATTCACACGGGTGAATGTGAATTGCTGGAAGCCGACATCGGGGGGATCGCCGTGCACATCGCGGCGCGAATTCTCGGTCAAGCCGGCGCGGGCGAGATCCTCGTCTCAAGCACGGTCCGGGACCTGGTTGTCGGATCGGGCACGGGTTTCGAGGACCGCGGCATCGTCGAGTTGCGTGGCGTGCCCGGCACGTGGCAGCTCCTGGCGGTCGATCGCGCTGGCCCGCGCGCGGGATCTGTCGAAGCGGAACTGGCGTCAGCGCCCACCCCGGGCCGACGGACTGCGATGCGACGGTCGGACCGCGCCGTGGAGGTGGTGGCCAGGCGGGCACCCTGGATGCTGCGCGGGATGGCTCGCCTAAGCGGAACTCAGGTCAAAGACTGAAATCGATGATGCCGCGGACGATCTCGCCGTTCAGCTGGTCGCGGTAACCGTCGTTGATCTCGTCGAGCCGGTAGCGTCTGGTGATCATCTCGTCGAGCTGCAGCTGCCCCGACTCGTAGAGCCGAGCGAACCGGGGGATGTCGACTCTCGGATTGCACGACCCGAACACCGTGCCGACGAGGTTCTTGTTCCACAGGATGAACTCCTGCAGGTTGATCGCGATCGAACTCGTTGTCTGCTTCGTCATAGCGGTCAGCACACATGTTCCGCCCTTTCGCGTCAGACTCAGCGCCGCTTGCACATCCTCACCCGCGATGAGCGAGGGCGAGACGATCACGCTGTCTGCCATCACCCCACTGGTCAGGTCGCGGACCAGGTCGGCGGCTTCCTCCGTAGTCGAAACACTTTGTGTGGCACCGAATCCCAGTGCCGACTTCTGCTTGAACTCTACCGGGTCGACCGCGATGATCTGCGCGGCCCCGTTGATGCGCGCACCCTGAATCGCCCCGGTGCCGATGCCCCCGGCCCCAATGACGACGACCGTGTCGCCGGTTCGCACCTTGGCACGGTTCTCCGCAGAACCGTATCCGGTCGGAATCCCGCACGACAGCAGCGCCATTGGGAACAATGGCAGGTGTGGGTCGATCTTGACGATCGAGTCCGTGGAAACCACAGTGTGTTTCGCGAACGCACCGACCTTGGACAGGTGGCCCAGTTGGCGACCGTCGAGCATGTGATGGCGGAACGTCCCGTCCGTGGGCATACCGGGAATCATCACCTGCGCACCCATATCGCAGATGTACTCCATCCCCGAGTTGCACCATCGGCACCGGCCGCATACCGCGACGAACGACGTCACTACGTGGTCACCCGGCGCGAACTCCGACACACCCTCGCCTATTTCGAGCACGACCCCCGAGCCTTCGTGGCCGCCGATCATCGGGAACATCGAGGGCAGGCCGTACGCCTCCATCACCTCGTTGGACGCGGACATGTCCCCGTTTCGGATGTGCTCGTCGGAGTGGCACAGCCCGGCGGCGGCCATCTCGACGAGCACCTCGCCGGCGCGCGGTGGATCGAGCTCGAACTCCTCGACCGACCACGGTTCACCCACGTCGTGCAGGATCGCCGCCCGGCTTTTCATGCGACGGGACGGAAGGTGACGGGAAGGTGCCTGGGCGAGCGGAACGGCATGCCGACGATCTTGGTGTCGTCGTCGGCCAGGAGCTGGAAGTCCGTCGCGCGGTCGAAGAGGCTGGTCAGCATTGCTTTGGTTTCCACCCGAGCGAGGTGCATGCCGAGGCAGCTGTGGATTCCGCCCGCGAACGAGATGTGCGCGCGCCGCGGTCGGTGGATGTCGAACACGTCGGGATTTTCCCATCGATTCCCGTCGCGATTGGCCGAACCCATGCACAGGTTGACCTGGGCGCCCTCGGGGATCGTCATGCCATGCATCTCGACATCGCGCGTGGTGTTCCGCGCCACCAGCACCAACGGGGTCTCGTACCGAATCCCTTCCTCGATCGCGGCCGGAATGAGATCCCGATCCTGCTGCAGCGTCTTGAGTTGATCGGGATGCGTCAGCAGCAGCTGCAGCAGGTTTCCCGAGGAGCGATAGGTGGTCTCCAGCCCCGCGGGGAGAAGCAGCCGCAAGAAGGAGATGATCGCTTCGTCGGTGAGCTTCTCGCCGTCGATCTCCGCGGCGACGAGGTCGCCGATGACGTCGTCGGTCAACTTGCTGCGGCGCTGGTCCACCTGCTCTTGGAAGTAGGTGCCCAGTTCGACCGAGGCGTTCAGACCCGCTTCGATGTCCTCGGTGATCGAGATCAGTTGCAGCGACAGCCGCCGGAACATCTCCAGATCCTCCTGCGGCAATCCCAGTAGCGAAGCGGTCACGCGGGTAGGGAACTCGAACGTCACCGCCTTGACCAGGTCGGCCTCGCCGTCGTCCTTGAACTCGTCGACCAGCTGATCGCAGATCGGGTCGATCACCTCGGGCTCCCACTGTGCGAGCGCGCTCTGCCGGAAGGCCTTCGCCACCAAACTGCGATGGTCGTGATGCTGTTTGCCATGCATGCCGAGGATCGTCGGCCCGAAGACGAGGCCGATCGTGTTGTTGTACATCTCCGAGCCGAACACCTCGTCCTCACGGAAGGCCGTGAAGACGCTCTCGAAATCGAACAACGTCCAGTTTTCCGAGTTCTTGAGCTCCGGCGGCATCAGATCGCTCTCCATGAGCGTGCCGCGCCACACCGGCGTCGTGTTGCGCCTGTACTCGAAGAAGGCGTACGGATCGCTCACTACGTCCGGGACATTGGACTGATCCTGCGAATCGGTGCTGATCGTCACCTGTGCCTCCCGGGGCGGCAGCGTTTAGCGGCTCTATCGCCCTATCTTTACTATTTTAGGTATTCTAGGTCAAGGAAAGCCGAAGGGACATAATGCAGCGCCGACCGGTGTGTGCGATCGAGGACCTGCCTCCGGGCACCATGAAGCTGGTGCAGGCAGGGAAGTTCGGTGTGGGCGTGTACAACATCGATGGGTCGCTGTATGCGATTGCGAACTACTGCTTGCATGAAGGTGCACCGTTGTGCGCGGGATATGTCGTTGGCACCACCGAGTTCGCCCCAGAATCGCCCGGCCAGGTGCGGTACGTGCGAGAAGGCCGCGTTGCGCGATGCCCATGGCATAACTGGGAGTTCGACATCACCACTGGGGTAAACCTCGCGGATCCACACAAGCGCGTCCGCACCTACGAGGTGGACGTCACCGACGGGCAGGTGTACCTGACCGCATGAATGGCCCAGTCATCGACGCGAATGTCCAACCACATTTCCGCTACAACGCGGAGATCCGGCGCTATCTGGCGCCGGCGCACAAGCTGCGCTCCATCCCGGACGTCGAGCAGCAGTGGTACCAGGCCCCCGGCGGCGATTATCGCCAAGATCTGTACGGCGAGGGGTATCCGGGCTCGGATCCCGACACCGTGGCCAGGCACCTGTTCACCGACAACGGCGTCGACTACGCGATCCTGAACCCGCTGACGCGCGGCAACATCGCCGACTACCTGCTGAACAGCCGGATCTGCGCGGCGGTCAACGACTGGCTGCTCGACCGCTGGCTGGACCCCGACGTCACCGGCCGGTTCCGCGGCACGATCCGGGTGAACCCCGAGGACGTGAAGGGCGCCGTCGCGGAGATCGAACGGTTGGCGGATCATCCGAAGATGGTGCAGGTCGGCGTTCCGCTGCAGTCCCGGGAGCCTTACGGCAAGCCGATGTTCGAACCGATCTGGGAAGCGGCCGCCGCGCACGGCTTGCCGGTGGCCGTGCACATCAACGGCGGCAACGGCGTCGACCACGCGCCCACGTTCGCGGGTCACGCCCACACCTATCCCGGGTACGCGGCCTTCATGCCGTTGAACTCGTTCGTCCACCTGGCGACACTGATCATCGAGGGAATGTTCGGCCGGCACCCGGATCTGCGATTCGTGTTCGCCGACGGTGGCTACGACATCCTCACCCCGCTGATGTGGCGGCTCGACACCTTCTGGATGTCGATGCGGGACCAAACCCCTTGGGTCGACCGCTATCCGAGCGAGTATCTGCGCGACCACGTGCGGTTCTGCTCATCGGCGTTCGACGGGCCCACCGACGAGAGCCTGGTCGAACGGTGGATGGACCTCACCGACAAGGCCGACCTTTTGATGTACGGCTCGAGTTACCCGCACTGGTCCACGTCGGGTCCGGACGCCATGGCCGACGGGCTCAACGGTGAGCAGCGGGAAAAGGTGTTGTGGCGCAATGCAAGCGACCTGTACGGAGTCGCGCTAGAACTTGAAGGGAGTCTCCCGTGACGACCATCGAAGGCAAGCAAGAAGTGGCGGTCGGTCAGGACATCGCGGTGACGATCGTCGATACCGACGTGCACCCGTTGCCGGTGTCGTCCGACGTGCTCAAGTCATATGCGCCGGCGGAGTGGAAGGACAAGCTCTGGCCGACGGGTAACGCGGTCTCACCGGTTCCGCACTTCTATGACACGCCGGACTCGTACAAGACGATGTCGCTGCGCGTGGACGCCAGTCCGCCCGGGGGCGGGGTGGCGGGAAGCGATCCCGATTTCGCCGCCAAACAACTGCTGGTCGACGCGGGGGTGAGCATCGCACTGCTGGAACCGATGTGCGACGCACAGCTGCCGCAGGCCGAACACGTGCTCAAAGCCACTCACAACGACTGGCTGGCCGACGTGTGGCTCGGAGAGAACAACTGGCACGGGCGCTGGCGGGGGGCGATCAGCGTGACCGCACAGGATCCCGAGTTGTCCGCGCGGGAGATCGAGCGCTGGGCCGGTCACCCCTACATGGCCGAGATCCTGATGACGCCCCAGACCCGTGGCATCCCGTTCGGCAGCCCGCATTTCGATCCGCTGTACGAGGCCGCCGCGCGCAACGGTCTTCCGGTCGCCACCCACTTGATGGGGCAGACGCCGTTCGAACTGATCCCGATATACCCCGTCGGCAACCCCGCGCACTGGCACGACTTTTTCGCATCCTGGCCGCTGCTGTATGTGTCGCATCTGATGAGCCTGGTATTCGACGGCGCATTCGACCGCCATCCCGATTTGCGGGTGGTGTTCGTCGAGGGTGGCTTCACCTGGGCGATGCCGGTGATGTGGCGGATGGACCGGATCTGGGAGCGGCGCAAGGCCGACCTGCCGCACGTGCGCCGCAAGCCGTCCGATTACGTGCGCGACCACGTGCGCTTCACCACGCAACCGCTGGAAGATGTCGACGTCGGCACCTACCGGCGCTACATCGAGATGATGGACCTCGGTGACTGCCTGATGTTCTCGACCGATTACCCGCATTGGAGTTACGACTCACCGGCATGGGCGGTCAAGCGGTTCCCGCCGGAGGCGCGTGAGCGCATCATGCGGGGCAACGCCACGGCCCTTTACCGCCTGCCATCGACGGTCAAGGCGCTCCCGGGAGAACAGCCGGGCGTCGGTGATGCCGCAAACTGACGACCACGCCCTCGATTCTGCCCTGACCGAGCTGGTCCGTGACTACGACAAGTGCTGGTCCGGACTGGATTTTGTAGGCTTGGCAGCTCTTTGGGAGCAGCAGAGCCCGGCGCCGATTTATCTCGCAGACGAATACGCGGAACCGCTGGTCGGCGAGGACGACCTCGACCGACACTGGGCGAGGGTCGCAAGCCGGGTCAAGTCGGCGTCCGTGTCATCGACACTTCACTCGTTCGACGTGGTCGGCGACGCGGTGGTGCGCGCGGTCCTGCTCAGCCGGTGGCGGCTGATGTGCAGGGAGTCGTCCCTCGAGCGTGCGGGGGCCAGTTGGATCACCTGGCTGTTGATTCGGCGCGGCGAGCGGTATCGGATCTTTCATCAGATGGAGGCACAGGTGTATCTGGCCGAGAACGAAGGGCAGTAGTGGAACTCAACGTGCGACCGGTCCCGATTCCCGACCCGGTCACCCGGTTCTATTGGGACAGCGCGAAAGAGGGTAGGTTGGCGATCCAGGGCTTCGAGGGTACCGACATCCGGCAGCACCCGCCCAGCCCGGTACCGGAAGTACCCGGCGGGGCGGAAGGTACTCCCGTCGCCGTCGAGGTGAGCGGTCGCGGGACTCTGTTCGCGTTCACCATCCTGCGCCAGCCGTTCCATCCCGGTTTCGTCGATGCCGTGCCGATGATCATCGGTCTCACCGAACTCGACGACGCGCCGGGCGTGCGGATCCTGACGAACATCGTGGAAGCCGATCCCGACGAATTGCGATGCGGGCTACCGATGGAGGTGGTGTTCGAACAACGAGAAGACTTCGCGCTACCGCAGTTCCGCCCTCGCCGCTGACTTGCGATTTCGGCGCGCTCAGCGGCGGTCAGCGCCGGAAATCGCGCCGCCATCGCTACTTGGTGCGGCGCTCGACCTCGAGCGGTACGACCGGGGCCCGTGCCGCGGGCCCCCGGGTGACCGCGTGCAGTCTGATCTCCGGCAGATCCACGGACGGGTCGACGGTGTCCAGCCATGCGATCGCCTCGGCGACGTCGGCGGCCCGTATCGCGTACATCTCGAACGGGACGTCCTGCAGCATGTCGGTCTCGACGGGCCCGGGTGTGACGATGTGGACGTTGATGCCGTCGCGATCGACCTCCTGAGCCAGCGCGCCCGCGAATGCGTTCATGCCCGCCTTCGACGCCGAGTACGCCGTCCTCGCCCGCATCGGCTCGTGGGCGGCCGATGAGGAGACGAACACGAAGCGCGAGCCCGCCTTCATTCTCGGCAGCGCGGCGGATGTCACGACGAAACACGAATCCAGGTTGGCCGATATCGTCGCGCGCCATTGCTCGAAAGTCTGCTTGCGCGCGTAGGTTCCGCCGAGAACTCCCGACGCATGCACAAGCAGGTCGATCTCGCCGGCCGCCTCAACCGCCGGCGCGAACTTATCCGGATCGGTTGCGTCGGCGACAACATAGCGCGCACCCATTTCTTGCGCCGCCGCGCGCAGCGGCTCCTCGCGTCGTGCGGTGAGGATCACGTCGTAGCCGAGCCCAGCGAGCTTGCGGCCGCAGGCCTCTCCGATTCCGCCGCTGCCACCGGTGATCAAGGCCGTACGCACGCAGCACCTTTCAGCGCTGGCGTCGCGCCAGCGCTTGCGGCGAGAGCGCCACGATCCGCTGTTCGGGATCGCCCGCGCTGAAGTACGTCTGGGTGTCGGCGATATGGCGGGCCGCCAGCTTACGGGCGCGCTCGCCGTCGCCGGATTCGATTGCGTCGGTGATCTTGTTATGGATGCTCAGCGCAATCCGGCGCTTGCTCATCGACGGGTATTCGCCGCGCGCGGCGGTTTCCTGGGCCCACCAATTCAAATGGCCGGTCCACAACGTCTCCAGGCTGCCGACCACCGCGATCATCGTGTGGTTGCCGCAGCCACGCACGATCTCGTCGTGGAACTGGCCGCCGATCTCGGTGAACCGGGCGCCGTCCTCGATGTGCTCGGCCATCGATTCGTTGATTTCTTTGAGTTTGGGGATGAGTGACTTCCCGCGATCCGGGCGGCGTGCCGCGAGGGCTGCGCACATCGGCTCGAGTTCCTGCAGCGCGGTGCCGAGATCGGCCAGCGGGACGGTGTCGCTCTGCAGCAGCAGGCCCAGCATGTAGGCCGCGCTCGCCTTGGCCGGCGCGTGCACGACGGCGCCGCCGCGGTTGCCGCGGCGGACCGATACCAGGCCCTCGGTCTCGAGGATTCGCAAGGCTTCCCGCAGTGACACCAGGCTGACGTTGAACTGCTCGACGAGCACTTCCTGACGCGGCAACAGGTCGCCGTCGGTGAGTTCGCCGTCGATGATCTGCCTGCGAAGTTCATCCGCGACGATCTCGGCGGTCCTGCGCGCCCCTAGCCGGCGTCGAGCCTCGGGGCCTATTCCCAGTGTGGTCATTTCTTGGCAATGTTAACAGCGATAGACGCTCTACCAGGGGTCTACGGGGTCGCTATCTGTCAAAAGTTACTAAGATGACAAAGAAACCCGGGAGGTTGTGCGGTTGACCGACGTAGCGGCTACCCCGCTGGATGATCTGCGCGTCGTGGAGATCAGCGATCGGATCGCCGGCGGCTATTGCGGCAAGCTACTGGCTGACGCGGGCGCCGACGTGGTGAAGGTCGAACCGGTGGCCGGGGACCCGTTCCGCCGATACAGTGCGACGGGTTCGGTGCCTGCCGCCGGGACCGATGCACCCCTGTTCAGCTATCTCAATGCCGGGAAGCGCAGCGTCACAAGCTGTTCCGACGAACTGCTGGCCTGCGCCGACATCGTGGTCCTGACCGCGGGCCGGTCCGCCGCGGCCGAGCGGGGTATCGATCCGCGGCGGCTGCTCGAGATCGCGCCCGGGTGTGTCGTCGTGACGATCTCCGATTTCGGCTGGACCGGCCCGTGGTCCGAGCGCCCGGCAACGGAGTTCACCCTGCAGGCCGCCTCCGGCTGCACCGGCTTCCGCGGCGATCCGGCCGGCCCGCCCATCTCGATCGGCGGCGACCTGGGCGAGTACATGGGCGGCGCATGGGCCGCATACGGGGCGCTGGCGCTGCGGCGCAGGGTCCGCCGCGGTGGCCCCGGGGCGCACCTCGACACGTCCATGCTCGAGGCGGTGACGCTGATGCAGAGCGGCGAATGGCTGCACTCGCAGCTGCTGCAGGTGCCGCCCGTCAAGCGCTCTGTCGAGGTGCCGTCGATCGAGCCGGCGAAGGACGGCTACGTCGGTATCAGCATGGTGACCGGCCAGCAGTGGCTGGATTTTGCCGCGATGGTGGATTGCCCGGAATTCACCGAGATTCCCCAGCTGCGCTTTCAGATCGGGCGATGGGACTACCGCGACTGGATACGGGAGCGGATCGACCCGTGGATGCGCGAGCGCACCGTCGATGAGATCGTCGAACTCGGCCAGCTGTTCAGGTTGCCGCTGGCCCCGCTCGGCAACGGCTCGACGATCCCGCAGATGGATCATTTGCAGGCGCGTGGCGTCTACCTGGACAACCCGGCGGGATTCCGGCAACCACGTGCCCCGTGGCTGATGTCGGCGGCTCGACCGGCGCCCATCCGCAACGCGCCGACGGTCGGCGATGCCGATGGCGACTCTGTCTGGCAGCCAAGGGAATCCGCAGCCGCCGCGCCATCGGGTGAACTGCCGCTCGCAGGCGTCCGGATCGTTGATTTCACGGCGTTCTGGGCCGGCCCGGCGGCGACACATTCATTGGCGGCGTTCGGCGCGGACGTGATCAAGGTCGAGTCGATCCAGCGGCCCGACGGAATCCGCTACTCCGGTGGGATGCGCAACGACGTCGAGGACTGGTGGGAGTACGGCTGGGTCTTCCACGCGATGAACACCAACAAGAGGTCGATCACCCTGGATCTGCAGTCCGCGGACGGCATCCGCCTGGTCAAGGAAGTGGTGAGCCAGGCCGACGCGGTGGTCGAGAACTTCTCGCCGCGGGTGATGGAGCAGTTCGGGCTGGGGGCGGATGCCTTGCTCGACCTCAATCCGCGCCTGGTGGTGATGCGGATGCCGGCGTTCGGATTGACCGGCCCGTGGCGGGACCGGGTCGGCTTCGCGCCGACGATGGAGCAGATCGCCGGCCTGGCCTGGGTGACCGGGCTGCCCGAGGGTCCTCCCGTCGCACCGCGCGGTGCGTGCGATCCACTCGCCGGGGCGCATGCGGCGTTCGCGTTGCTCGCGGCGCTGGAGTTCGCCGATCGAACCGGCCGCGGCCAGCTCGTCGAGGTTCCGATGGTCGAGACGGTGCTCAATGTGACCGCCGTGCAGACAATGGAATTCGAGGTATTCGGCCGGATTTTGGAGCGACGTGGCAATCAAGGCCACCCCGCCGCACTGCAGGACATCTATCGGTGCAGGGGCGAGGACGACTGGGTCGCGGTGAGCGTGCGCACCGAGAAAGAACGGAATGCGTTGGCAGAACTGGCCGGCGGGTCGGATACCCAGGAGTGGTTGGCCGCGCAGGATGCCGAGGCAGCCGTGGAAGGTCTTGCGAAAGCGGGAATCCCAGCGGCCGTGGTCGTTTCGCCGTCGTTGGTCACCGAGAACCCACAACTGATGCACCGCGGTTTCTTCGAGCGCCTCGAGCATCCGCGAACCGGGCCCGGCCTGTACCCGTGTCCGCCGTTCGGCCGCCTCGACGGCGCAGACCAGTGGCTGTTGCGGACCCCGCCGACGCTCGGTCAGCACAACGGCGAAGTGCTGGCCGAGCTGTGTGGGCTCACCGACTCCGATCTCGATCGGCTGACCGCCGAAGGCGTCATCGGCACCCGCCCGCAAGGGCTATGAGGCCCTATCGCGGCGTCAGGGATATCGCCATCTCGTCGAAGATCGACATGTTGTTCGTCAGGCTGGGGTAGGCGACCTTCGGCAGGCCGAGGCCGATGTCGTCGGCGCGGCAGAGCAATTCGTCGAGCACCGCGCGGATCTCGGCGCGGGCCAGCATCGCGCCCAGGCAGTGGTGCGGTCCGCCGCCGCCGAACGCCACGTGCGCATTGTCGGTGCGGCCGATGTCGAACGTGAACGGATCGTCGAACACCTCTTCGTCACGATTGGCCGAGCGCAACATCGCCACCACCCGGTCGCCCTTCGGGATGGTGAGACCGTCCATCTCCACGTCGACCTTTGTGCTGCGCGTCCAGAACGCGACCGGCGACGACCAGCGCAGCACCTCTTCGACGGCGCGCGGCCGGATCGCCTCATCGGCGCGGTACCGCTCGATCTCCTGCGGGTTGGCCACGAACGCCTGTAGCCCGGACGCCAGCGCGTTCTTGGTGGTGTCGCTGCCGGCGAAGGCGATCACGAAGAAGAAGATCTCGAGCTCGTTGGCGGGAATGGACAGCTGCTCGCCGTTCTCGTCGGTGACGACCGCGGAGGTCAGCGTGCTCCAGATGTCGTCGGCCGGGTTGCGCCGCTTCTCCGCGGTGAGCTCGAGCGCATAGCCGAAGATCTTCCCGAACAGCGCGAGATGCTCCTGCTCGGTCAACCGCATATCCGGTGAATTGGCTTTCAGGATGCGATCGAGCGTGTCGAAGATCTCCGGCCGGTCTTCGTCGGGTATGCCGATGATGTCGCCGATGACCGACATCGGCAGCACGTCGGCGACGTCTTCGATCCAGTCACCCCCGCCGGCCGCCAGCAGCCGGTCGATCATCGATGCGGCGCGCGCCCGGATGCCGTCCTCGAGCTTGCCGATGGCCCGCGGGGTGAAGGCGTGAGACATCACCCGTCGCCGCTTGGTCAGGTCGGGCGGATCCATGTTGATGATGGTCGGCGCTGAGCCGACGACCCCCACTCCCTGGATCAGTGGCCCGTCGACGGCGGTGAAACTTTCGGTGTCGCGGTGGATGCGTTGCGCGTGCCGGTGCTTGGTGGTCATCCAGAAGTCGCGCTTGACGGTCTTGGCCACGCCGTCGGTCAGCTCGTGGTGAAAAATCGGCCGCTCGCGGCGCAGTTCGGCGAAGAGGTCGTCGGGAAAACCGTTCCGCCACAACGCGGAATCCGACAGATCGACCGGAGTAGTCGTGGGCATCTGCTTTTTCGCTCCTCGCGTGCGCGCCGCCAGTCCTCGTTTCGCTGGGCTTGACCTAGAATGCCTAAAATAGTAAAAATAGGCAACGGACAGGTTCGGTGACCTGGCCTGTTGCGTGCGCGGACGGAGTAGGCATGACGGATACGGCTTCTGACTCGACCCTCGATCCGTCGGAACGCGAATTCGGGCCGAGCGGGATCAGCCTCTCCACATACCGGTTCCCGACGGGCTGGTTCATCGTCGGGTTCGCCTCCGAGTTGGCTCCCGGGCAGGTCAGGCGCGCGCACTACTTCGGCGAGGAACTGGTGATCTTCCGGACCGAGTCCGGGCAGATCAACGTGCTGGACGCGTACTGCCAGCATCTGGGCGCGAACATGGGTGTGGGCGGGACCGTCGAAGGCGAACAGATCGTCTGCCCATGGCACGGATGGCACTGGAACGGTGACGGCACCAACGCGCTGATCCCGTACAGCAAGATCGGTTGCAAGCAGAACGTCCGCATCCGCACCTACCCCAGCATGGACTGGTACGGCTTCATCCTGGTGTGGCACGAGCGTCATGGCCGCGCACCGTACTGGCAGCCCCCGGTGCTGCCGGAACTCGAGACCGGTGAGTATTACCCCCTTCACCCGCACACCCGGATGGTCAACCGCGTCAAGGTACATCCGCAGATGATCATCGAGAACGCGGCCGACCCCTACCACGTGCAGTACGTGCACAAGGCCGCCAATCCCGCGAACACCGCCTCGTTCGAGGTCAGCGGTTACCACCTGCACGCCACCGTGAACGCGGATTTCGGTGGGGGACGGGCGAAGACGTGGCTGACACCCGACGGCCCCGTCGAGGCGAAGATCATCTACGACAACTACTCGCTGGGCCTCGGTATCGTGCGCTTCCCCTCGGACCTGGTGGCGACCGTCCAGGTGACGGGCCAGACCCCGGTGGACGAGGACTACACGGACTACTTCTACACCCAGGCGTCGATTCGCGAGCCCGGCGACACCGGTGACAAGCCCACCGGCCGCGCCGAGAAGTTCTTGGCGCTGCAGCAGGAAGTCATCAAGCAGGACTTCTTCACCTGGGAGAACATGAAGTACCTGGAGAAGCCGAATCTGGCGCCGGAAGAGGCCCGTGACTACGCGGCGCTGCGGCGATGGGCGCATCGCTTCTATCCCGGCACAGCGCCGGCGCCGGACGACTTCGGGTACACGGCCGACGGTTCACCGGACCCGGCGGCAGCGAGTGCCTGATGCCCGCCGGACGGGTGGGTGCTGAGGGTATCGATCCCGCCGCGTTCGGCGTCGACCAATTCATCGTTCCGGCGGTTCTCGATCGGCGCGCCGAGGAGATCGGCGGCCGGGTGATGATGTCGATCGCCGGCACGCCGGTGACTTTCGCCCAGATGCGCGACCGGTCCTGCGCCGCGGCCAATGTGCTTGCCGGACTCGGTGTGAGACGGGGCGAGAGCGTCGCACTGTTCACCGGCACGTGTCCGGAATGGGTGTATTTCTGGCTCGGCGCCGCGCGGATCGGCGCGGTGGCCGCCGCGGTGAACGCGGCCAGCAAGGGCGATTTCCTCACCCATGCCCTGCGACTGTCAAAAGCCGTGGTCGTCATCACCGACGCCGAGAGGCACGCCCGCGTAACCGAGGTGGCCGACAGCATTGAGACATTGAGATCTGTACTCGTCCAGGGTGATTCACTAGATGACCTCCTTGACCGTGCCTCGGCCACCGCACCCGCGGCGTCGCCGGCCGAACCGGACGACATCGGCGCGCTGTTCTTCACATCGGGCACCACCGGACCGTCCAAGGCGGTGGCTACGACGTGGCCCTACCTGTTTCGCGCGGCGGCCACCGTCGCGTCGGCCTGGGAGTTCGGTTCCGGTGATGCGCTGTGGACCGCGATGCCGCTGTTCCACCTCAGCGCCGCACCCACCGTGCTGGCGCCGATGCTGGTCGGCGGAACGAGTGTGCTCGCCGTCGCATTCCGCCCGAGCCGGGTATGGGACGAGATACGAGAGTGCGGCGCCGTGGGTTTCGCGGGGGCGGGTGCGATGGTGTCGATGTTGTGGAACCTGCCGCCGGAGCCGCGCGATTCCGAGATCGGCCTGCGATTCCTGTCGGCGGCACCCATCTCAGCCGATATCTACCGTGACATCGAGCGGCGCTACGGTTGCCGCATCGTCACCATGTACGGGCTGACCGAAGCCTTCCCGATCGCGTACAAGTCGGTTTCCGACGATGGTGTGCCGGGAACCGCGGGTGGGCTCAACCCCGCGTTCGACGTGCGCATCGTCGACCAGCAGGGCAGCCCGCTGGCCGCGGGCGAGGTGGGTGAGATCACCTGCCGGGCACGAACGACACATGCGATGAGCGAGGGGTATGTGTCGTCCGCGTCCGGCGGGCTGCAAGTCGACCCGCACCCGGAATGGTTTCAAACCGGGGACCTCGGCAGCCTGGACGACGACCAGAACCTGACCTACGTCGACAGGGTGAAGGACTCGCTGCGCAGACGCGGCGAGAATGTGTCGTCGGTGGAGGTCGAGACGACGGTGATGCGTCATCCCGCCGTACTGGAGGCCGCCGCGGTCGGCATCCCCAGCGAGCTCGGCGAGGACGACATTCTCGTCGTCGTCACGATGCGGCCGGATGCCCAGCTGGATCACGTGGACCTGCTCGACTTCTGTTCGGCCCGCATGCCGTACTTCTGTGTGCCCAGGTACGTGGAAGTGCTCGACGAAATCCCGAAGAACGTGATCGGACGCGTCCGCAAGGACGTGCTGCGGGCCAGGGGACTTGGCGAAGGAGCCTGGGACAGGGAAGCAAACGGATACGTGCTGAGTCGCTAGACGGGAGAACGCAGATGACCATGACCTACCAGCAACAGTTCGTGCTCGACGGACTGGCGGGGCGCGCCGCCATCCTCGACTTGACCGCGCGGTACAACCGGCTCTATTCCGCGGGCGACCTCGCCGGCTGGCTGGCCACCTTCCGGCACTCGGGTGCGACTGTGGTCAGGGCCGGAGAGACGTTCACCGACCTGCGTGCCGCCTTCAACGGGGGTGGTGGGAAACGGCTCGTCACCGTCGACCACGAGATCTCCGTCGACGGCGTCGAGGCAACCCAGAAGTGCATCGCACTCCTGTTCGTCGGGGCCGAACTTCGTGCCACCGGTATCTACACCGACCGGCTGATCTACGAGCGGGGTGGCTGGTATTTCACGTCGCGCCAACTGGATTGGGATCTCGCGCCACGCGACAACGCGCTACCGGTGTAAGCGGTGACC
>NZ_JBOGDB010000298.1:0-15187 GCF_050701515.1 Mycobacterium sp. | reverse complement strand
CTTCTGGCTGCCGGAGAAGGTCCCGGTCTCGAACGACATCCAGTCGTGGGCGACCCTCACGCACGACGAGCAGCAGCTCACGATGCGCGTGTTCACCGGCCTGACGCTGCTCGACACGATCCAGGGCACCGTCGGTGCGGTCAGCCTGATTCCCGACGCGCTGACCCCGCACGAGGAGGCGGTCTACACCAACATCGCGTTCATGGAGTCGGTGCACGCCCGCAGCTACAGCAACATCTTCTCCACGCTGTGCTCGACCGCGGAGATCGACGACGCCTTCCGCTGGTCGGAGGAGAACCCGAACCTGCAGCGCAAGGCCGAGATCGTGATGCAGTACTACAAGGGCGACGAGCCGCTCAAGCGCAAGGTGGCGTCAACCCTGCTGGAGAGCTTCCTCTTCTACTCCGGCTTCTACCTGCCGATGTACTGGTCGAGCCGGGCCAAGCTGACCAACACCGCTGACATGATCCGGCTGATCATCCGCGACGAGGCGGTGCACGGCTACTACATCGGCTACAAGTATCAGAAAGGGCTGGCGCTCGAGGACCCCGCCCGCCAGCAGGAGCTGAAGGACTACACCTATGAGCTGCTCTTCGAGCTCTATGACAACGAGGTGGAGTACACCCAGGATCTCTACGACGAAGTCGGGCTCACCGAGGACGTCAAGAAGTTCTTGCGCTACAACGCGAACAAGGCGCTGATGAACCTCGGCTACGAGGCGCTGTTCCCGCGCGACGAGACCGACGTGAACCCGGCGATCCTGTCGGCACTGAGCCCCAACGCCGACGAGAACCACGACTTCTTCTCTGGCTCGGGCTCGTCCTACGTGATCGGCAAGGCCGTCAACACCGAAGACGAGGACTGGGACTTCTAGACTCGTACGACGGTGGCGGGCATGCCGAATTGCCAGGACACTGGGCATTGTGACCGCCACCTCGCTGCTGGGCTCGATTCTGCGGTGGTTGCGTGCCGGCTACCCCGAGCGCGTTCCGGGAGCCGAGCGGGTCCCGCTGCTGGCCCTCCTGCGCGCCACGCCGTTGACCGACGAGCAGGTCAAAGAAGTGGTGCGCAACATCACCACCAACAAGTCCAGCCCGGCCGTCGACGGGCCCATCGACGGGGATGAGATCGCCGCCTTCATCAAGGACGTCACCGACCACGACGCCGGCCCGGAAAACGTCAGGCGGGTGGCCACCAAACTGGCCGCCGCGGGTTGGCCGCCGGCTGGTGTCGAGAAGGACAGGTCGTAACCGCCGTCAGTTGATCGGCGCGTTGATCCAGCGCAGGTCCGCCAGCATGCCGCGGGCGGCAACGATGCCCCGGCCGGCCTGCCACACCTCGTTGTTGACGACGAAGACCCGGTTGTCCTTGTTGGCGGACAGCTTGCGCCACGCATCGCTGCCCATTACCTCGCCGGCGCGGTCCTTGGCCGCCGGTGAGTTGAACGACACGTAGACGATGTCTCCGTCGGCGATGGAGAAGTCGGGAGAGTTCGCCAAGTCGACGTCGCTGGTGCCGATCTCGACATACGGTTTGTCGGTAAACCGTTGCGCGGCAGGGCGATCCGCGCCGACGCGGGCCAGCACGCTGCCGGGGAAGCTGTCGGTGCCGTAGACCCGCATGGTGGTGTCGGTGAGCTGCACCACCGATGCCTGGAAGTGCGCGGCGTCGTTCTGGGCGCCGGTCTGGTCGGCGGCGGCGTTGAAGCCGTCGAGCAATCCGGTGGCGGCCGCGGCCCGGCCGGTTGCCTCGCCCACCGTCCGGATGGTGTCCTCCCAGGCCGCGCCGGGCGCCCCGGTGAACACGGTCGGGGCGATCTCGGACAGAGCGGGGTAGGCCTGCGGGGTCAGGGCCGCCGATCCCAGGATCAGGTCGGGGTTCGCGGCCCGGATCGCACCCAGATCGGGCTCGCTGCGGGTGCCCACCGCGGGCACGTCGTGCACGACGGTGCCCAGGTACCACGGCTGGCTGGTGGATCCGTCGGGCAGGGCGGCGCCGACGATGCGCGACTGCAGCCCCAGCGCGCACAGCGCATCGAGCTGATCGCCGGAGAGCGCCACGATGCGCTGCGGGTCGGCGCGTGCGCCGGGGTCGACCGGCGCCGGATCCGGCGCACAGGATTCGTCGGGCCTGCGCTGATTGCCCAGTACGGCCGCGTCCGCGATCTTGGTGGTGCTGGTGATCTCCGCCTGCTCGGCCGCCGGCGAGGACGGCGCCCCGTCCGGGGAGCTGCAGCCGCTGAACATGGTCACCGCCACCGCGGTCAGCACGGCCGCCCCGGCAGCGAGGACTGGGGGTACTCCCCTCGCAAGCTGGGGGCCCACCCGCCTGCGCGGGACGGGCGCCGGTCGGCGGATCAGCACGGGCCGACGGTAGCAGCTGCCGGTATTTGTGGCGTTTGTTGCGGCCGCGACCCGCGTTTTGCAGCAACAAACGCAACAGTTGGGCATAGCTGCAAATCGATTACGACGGTTTGTAGGACCCATGCCGACAGAGGGCCCGTCGGGAGATAGGATTCGAACAGCAACATTGCGGGGATACCCGGATGAACGTTTGGAGGACCTCTTGGTAGCCGAAGCGCCCCCGGTCGGAGAACTCGAGGCCCGTCGTCCCTTCCCGGCGCGGCTCGGCCCGAAGGGCAGCCTGGTCTACAAAATGCTGACCACCACCGATCACAAGTTGATCGGCATCATGTACTGCGTCGCCAGCCTGGCGTTCTTCTTCACTGGCGGCCTGATGGCACTGTTCATGCGCACCGAGTTGGCGGCGCCGGGCCTACAGTTCCTGTCCAACGAGCAGTACAACCAGCTGTTCACCATGCACGGCACGGTGATGCTGCTGTTCTACGCCACCCCGATCGTGTTCGGGTTCGCCAACCTGGTGCTGCCGCTGCAGATCGGCGCCCCCGACGTCGCGTTCCCGAGGCTGAACGCGTTCTCGCTGTGGCTGTTCATCTTCGGCGCGACGATCGCGATCGCCGGCTTCATCACCCCGGGTGGCGCCGCCGACTTTGGCTGGACCGCCTATAGCCCGTTGACCGACGCCATCCACTCCCCGGGCGCCGGTGGCGACCTGTGGATCATGGGCCTGGCCGTCGCCGGTCTGGGTACCATCCTCGGCGGGGTCAACATGATCACCACGGTGGTCTGCATGCGCGCGCCCGGCATGACCATGTTCCGGATGCCGATCTTCACCTGGAACATCCTGGTGACATCCATCATGGTGCTGCTGGCGTTCCCGCTGCTGACCGCCGCGCTGTTCGGCCTGGCCGCCGACCGCCACCTGGGCGCGCACATCTATGACCCGGCCAACGGCGGCGTGCTGCTGTGGCAGCACCTGTTCTGGTTCTTCGGACACCCCGAGGTGTACATCATCGCGTTGCCGTTCTTCGGCATCGTCACCGAGATCTTCCCGGTGTTCTCCCGCAAGCCGATCTTCGGCTACACCACGCTGATCTACGCGACGCTGTCGATTGGCGCGCTGTCGGTGGCGGTGTGGGCACACCACATGTACGCCACCGGCGCCGTGCTGTTGCCGTTCTTCTCCTTCATGACGTTTTTGATCGCCGTGCCAACCGGGATCAAATTCTTCAACTGGATAGGCACGATGTGGAAGGGCCAGTTGACGTTCGAGACACCGATGCTGTGGTCGGTGGGCTTCATGGTCACCTTCTTGCTCGGCGGACTGTCGGGCGTGCTGCTGGCCAGCCCGCCGCTGGACTTCCAGGTCACCGACTCCTACTTCGTGGTCGCGCACTTCCACTACGTGCTGTTCGGCACGATCGTGTTCGCGACCTTCGCCGGCATTTACTTCTGGTTCCCCAAGATGACCGGGCGGCTGCTTGACGAGCGGCTGGGCAAGCTGCACTTCTGGATGACGTTCATCGGCTTCCACACCACCTTCCTGGTGCAGCACTGGCTGGGCAACGAGGGCATGCCCCGCCGCTACGCCGACTACCTGCCCACCGACGGGTTCACCGCGCTCAACATCGTCTCCACGATCGGGGCATTCATCGTCGGTGCGTCGATGCTGCCGTTCGCGTGGAACGTGTTCAAGAGCTGGCGCTACGGCGAGCCGGTGACGGTCGACGATCCGTGGGGCTATGGCAATTCACTGGAGTGGGCCACCAGTTGCCCGCCGCCGCGGCACAACTTCACCGAGTTGCCCCGGATCCGTTCGGAGCGACCGGCGTTCGAGTTGCACTATCCACACATGGTGGATCGAATGCGCGCCGAGGCGCACATCGGGCGGGCCCACGGCCCGGAGGACCGCGACGTCACCAGGTTGGACGACGAGAACGTCCGGACCTGATGGCGGCTCGCGTCAACCGGGGGTGAGCACGTCCAAGGTGTCGGTGTTGATCACCGTCACCGGAGTCGACCAGCCGGGCGTGACATCCGCACTTTTCGAAGTCCTATCCCGGCACCATGTTGAGCTGCTCAACGTCGAACAGGTCGTCATCCGCGGTCGCCTGACGCTGGGCGTGCTGGTATCGGGCACGGCGGAGGTGGCCGGCGGCGCCGAACTGCGCGAGGAGGTCGAGGCGGCCATCCACGGCGTGGGCCTCGACGTGACCATCGAGCGCAGCGACGAGCTGCCGGTCATGCATGAGCCGTCCACCCACACCATTGTCGTGCTGGGCCGGCCCATCACCGCCGAGTCCTTCGGCGTGGTGGCCCGCGAAGTGGCCGCGCTCGGCGTCAACATCGACTTCATCCGCGGTGTGTCCGACTACCCGGTGACCGGGCTGGAGCTTCGGGTGTCGGTTCCGCCCGGCGGGGCCTACCAGCAGCTGCAGACAGCACTGGCAAAAGTGGCGGTCGACGAGGGTGTGGACATCGCGCTCGAGGATTACAGCCTGTCACGACGGGCTAAGCGGCTCATCGTCTTTGACGTCGACTCGACGCTGATCCAGGGCGAGGTGATCGAGATGCTGGCCGACCGGGTCGGCGCACATGCCGCGGTCGCGGAGGTTACCGAGGCCGCCATGCGCGGCGAGCTGGACTTCGCGGAATCGCTGCATCGGCGGGTGGCGCCGCTGGCGGGCCTGCCGGCCGAGGTGCTCGAAGAGGTCGGGGAGCAGATCCAGCTCACGCCCGGCGCGCGAACCACGCTGCGCACGTTGCGGCGCTTGGGGTATCACTGCGGCATCGTGTCCGGTGGCTTCCGGCAGGTGATTGACCCGCTCGCGCACGAACTGATGATGGACTTCGTCGCGGCCAACGAACTCGAGATCGTCGACGGAAAGTTGACCGGCCGGGTCATCGGACCGGTCATCGACCGGCCCGGAAAAGCCAAGGCGCTGCGGGATTTCGCCCAGCAGGCAGGCGTGCCGATGGAGCAGACGGTAGCCGTCGGCGATGGCGCCAACGACATGGATATGCTGGCCGCCGCCGGCCTTGGCGTGGCGTTCAATGCCAAACCGGCGGTGCGTGAGATCGCCGACGCGTCGCTGAACCACCCGTATCTCGACACCGTGCTGTTCATCCTCGGCATCACCCGCGGCGAGATCGAGGCAGCCGACAAGATAGACGGTGTGGCGCGCCGGGTCGACATACCCGACGACTAGACCACAACAGCCTTCGGTTCGGGCGCGGTTGCTCCGGTCACCGAACGCCAAGCGCGGGACAGCAATTCCACCGCCTCGGACAACTGCTCTTCGGGCAGCGCGTAGGGGACCCGGATGAACCGCTCCAACGTGCCATCGACACCGAATCGCGGACCCGGAGGAATATCAAGACCCATCCGTGACGCGGACGCTGACAGCGCAGAACTCATCGGCGCCGGCAGCCGCACCCACAGCGACATTCCTCCGACGCCCGGGCCCGGCCGCCAGTCCGGAAGATGCTGGTTCAACAGCGATTTCAGCAAGGCACGTCGTGTCCGCAAGATTTCCCGCCGCTCGGGCAGGAGTTCGTCCCGCTGCGCGAGAAGCCGTGCGGCCGCGAGCTGTTCAAGTACAGCCGTCCCCATGTCGATGGACGGGCGAAGGGCGGCGATCGTGGCGATCGTCGTTTGCTCGGCGCGAATCCAGCCGACCCGCAGGCCGCCCCAGAACGACTTCGACATCGAACCGACGGTCAGTACCAGGTCGCGTCGTGTCGTCATCTCCGCAGCCATCGGCGCCGGCATCGGTTGGTCGAGCCACATGTCGAGAATGGTCTCGTCGATGACGGTGCGCGTCCGGGTTTCGGTGATGATGCCCGCCAACCGCTTTCGGTCCGCCGTCGGCATTGTCAGCCCGGTGGGGTTCTGGTTGTCGGGTATCAGATAGGCAAGACTCGGCGACAGTTGATGCACCGCGGCCTGCAGTGCGTCGAGTTCCCAGCCGTCCTCCGTCATCGCCACCGGGACGGGTCGCGCACCGGCGGTGGTGATGGCCGACAACGCGCCGTGATACGTGGGCTGTTCCACCAAGACGCGGTCGCCGGGCTGTACATACGTCGTCAGGATCAGGCCGATGGCGTGCAGCGCCCCGGTCGTCACCATCACCTCGTCGGGTTCGGTGGGAAGGCCGCGCTCGCAATATCTTTCGGCGATCGCCTGCCGCAGCGCACCCACCCCGACCAGTTCGTGGCCGGGCTCATGCAGGTACGGCGTCACGTCGTGGGTCGCGTCGGTGAACGCCTCCATCACCGCGGCGGCCGGAGCGGACAGCGCCGCGGCGGCCAGGCTCACCGCTGGTGGCGTGGTGTCGGTGCGGACCGCCGGCGCGACGGGCAGGGCGGTGGTGCTGCGCGCCCCGCGGCGGGCATTCAGGTAGCCGTCGTCGCGCAAGTGCGTGTAGGCGGCGGTGACCGTGGTGCGCGACACCCGCAGCGCGTCGGCGAGCGCCCGCTCGCTGGGCAGCCGGGCGCCGACCGGAAGTCGCCCGTCGATGATCAGCAGCCGGATGGCGTCGGCCAGGCCCTGGTAGACCGGGCCGCTGCGACTGGACGTGCGCCAGTTGCCGAGCTCGCGGGCCAACAGGTCCACATCGAGCGTGCGGGCCGCCAATTCGATGGTCATTTGCCGACCAGTATGCGCCAACTGGCTATTGAAAGGCAAGCCAGTTGGCTCGATCATCGACCCATGAGCACGAATTGGACATCTCGATTGGCCCGGACGTGGGCCAAGTTCTCCAGGCCCTCCGAGAGAATTCCGGCGGAGTTCCTCGACCGTGACGCGGAGCGGGTGCGCCGCGAACTCGAACTGATACGGATTCGCTTCCCACACCATGCGTAGCGCCACGGTGGCGAATGCCAGCGGTTTGGACGTGAAAGTTGGCGCGAGGCGCAACCGAGCACGCCGAAATCGCTTCACTACGATGGGCGAGTGCCCGACACCGAAGGCGATGCAGCCGACCCCGACCTGCTGATCGACTTCGCCAAGGTCACGCTGCGGCGTGGCCGCCAGGTTCTGGTCGGGCCGGTTTCGTGGACGGTGGAACTCGACGAACGCTGGGTGGTCGTCGGGCCGAACGGCGCGGGCAAGACGTCGCTGCTGCGCATCGCCGCCGCGATGGAACATCCGTCATCGGGCACGGCCTACGTGCTCGGCGAACGGCTGGGCCGGGTCGACATGTCCGAACTGCGTTCCCGCGTCGGCCTGAGCAGCTCGGCGCTGTCGCAGCGGGTGCCCGACGGGGAAGTGGTGCGTGATCTCGTGGTGTCGGCCGGATACGCCGTGCTCGGCCGATGGCGGGAGCGCTACGAGGACGTCGACTACAACCAGGCCATCGACATGCTGGAAAGCGTCGGCGCCGAACACCTTGCCGATCGTACGTACGAGACGCTGTCGGAGGGGGAACGCAAACGCGTCCTGATCGCCCGTTCTTTGATGACCGACCCGGAGCTCCTGCTGCTCGACGAGCCGGCGGCGGGCCTCGATCTCGGCGGCCGCGAAGAGCTGGTGGCGCGGCTGGCCGACCTGGCCGCCGACCCCGACGCCCCGGCGATCGTGCTCGTCACCCACCACGTCGAGGAGATCCCGCAGGGCTTCAGCCACGCCATGATCTTGTCGGAGGGGCAAGTGGTCGACGCCGGTTTGCTGCCGGACGTGCTGACCGCGGAGAATCTGTCCACGGCGTTCGGCCAGTCCATTGCCCTGGAGGTCATCGACGGGCGCTATTTCGCCCGCCGCACCAGATCCAGGGCAGCGCACAGGAGGCGTGCATGACCGAACAGCCGCTCACCCCCCGTCCCGCGGCCACGGTGATGCTGGTGCGCGACACTGCCGACGGCATCAAGGTGTTTCTGATGCGGCGGCATTCCGCGATGGACTTCGTCGCCGGCGTGATGGTGTTCCCAGGCGGCGGTGTCGACGACCGCGACCGCAACGCCGAGATCACCTGGGCCGGACCGGATCCGTCGTGGTGGTCGCAGCGGTTCGGTGTCGAGACGGACCTGGCCGAAGCGCTGGTATGCGCTGCCGCCCGCGAAACCTTCGAAGAGTCCGGGGTGCTGTTCGCCGGTCCGGCCGACGACCCGCACGGCATCGTCGGCGACGCCTCGGTGTACCGGGATGCCCGCTCGGCCCTGGTGGACAACTCGCTGTCGTTCGCGGAATTCCTGCGCACCGAGAACCTGGTGCTGCGCGCCGACCTGCTGCGGCCGTGGGCGAACTGGGTGACCCCCAAAGAGGAGCGCACCCGTCGCTACGACACCTACTTCTTCGTCGGTGCGCTTCCGGAGGGTCAGCGTGCCGACGGCGAGAACACCGAAACCGACCAGGCCGGCTGGGTCACGCCCGACGCCGCACTCGAGGACTTCGTGGCAAAACGAAGCTTCCTGTTGCCGCCGACCTGGACGCAATTGGACTCGTTGGCCGGCCGCAGCGTCGCCGAGGTGCTGGCGGTGGAGCGCAAAATCGTCACCGTGCAGCCGAATCTGACCATTACCGAGGGGAACTGGGAGTTCGAGTTCTTCGACGGCGAGCGCTACAACGAGGCGCTTCAGGGGCGATCACCATGACCGAGTTCGTCAACATCTACTTCAACGAGGAGCGTCCGGGCATCGCCACCCTGGTGCTGTCGCGGCCGCCGACCAATGCGCTGACCCGGCAGATGTATCGCGAGATCACTGCTGCCGCCGCCGATCTGGGCGCGCGCGCCGACGTCGCGGCGGTTATCGTGTTCGGCGGGCATGAGATCTTCTCCGCCGGCGACGACGTGGCCGTGCTGCGGACGCTCAACGCGGACGAAGCCGCAGGGGCCGCCCGCGTCAGCCGGGACGCCGTCGAAGCGCTCGGTGCGATCCCGAAACCGACCGTCGCCGCGATCACCGGTTACGCCCTTGGCAGCGGCCTGTCGCTGGCGCTGGCCGCGGACTGGCGGGTGGCCGGCGACAACGCCAAGCTCGGCGCCACCGAGATCCTGGCCGGGCTGACTCCGGGCGGAACGACCCGGTTGGCGCGCGCGATCGGCGTGAGCAAGGCCAAGGATTTGGTGTTCAGCGGGCGGTTCGTCGACGCCAAGGAGGCGCTGGCATTGGGCCTGATCGACGAGATGGTGGCCCCGGACGCGGTGTACGACGCCGCCGTGACCTGGGCGGAGCGCCTCGTCGACCATCCGTCGCAGGTATTGGCCGCCGCCAAAGCGTCGTTTGATGACGGCCGTTAGGCTGCCCTGCATGAGTTTCGAGGAATCCGGCGCTCGATCCGATGTCGTCGGCCAGCCGACTCCGAGGCCCCACGCCACGGCGGAGGAAGTGGAGGCCGCACGGCACGACTCCAAGCTCGCGCAGGTGCTCTACCACGACTGGGAGGCCGAGTCCTACGACGACAAGTGGTCGATCTCCTACGACAAGCGCTGTGTCGACTACGCCCGCGACCTCTTCGACGCGATCGTGCCCGACGAGGACGTTCGTGGGCTGCCGTACGACCGGGCGCTGGAGCTGGGCTGCGGCAGCGGCTTCTTTCTGCTGAACCTGATCCAGGCGGGGGTGGCGCGGCGTGGCTCGGTCACCGACCTGTCGCCGGGCATGGTCAAGGTGGCCACCCGCAACGGTCAGTCGCTTGGCCTGGACATCGACGGCCGGGTCGCCGACGCCGAGGGCATCCCGTACGACGACGACACCTTCGATCTGGTCGTCGGCCACGCGGTGCTGCACCACATACCCGACGTCGAGCTGTCGCTGCGCGAGGTGGTCCGGGTGCTCAAACCGGGCGGGCGGTTCGTGTTCGCCGGTGAGCCGACCAATGCAGGCGAACGCTACGCTCGCCCGCTGTCCACGCTCACGTGGCGCGTGGTGACCAACGTGACCAGACTGCCGGGCCTGACCGGTTGGCGGCGCCCGCAAACCGAGCTCGACGAGTCGTCGCGTGCCGCCGCGCTGGAGGCGATCGTCGACCTGCACACCTTCGAGCCGAGCGACCTGGAGCGGATGGCCACCGCGACCGGCGCCGTGGACGTGGACAGCGCCACGACCGAGTTCACCGCCGCCATGCTGGGCTGGCCGCTGCGCACCATCGAGGCGGCGGTGCCGCCGGGACGGCTGGGCTTGGGCTGGGCCAGGTTCGCGTTCAGCAGCTGGACGACGCTGTCGTGGGTGGACGCCAACGTCTGGGGCCGCATCGTGCCCAAGGGCTGGTTCTACAACGTCATGGTCACCGGGGTTAAGCCGTCGTAGATTTCGGCCTTGAAACCGTCGCGTATCTGCGCAGCGCGGTGGGAGTGCAGGCGCTGCGCGATGTCCAGGGCTACGGGTTGACGGATGCGACTCGGGTCACCGACATCGCCTCGGTACGAAGGCAATTCGGTGACCGCGCGCCGGTTCTGGTCGAGACCGTGTTGTTGCGCCGTCGGGCGGGCGCCAAATTCGCCGACCCGTCGGGCTGGTTGTTCACCGACGACGCGCTGCAACAGGCCACCGCCGAGCCGGTGGCCGAGCATCGGGCCCGACGGCTGGCCGGCGCCCGCGTGCACGACGCCACCTGTTCGATCGGCTCGGAGCTTGCCGCACTGCGCAATTCGGCCGCCTACGTCGTCGGCAGCGATCTGGACCCGGTCCGGCTCGCCATGGCACGGCACAATGTCGGCGACGTCGAGCTGTGTCGGGCCGACGCGTTGCGCCCGGTCACCCGCGACGCCGTCGTGGTCGTCGACCCGGCCCGTCGACGGTCCGGCCGGCGACGGTTCGACGCGCGCGACTATTCCCCGCCGCTGGATCGGGTGCTGGATGTCTACCGGGACCGCGATCTCGTCGTAAAATGCGCGCCCGGAATCGATTTCGGACAGCTTCACCGGCTCGGCTTCGAAAGCGAGGTCGAGGTGATATCGCTCGGCGGCAGCGTGCGCGAGGCGTGTCTGTGGTCGCCGGGCCTGACCGAGGCGGGCGTTACCCGCCGCGCCACCATCCTGGACACCGCCGAGCAGATCACCGACGCCGAACCCGGCGACTGCCCGGTGGCACCCGCTGGCCGATGGATCGTCGATCCCGACGGCGCGGTCGTCCGTGCCGGGCTGGTGCGCCACTACGCGGCCAGGCACGGGCTCTGGCAGCTCGACCCCGAGATCGCCTACCTGTCCGGCGATCGGCTGCCCGATGGCATGCGCGGCTTTGAGGTGCTCGACGAACTCGGCTACAGCGAGAAACGGCTGCGTCAGGCCCTGTCCGCGCGCGACGCGGGCGCCGCCGAGATTCTGGTGCGCGGGGTGGACGTGGACCCCGACATGCTGCGGCCCAGGCTGCGATTGCGGGGTTCGCAGCAGGTCACGGCGGTGATCACCCGGATCGGCTCTGGTACGGCAAGTAGGCCAACGGCATTCATTTGCCGACCGTCGCGCTAACGCCACGCGTACGCTGGCAACGATGCGCACTCTAGGGATGGCCGCACTGCTGGCGGCCGGCATTCTGACCGCTGGACCCGGCGTAGTGGTGGCCGGAGCGCAGACGGCGTGTGCGGATCTCGGCGGCACCGTCGACGCGGACCAGATCTGCCGTGTGCATGCCGCCGAGCCCAGCTACACGCTCGATTTCGGCTTCCCGGTCGACTACCCAGACCAGCGCGCGCTCAGCGACTACCTGACCCAGACCCGCGACGGCTTCGTCAACGTCTCCGAGATGCCCGACTCGCGCGACATGCCGTACGCGCTCGACGCCAGGGGTACCGGCTATCGCTCCGGACAGCCGCCGGGCCGCACCCAGAGCGTGGTGTTCGAGGTCTACCAGAATGTCGGCGGCCCGCATCCCCAGACTTGGTACAAGGCGTTCAACTACGACCTTGTCAAGGGTGCACCGATCACCTACGACACCTTGTTCAAGCCCGGCACCAAGCCCCTCGACATCATCTTCCCGGCCGTCCAGCGCGAGCTGGAGAAGCAGACGGGAATCGATCAGCCGATATCGCCCGGGGACGGGCTGGACCCGTCGAACTACCAGAACTTCGCGGTCACCGATGACGCGGTGATCTTTTTCTTCGGCCAGGGTGAACTGCTGCCCGGAGCGGCGGGTGCCACTCAGGCATCGGTGCCGCGCACCGTGCTCGCCCCCATCCTCGCCGCGCCTTAGGCCGGCGCGAACCCGTATACCTGACCGTCGCTGGTGGCGGTGACGACGCGGCGGTCGTGGCCGACGGACACTCCGACGGGCCAACCGGTGGCCTCCGGTAGCGGATAGCTATTTACGGTGCGGCCGTCGGCGGGGTCGAACACCAGAAGTGCCTGCCCGTTCTCGCCGTCGCGTAAAACGCCGTAGGCCACATGGGCGCCCGCTTGGCTGGACGTGGTCAACGGCGTGACGTCGTCGCGGGTCCACGCCACCTCGCCGCGGTCGCCGCCATCCTTGATCGCGACCAGCTTCGCGCCCGGTCCGCCGCCGGAGACGATCAGGCCGTCCGGGGACACCGACGGCGGGGTCTGCGCCAGGAAGTCCAGCGGCACCGACCATTTCGGTTCGCCGTCGGCGGAGTTCAGTGCCCACAGCTGCTTGTCACGGCCGTTGACGTACACCGTCGATCCATCCGCGGACGCCACCGGGCTGGCCATCACCCCGCCGGTGACGGCGTCGCTGGTCCACGCCGCCGAAAGCACCGGGTTCTGCTTGGCGTTGTACTTCAGCCCGACCAGAGCGGACGTCCGGGCGCCGGGGTGCCACAGCCCGATCACCACGATGCCCGCCGCTGCCGCGAATGCGGGCGCGGAGGCCACCGGGCAGCGCGGCCTCGCCAGCCGGCAATCGGCCAGCCCGCGTAGGGAGTCGTTCGGGTCGACGCCGGCCACCAGGTCCATTGGGCTGCCCACCACGTTGCCATTTTGGGCGTCGAATACCAGGACCTGACCGAGGTGCGTCACCACAAACAGGTGGCCCGGCGCGAGAATCCTTGGGGTGGTTGGCATTCCGATCACCGGTCGACGCCAGCGGATCCACTGTGTCGGCGGGAAAGACAGAATCGCGCCGGGCTGGCCGACGTAGAGGTTGTCGAAGCCGTCGAACAACGGGCTCGACCATCCGCCACCCTGGACCAATCGGGTGCACCAGCGTTGGCGGGCGTTGTTGTCGGTCTCCCACACCATCAGCGAGCAGCCGGCCGGGGTTTGGGCGTTGACCGCCAGATAGCTGCCCGACCCCAGCGCCACGGCGGCCGCCAGCTCGCCCTTGACCGATCGGGTCCACTCCAGGTTCAGGGTCTCGGCGCCGGCGATCGCCGCGTAGCTGCTATTCCCGGCATCGCGATATTGCGCCGGCCAGCCGGACGCGGCGTGGGCCTCGACCCAGGAGTCGGTGCTCCCGCACCCGGCGAGCCCACCCGTGATCAGCGCGGTAAGCGCCAGCACAATGAGTCGCCGAAACACGGTTTCCTTTCTTCGGGCCCACGTGAGGGTAACCGTTTCAAGCAAGAGCGCTCGCGTAGGCTTTCCGGCCATGACGACCATGTGGAACGCGCCACTGCACAAGCGCTGGCGGGGATCGCGGCTCCGGGACCCGCGGCAGGCCAGATTCCTCACGATGGCGTCGCTGAAGTGGGTGATCGCCAACCGGGCCTACACGCCGTGGTACCTCGTGCGTTACTGGCGGCTGCTGAAGTTCAAGCTCGGAAACCCGCACATCATCACCCGCGGCATGGTCTTCCTCGGTAAGGGCGTCGAGATTCAGGCCACCCCCGAGTTGTCGACGATGGAGATCGGACGCTGGGTCCACATCGGCGACAAGAACACGATCCGCTGCCATGAGGGCTCGCTGCGCTTCGGGGACAAGGTGGTGCTCGGCCGGGACAACGTCATCAACACCTACCTCGATATCGAGCTGGGCGCCTCGGTGCTGATGGCGGACTGGGTCTACGTGTGCGACTTCGACCACAAGATGGACGACATCAACGTGCCGATCAAGGATCAGGGCATCCTCAAAGGGCCGGTGCGGATCGGGCCTGACACCTGGGTCGCGACCAAGGTCACCATCCTGCGCAACACCACGATCGGGCGGGGTTGCGTACTGGGATCGCACGCGGTGGTCAAGGGCGACATTCCGGACTATGCGATCGCGGTGGGTGCGCCGGCCAAGGTCGTGAAGAACCGCAAACTCGCCTGGGACACGGCGGCGGCCCAGCGGGCCGAGCTGGCGGCCGCGCTGGCCGACATCGAGCGCAAGAAAGCCTCGCGCTAGCTTTTTCCCGCGAGAGTGCGTGTCTGCTCCGCGACACGCCGCGAAACCCTGTGCAAACGTGCACGCTCGCGCGTGGGCGAGCGTGCCCGTTTTGACCGCACCGTTGTGCTGACGGTGACACGATGTTGCCGTGAGTGGCGGTCGGCAATGACCACAGCGGCGCTGGAGTGCGCGTCCTGCGGCGCGCAGCTGACCACAACGGCCAAGTTCTGCAGCGAATGCGGCACGGCTGTCAGTCAGTCGCGGTCGCCCGCTGAGTACAAGCAAGTCACGGTGCTCTTCGCCGACGTGGTGCATTCGATGGATATTGCCGCTGCGGTGGGTGCGGAGCGGTTGCGGGAGATGATGACCGAGCTGCTGCACCTTTCGTCGGCGGTGGTGCAGCGCTATGGCGGGACCGTGGACAAGTTCACCGGCGACGGCGTTATGGCGGTGTTCGGCGCACCGGTATCGCTGGAGGACCACGCATTACGGGCCTGCATGGCCGCACTGGATATCCAGCAGGAAGTTCAACGTCTCGCGGTCGAGCTGCAGGAGCGCGGCGTTGCTTTTCGCTTGCGAATCGGACTGAACTCCGGTGAGGTGATTGCCGGTGAAATAGGTTCTGG
>NZ_JBOGDB010000297.1:0-2908 GCF_050701515.1 Mycobacterium sp. | reverse complement strand
CTGTCACCGTCCGGATCGTCTTCGACTGCGTCGACATCAACAACGCCAGCTGGTCCGAGGCGAAACCGGGAAAGATCCCAGAGGCGTAGAACGACGCGTTCCCCGACTTCGCCGCCGCCTCGAGCTGGTCCCGCCAGTCCGGCGCGAAGTAGGCCGGCGGGTAGACCAGGCTCGTGGACGTGGTCGATACCACGTTGATGCCGGCCTCGAGCAGCCGCAGGTAGTCGGGCACCGCGCCGGCCTCACGCTCCGGGCCGCTCGCGGCGTACACCACGCAATCCGGTCGCAGCGCGATGAGGGCATCGGCGTCATTGGTGGCCGGCAAGCCGATGGCAGGGCCGCCGGCGAGCTCACCGGCGTCTTTGCCGACCTTGTCCGGCGAATGCACCCACACGCCAACGAGTTCGAAGTCCGGGCGGCGCCGGACGGCGTCAACGGCTATCGAGCCGACTCCCCCCGTTGACCAGACAACAACGCGAACCGGATTAGATGTCACGAACTTCCCCTGACTTACTCACGTGCTCTGTCCACCGCAACGACGGCGTTCTCCAGGTAGTGCCACGCCAGCTCGGGCGGTATGCCGCCACACAGCGGAGCCAGGAGTAGCTGTTGTCCGCTCCGCACGTGGGCCGCCGCCTCCTCGATGCTCCAGATGCGGCAAGGCCCGTCCGCGGCCCGCAAAGCCGACACGCTGTCGGCGCGGGAAATGCTGGCCACCGTGTCGTCACCATGCCGGTAGCCCGCGGCCATCTTGGCATCGTGAAGCAGATATGACCCCAGCTCCTTCCAGGCGCGGTCGTCGTCGTAGGCGACGAAGACGGTGGTCGGCGCGCCGTCGACCGGAAACCGTGTCACCCCGGGTTCGTGTCCGTGCTCACGGCAGTGTGCTTCATACAACTCCTTGAGTTCGGGCGAATTAACTTGGGAGACAAAGCCGAGACCATACTTGGCTGCCCGCTTGACAGCCGCGGCGCTGCCTCCCGCGATCATGATGAAGGGGCCCGACGTAGTGGTACACGCCGGCGTCACGCGGATGCGGCGACCGGCGTGGACTACCGGTTCGCTCTTCAGCAGCTGCAGCAGCACGGCCAGTTTTTCGTCTGCCAGCCGCCCGCGCTGACGCACATCAACGCCGAAGTGCTCATACTCCTCGGCGCGGTGGCCGACGCCGAACGCGTACGCAACGCGCCCCCTGCTGATGATGTCGAGCACACACATCTCCTCGGCCAGCCGAACGGGATCCCAGAAGGGCAGGACCACTGCAGCCAACAGGATGGGCATCATTTCGGTTCGGGCGGCGATCGCCGAAGCCAGGATGAGCGGCGAGGGTAGGTGCCCGTCGTCGGCACCGTGGTGCTCCGAGAGCACCGCCGCGATTGCCCCACGGGTTTCGGCCCACGCGCACATCTCGATGGCCGCGCCGTATAGCTCGGTCGTCGGCGCACCGTCGTCAGGAGCACGCATGTCGAATCGGAGGGTGAACATCAACGCCACTCGGGCAACGACGCGGTCATGACGTAGGCGACTTTAACCTAACGTTTGTTCATTGCCAACCGTTCTTGACCAGCTACAAGCACGATTGCTAGGTTATGAGAGCAAAAGTTAGGTTGCATCCGTACTGTGTCGGCGGAAGGACGCGGATGGTGACCGGTGTCGCGACACCCGAGAAGACGACTGTGGCTCGGTGGCGGGGTCGCCTGGGTTGGTCGGTTGTGGCCGGGGCATACGCCGTCTTTGCGGTCTGGGCGCTGTCGAACATGCAAACTGGACTGCACGGCGATGTGCGCACGACCAACCCCAACCCGGGGACCGCGCCGTATCCGCCGTTTCTGGGCATCGGCGACTGGCGGCTCGTCGCAAACATCCTCGCCGCGGTGACGACACTTGTGTTCTTCGGCGTTCTCGCCTGGTGGTCGATCCGGTCCGGGCACGCACACTGGGCGCTCATCGTCGGTATTGCGGCGCTGTGCGCAGGCGCACTTGATCCGCTGGCGAACTGGGCCACCTTCACGGTGTTCGACCCACGGCTCGCACACTTCCCGTTGTCATGGCCGTACTTCTTCATCTCCCCTCTGCTCGAGCCGACCCTGTCGTTTCTTGGCGGTTACGCGAGTTATTACGTGCTGACCGGCATCGGCCTGGTGAAGACCCATCAACGCTTCGTCGAGCCGCATATCCCAGTGGACACCTGGCTGGGGCGACATCGGCTGGTGGCCGCGTTCTACGACCCGAATGGTGGCGATCGCCACCGCGGTGCTGATAAGCGCGGTACTCATTCCGATCGGCGTGTTCAGCGCGCTGCGGGTCGGCGGCAACCCAGAACCGGCGTACGACAAGTTCCCCTATCCGACGGTCAAGGTCTACGACCCGTACGGAGACCTCGAGCGGGCCGGCAAGCCGGGACCGTTCTACCAATAAATGCGATGCAGAGGAGGAAATCGATGGCAGCACGGACCAATCGCGTGGTGGTGTGGGCGACTGGCGGCATCGGCTCGATTGCCATCCGCGAGGTCGCGCGCCGACCAGATCTCGACCTCGTTGGCGTGTGGGTTCATAGCGAGGAGAAGGTCGGCAAGGACGCCGGTGAGCTCGCGAACGGTGAGCCGATCGGTCTCGCCACGACAAATGACGCGGAATCGCTGATAGGCCTCGCGCCCGACTGCGTCATCTATACGGCAAGCGGACCCGAGCGCGACGCCCTCGCGATCCCCGACTACGTCCGACTACTCGAGTCCGGCATCAACATCGTCACCACCAGCACTACCCGACTGGTCAATCCGGCTACCTATGAACCGGCAGAGTGGCGCGAACAAATGGCGCAAGCCGCCGACAAGGGACAGTCGTCACTCTATGCGTCGGGAATCGAACCCGGTTTCGCGGCCGACTATCTGCCGCTGGTGCTCGCGAC
>NZ_JBOGDB010000296.1:0-8131 GCF_050701515.1 Mycobacterium sp. | reverse complement strand
ATCTCGTCTGGGCTCAGTCCCAGCCACTCGTGCAGGACCGTGGCAGTGTCGTCGCCGACCGCCGGGGCGGCCACTGCCGGTGGGTACGTGCCGTCGATCGACATCGGCAGTCCGGGCGCCATATACTCGCCGATGCGCGGCTGGTCGAGAGGTGTGAACATCGGATTCGCGGTAACACGCTCATCTGACGCCGCCTCGGCGAAGGTCCGATACCGCTCCCACAGCACCGAGGTCGCGGACAACCCCGCGGTGATCTCCTCGGCGGTGCGTGCGGAGAACCACTCGTTGAAGAGGCCGGTCAGCGCATCGCGGTGCCGGTATCGCTCGCCCTCGTCGGTGAAGTCGGCGCCGAGTGTTTCCGCCAGCGCGGCAACGGCTTTGGTGGTTCCGGTGAGCTCGGTCAGGTCGTGGAAATGCCGGTCGGTAAGCGCGACCACCATGAACGAGGCCCCGTCGCTGCTGATGAAGTCCTGGCCGTACTGGCCGTAGACCGAGTTGCCGATCCGCTCGCGCACGGTGCCGTTGATCATCGCCTCGGTGAAGAAGCTGAGATTGCCCGCCGTCGCCAGCGCCACGTTTTCCAGCGGAATGCTGATCCGCTGGCCCTGCCCGGAGCCGTCGCGGTGCCGCAGGGCGGTGACCACGGCGAGCGCCGCGTAGATTCCGCACGAGACGTCCCATGCCGGCAGCACGTGGTTAACGGGGGTGGCGAGCTCGGCCGGGCCGGTCACCATCGGAAATCCAATGGCGGCGTTGACGGTGTAGTCCACACCGGTCCCGCCGTCGGCACGGCCGGAGACCTCGACGTGGATCAGGTCGGGCCGGTCGCTGACCAAGGTGTCATACGAATGCCATTCCCGGCCAACCACATTGGTGATAAGCGCGCCGCTGTCCGCGATCAGCCGCCGAACCAGGCTCTGACCCTCCGGTGATCGCATGTCCACGGCCACCGAACGCTTGCCCTTGTTCAGCCCCGCCCAATAGATACTCGTCCCGTCGTCGGTGACCGGCCAGCGGCGGTAATCGGCCGCCCCGCCGATCGGGTCGACGCGAATCACCTCGGCGCCCAGCTGCGCCAGCGTCATCCCGGCCAACGGCACGGCGACGAAGCTGGAGATCTCCACGATCCGCACGCCGACCAGCGGTCTGGTCGCGTCAGGTGCACCGGTCATCGCGCTCAGTGTAGATTCACCCTCCGTTTATCAGGCGCGGGCGAGCTTCAACGCCGCGGCCTCGATGTCGTCCTCCGAGAGCAGCACATGCAGGGCGGCATCGCCCAGCGGAATGAAGCTGTCCTTGCTGGCGACCCGCTCTATTGCGCCGGTGTAACCGTGCTTCAGAAGTGTGGCGAGCACGCCTTCGCCCACGCCGCCGGTATCCCGGGTTTCGTCGGCGATCAATGTTCGTCGGGTGAGGTTGGCTTCGCGGATCATGTCGTCCACGGGCAGCGGTGCCAGCCACCGCAGGTCGACGACGCGGGCCCGGACGCCCAAGGTTTCCAGCCTGCGGGCCACCCGCAGGCTCATCCGCAGCCCGTTGGCGAAAGTGAGGATCGTCAGATCGGCGCCATCGCCATAGGTGCGCGCGCGCCCGATCGGAACTCCGGCGGCCGGGTAGGTAGCGAGCCAGCGCTCGTCGCCGTCCTCGTGCAGATCACGCGTGTGGTACAGCGCGATGGGCTCGATGAAGATGCAGACGACGCCGGCCGCCTTCGCCGCGGCCGCGCAGGTGTGCAGCATCGCAGCGGCGTCGTCGGGCCGTGCGGGTGACGCGATCACCACCCCGGGGATGTCGCGCATAGCGGCGATGGAGTTGTCGTTGTGAAAATGTCCGCCGAAACCCTTCTGGTATCCGTAGCCGGCCACCCGGACCACCATCGGATTGCGGTATTGGCGGTCGGAGAAGAACTGCAGTGTCGCCCCTTCACCCCGAATCTGGTCGGCGGTGTTGTGGAAATATGCGAGGTACTGGATCTCCGGTATCGGCAGCAGACCCGACACCCCGGCGCCAAGCGCGAGCCCCAATATCGACTGTTCGTCGAGCAAGGTGTCGAACACCCGAGCCGAGCTCGTCTTCCCGAGCAATCCGCGAGTGACGCCGTACACACCTCCCTTGCGGGCGACGTCTTGCCCGAAGATCATCGCCTCCGGATAGCGGTCCAGAATGTCCTGCAGCGCACGGTTGATCGCGAGCGCCACCGTCACCGGCGAATCAACCTGACCTGCCCTGACCGCGGCGGCGAGGGACGCCGGAAAGGTGGCAACGGCTTCGTCGAGGCTTGACTGCACCGGTGTCAGAACCGACGGTGCGTCGCCAAGTTGGGGGAATTCGGCGACCTCGCCGGCGAGCTCGATGACGTTGGCGCGCTTGGCCTCGTAGCTATCGAGCGCCTCCGTCGGTGTCAGAACACCTTGGGTGATCAACAGTTTCGCGGTACACAGCACCGGATCCCGGTCGAAATCACCGGCGATCTCGGCGGGCCGACGATAGGCAGGCTCGTAGTCGGAGCCGGCGTGTCCCATCAAGCGGACCATCCGCAAATGCAGGAAGGCGGGTCGGCGGTGGGTGCGTACCCAGCCGGCGGCGGCCGCCGCCGCATCGAACGTCGACGGCAGATCGGAGCCGTCAGCCTCGAAATAATTCAGCCCGTCACGGTTTCCGTAAGTCTGTGCGATCCATCCCGGCGGGGTCTTCACGCTGATGCCGATCTCGTTGTCCTCGCAGACGAACAACAATGGCATCGGTACGCCCTGGTATGCGGAGTGCAACGCGGCGTTGATCGCGCCGACCGCGGTGGAATGGTTCAGCGATGCGTCGCCGAAGCTGCACACCGTGATCGCGTCGTCGGGCCACGGGCAGGCCACACCGAGCTTCTTGGCGCGAGCGATGGAGAAGGCGACACCGATCGCGCGCGGGAGATGCGATGCGATGGTCGAGGTCTGCGGGATGATGTTCAGGTCGTGACGGCCGAACACCTTGTGCCGCCCGCCGGCAATCGGCTCCTCGCTGGCCGCCACCAGCCCCAGCAAGACGTCGCGCAGCGGCTCTCGACCGCCGACCTGGGCGGCGCGGGCCAAGAAGAAACCACCCGACCGGTAGTGCAGCAGCGCGGGATCGGTCGGGCGGCACGCGGCCGCGACGGCAGCATTGCCTTCATGGCCCGATGAGCCGATGGTGTAATACCCCTTGCCCTGCGACCGAAGCCAACGGGCAGCCAGATCCAGCTGGCGGCTGCCGAGCTGAGCGTCGAACAGCGCCATGCATTCCGACACCGTGAGGGATGAATCGTCGAGCACGGTGTCCTCGCCGGCGCGCCGAGGCGCCGACTCGGCCATCGCGGAGATGGTCGCTGTGAAGTAGTCGTCGATGGGTTCAGCCACCCCAGACTCCTGACTACCTGCCGTCGCGGTAGCGACTCGCGACGGTGTGCACGAACGACACGATATTGGTCGCGTCGCCGCCATCCGGATCCTGGTCCGGGTCGTAGATCGCGATGCTGCCGCCCACGCAGCTTCCGCCGAGCAGCACTGCGTGCACCAGATCGGTGAGCTCGGCCCAGGTCAGGCCGCCCGGCTCGTCCTCGACGCCGGGCAGCCCCTGTGCCGGGAACTCGACTGGGTCCAGTACGTCGAAATCGATGTGCAGCCACCAACGGTCGACGGTTCCAGCCAGGTGCGTGACCGCACGGCGCCCGGTGCATGCCGGGTCGTCGGCGACTTCGGCGAGCGGCGCCAGCCACACCCCGCTGTCGGCGAGCGTGCCGACGTTGAACTGCCCACGCCAGGCATCGTCGCGCGGACCGAGCACGACGAGCTGCTCCGGCCGCAACGCTGGGAGCCGATCGCCGAGCTCGCCCGTCAGCAGCCGTCCGGTCATCCCCAGCAGCAGCCCGATCTCGGCGTTGGCCGCCTCGCCGTCCTCGGAAACGTCGAGCGGCATGGTGTCCTCATGCCCGTCGATGAACACCAGCCCGACGTCGCCGAGATGGTCACGCAGACCCGTGACCACGCCCAGCAGCGCCGAGCAGTCCCCGCCGTAGACGAACGGGAACCGTCCGTCTTTGGCGGCCAGCCCGACCCGTTCGTTGAGCGCGTCGGTCATCGCCAGCAGCGCGGCCTCGTTGATCAGGCTGGTCGCCGCGCCGCGTTGCGGGTTCGGAGCGGGTAGCTCGAGGTCGTCATGACGCACGACGTGGTGGTGCTCGAAAGCGTCGAGCAGTCCGGCCGCGCGCAGTGCTGCCGCGGCCCGGGCCTGATTTCCCGGCCGGCCGTAGCCGTCGAACGGAACGCCGATCAGCTCGATCTCGGCCACCGGATCACCCCTCGATGATGATGGCGTTGTCGTCGCGGCTGATCAGCAGAACGCCGAGCGTCGCGCACGAACCTCAGTCTCTCACGCGCCAATCGAGCGCCTCTCCGGGTTTACAACTTGCATACTCATGGTAGGTTAATACCTACTGACGGTATGCAAGTTGAAATGGAGGCGCCAAATGTCCCAACCGGTCACTCACGACATTGATCTGAAGGCGATTTCGGAGCGCTACTTCGCCGCCTGGGCGGATCGCGACCCCGACGCGATCGTCGCGCTGCACACCGATGACACCCAGTTCTGGACTCACCTCGGCGGCGGTCCGGTTGTCGGCCGCGGCGCGGTGCGCGCCGCATTCGCCGAGCTGTTCGAGCGTTTTCCCGACTTCTCGTTCGAGACCTACCGCGTCCTCTACGGCGACGACCATTGGGTGCTCGACTGGGCGCTGATCTCCGGCGACATCCGATTCGACTGCCTCGACGCCGTCGTGGTGTCGCCCGACGGGCTCGTCGCCCGCAAGGACACCTTCGTCGACATGGTCCAGCTCCAGGCATCGCTCCCCGATCTCGATGTGCAAGCCGAGCGGGCGGAATCCAAAATCGCTGGGGCGGTGAACAAATGACAATGGCGCCCACGCAGACCGGCAAGCCCACCGACCAGCTGCCGCTAGTCGACGCGCTCCCGGTCGAGCACCTGTTCGACATGCATGTCGATCTCGAGCCCGCGCAGCCGATCGCCACTCCCCTCGGCGCCAGGATGACCTTCATCGCGAAGGGCGGTGTGATCGACGGGCCGAAACTGCGGGGTGAAATCCTGCCCGGCGGCGGCGACTGGCTCCTCGTCGGCAATGACGGCGCCGGCCGAGTGGACGTCCGCGCAACGCTCCGCACGCATGACGGTGTGCTCATCCACTACGAGACCCGCGGCATCATCAAGGTCCCGGCCGACGGCTTGGAACGCCTTGCCGCCGGCGAGGTGCTGCCGTTCGAGGAGACCTACGTGCGAACCACACCGAAGTTCGAGACCGCCGACGAGCGGTACGGATGGCTCAGCGTGGTGGTAGCCGTCGGCTACAACATCCTGTCGCCCAACCACATCGACTACCGGATCTACCAGCTGCTGTGACAACGTGATCAACGGTTATCGTGAGTCCGTGCCGACGAAGTTGGCGAGACGGACGCAGGCGGAGCGCCGTGAGGCAACCACGAGCGCCCTCGTCGATGCGGCCCGCGATCTCTTCGCCCAGGACGGATACGCCGCCACCTCGCTTGATGCGGTGGCCGCCAAGGCCCGCGTCACGAAGGGGGCCGTCTATCACCACTTCGAAAGCAAGCAGCAGCTGTTCGAGGCGGTCTTCGCCCGCGAGGTCGAGCGGCTGACCACGATGCTGCCGGTCGTGTACGCCGGCAAGAAGGATCCCTGGGATGCGGTCGAGGCCTGCTGCCGAGCCTTCCTGGAGCAGTGTCTCGAGCCCGGACTGCAGCGGATCATGCTGCTCGATGCCTTGGCTGCGATCGGCTGGGAGGCGGTGCGCCGCAAGGAAGCCCCGATGCTGGAGATGTTGGAGGTCGCGATCGCACGCGCGGTTGAAGCGGGGCGGATCGCGCCGCGGCCAGCCGCTCCACTCGCCCACTTCCTCTACGGGGCCATCTGCGAGACCGCCATGGTCGTCGCGCGCGCCGAGGACCAGAAGGCCGCCTACCGCAGGGCGGTCGCCGAATTGGGTCACGTCATGGGCGGCCTCCGACTCGACTAGCGCACCGGGAGGACCGTTAGATTGATCGGGTGCAGACCATCACGATCAATACCCCGGACGGTCCGATCGATGCGCTGTTGAGCGTTCCCGAAGGCCAGGGGCCATGGCCCGGGGTGGTGGTGATCCATGACGCGATCGCTCACGGGCCGGACAACGAGTCGATCTCGCGTCGGATCGCCGCAGCGGGATACATCGCCATCACGCCGAACATGTTCGCCCGCGGCGGCCGGGCCCGCTGCGTCACACGGGTCTTCCGGGAGCTGCTGACCAAGCGCGGCCGTGCACTCGACGACATCCTGGCCGCTCGGGAGCACCTGCTGGCCATGCCGCAAGCCGACGGCACGGTCGGCATCGCCGGTTTCTGTATGGGTGGCCAGTTCGCGCTGGTGATGTCCCCCAAAGGGTTTGGTGCCTCCGCGCCGTTCTACGGCACCCCGCTGCCGCGCAATCTCAGTGCGACGCTGGACGGGGCGTGTCCCATTGTGGCCAGCTTCGGCCGTCGCGACCCGCTCGGCATCGGTGCGGCCGCCAAGCTGGACAAGGTCGTCGAGGAGAAGAACATCCCCGCCGACATCAAGGTCTACCCCGACGCCGGGCACAGTTTCGCCAACCGGCTGCCCCGCCAGCCGCTGCTCCGCATCACTGGCTTCGGCTACAACGAGGCCGCGACCGGGGATGCCTGGTCTCGGGTCTTCGCGTTCTTCGGCGAACACCTACGAAGCGCTGGCAGCGCCGGCTGACCGACTACTCGGGCAGCCGCAGCTCGGGCTTTTCCACCTCTTCGATGTTGACGTCTTTGAAGGTGATCACCCGCACCTGCTTGACGAACCGGGCGGGCCGGTACATGTCCCAGACCCAGGCGTCGGCCAGGCGCAGCTCGAAGTACACCTCGCCCTCGGAATCGCGCGGCACCACCTCCACGCTGTTGGCCAGGTAAAACCGCCGCTCGGTCTCCACGACGTAGCTGAACTGCCCCACGATGTCCTTGTATTCGCGGTACAGCGAGAGCTCCATCTCGGTTTCGTACTTCTCGAGATCTTCGGCACTCATCGCTTCAGCAGTCCTTCGTGTTGGTCTAGCACTATCTTCCCTTACCCAACTTCGCCACGCTGCTCCGGTACGCACTCACCCACCAACTCCGTCACCACCCTGGTGCCGGTCGGTGTGGCCACCCGACGGACGTTGATGAACGAGTATCGGTGCTGGTTACAGGGGCCGAGCTGGGCCAGCGCCGCGCCGTGCGCGGGGGTGCTGTAGCCCTTGTGCTCGGCGAAGCCGTAGCCGGGGTGCTCGGCCTCCATCTTGACCATCAGCCGGTCGCGGCTGACCTTGGCCAGCACGCTGGCCGCCGCGATGCAGGCCGCGGCCGCGTCGCCGCCAACGACCGGCAGCGACGGCATCGGCAGGCCGGGCACCCGGAAGCCGTCGCTGAGCACATATCCCGGCCGCACGGACAGGCCCGCGACCGCCCGGCGCATGCCCTCGATATTGGCCACATGCACCCCCCGCCGATCCACCTCGGTGCACGGGATGAACACCACGTGATATGCCAGCGCATACCGCCGGATCAGGGGAAACAGCCGCTCGCGTTCCTTCTCGGTGAGCTTCTTGGAGTCGTCGAGGGCGGCCAGGCTCTCCAACCGGTTCGGCCCGAGCACGCACGCCGCGACAACCAACGGGCCTGCGCAGGCCCCCCGGCCGACCTCGTCGACGCCGGCCACCGGCCCAAGGCCTCCGCGGTACAGCGCCGACTCCAGCGTGCGCAGGCCGGAGGACTTGCGGATCACCGTTCGGGGCGGCCACGTCGCGGGCATCAGCCTCCCTTAAGACTATTGGGTCTGCGGGTTCACTTGGGGATTGTGGCTGCCGACCCCACCCCATCGCGACGGCGGCCAGGCGATGAACCGTGCCTTTCCGATCACATTCTCTATCGGAATCGTTCCGGCCTCCGGGTCGCCCGTGCAGAGCAGCCCGCGCTGCGCGTCTTCCGGCTTGTTGTCGCAGTGCACCCGCGAATCGGCCGAATGGGTGCGGTTGTCCCCCATCACCCACAGCCTGTCCTCGGGC
>NZ_JBOGDB010000295.1:0-3164 GCF_050701515.1 Mycobacterium sp. | reverse complement strand
CGCCAGGATCGACGACAGGACTGTTCGTCGGGGTGCCCCCGTGGAAGGTGATGCCCAATCCCGGAATGGTCTGGCCCTCGAACCCTCGTGCCAAGATGCCGCCGTTCTTACGCATGGGGTTCGCGATCACGAAGAATTCGGCGTTGATCGGCTGAGCGGGCGGGTTGTCGATGAGGTCCTGCTTGACGAGCGACGCGACCACCGCACTCTGCGAGTAACCAAGGACTTTGAAGGTGTCACCCGTGGCCGGCGGGTCGGAATCGTCGATTCCGGCGTTTTCGTTGAAGTCGCAGTTGCCTGGGTCCCGGAGGCAAGTATTGAGATTCTCGCGACCGGCTTGAACCGAGTCGTCGAACGTCGTCGAGCCGAACACGGGGAAGAACTCCGCCGGATAAATCACCGCGACGCTATTTAGGTCCTCGTTCTGGTCCGGATCGATGTAGTTGTCTTCCGCAGCGGCAAGGTAATCTTCGACGAAATCAATCGTATCCGGCGGTGTGGACAGCGGGTGCTCCGTCCCGCCCATGATCAAGGCCGTTGTCGCCAATAGCTGAACGGTGGTGGTCAATGTGTACGTCACCGCCAGCGCCGGAACGGCGATCAGCACCACGAAGATTACGACTAGCGAACGCGCGAGGACCTTCATGTCCACACCTTCCCTCGCCACACCGCGCCGCATCGCTGCGTGTCTACAGCGACGATGCCGCGAGCACGCTGTGGCCCCCAACTCGCAGCACACGTGCATCCTGCACCACGCGCGGACAAAATGCAGCGAAACTCCCAGGGATTTCCGAACACAGTTGCTTCGGCGTCAATAAGTGGCAGAACCGCCGAGCAGAGGCAAACCCTCGGCCCCGTCGTACGCGGGTGGTTGGGCTACCCTGAGAAATCGCCCCCATCGGGCATTTGCCGACCGTAGGCTCGGGCAGGAATTTCCAACTGACGGGAGACCTTATGACGAAGTCACTCAGGGCCGGGGGTATCGCCATCGCGGCCGTCGCACTCGGCCTCGGCCTGGCCGGCTGCGGATCGGATGACAAGCAGACCGAGGCAACCGCCCCGAAGGAAACAACCAGCGCACCCGCGCCCACCACACCGGCGCAGGCCACCGGACCCAACAAGACGATCGTCGACTACATCAAGGAAAACGGCATCGTCGAAACGCCGGTCAAGCGCGGTGATCCCGGCTCACCGCTAGTCAACCTGCCTATCCCGCCCGGCTGGGAGGACGCCGGCGCCCGCGCACCGCAATGGGCGTGGGGCCAGATCATCTTCATTGACCCGGCCGCCGCCGCTGACCCGCCCACCATCACTGCGCTGATGTCCAAGCTCACCGGCAACGTCGATCCGGCGAAGATCATGGAGTTCGCGCCGGGTGAGATCAGGAACCTTCCCGGATATCAGGGCGACGGCACCGGCTCCGGCGGCACACTCGGCGGATTCGAAGCCTGGCAGGTCGGTGGCTCATACATGAGGGGCGGCGTCAGAAGGGCCATCGCACAGAAGACAGTGGTCATTCCCGGACAGGACGCCCTGTACGTGATGCAGCTCAACGCCGACGGCCCCGAGCCTCAGATGCCGGCACTGATGGAGGCCACGAACGTGATTGACGCGAACACCACGATCACACCGTGACCGAGCCTCGGTCGTAGCGTCCGGTGTTGCGGGGGACGCATCAGCTGGCGGCCCGCATGACTTGGCTTGCAACACCGTGAATTTCGCGGTACAGCTCCGATGTGATGGACAGATCGCGGAGCGCCGGAACGTCGATCACCGTGGTCACGACGCCCACGTCTTCGCGCTCCCAGTGCGCGCCGAACCGGTCCAGGATCTTGCGCATCGGGAGGTTGTCCGACAACACCCGCGCGGTGAACCGCCGGATGCCGTCGCCCCTCGCCGCGATTGCCAGCGCACCCATCAGGAAGGAGCCGACGCCACGGCCCTGATAATCGTCGCCGACGGTGAAGGCCACCTCGGCGAGGCTGGGGTCCCGTTCGTCGCGGACGAAGCGGGCGTCGGCCACCACCGGACCGTCCTTTTTATCCGTCATCACCCACACGTAGTGGTTCTCGTAGTCGACCTCGAACAAATAGGCCATCAACGACTTGCTGGGGGTGCGCGTGGTCTGGAACCGGCGGTACAGCGTGTCGCCCGAGAACTGGACGGGACCGTGTACGGTGCGCTCGTTGTCACCCGGCAGTACCGGCCGGAGGAACAGTTCGGTGCCGTCGCGCATCCGTACCGGGATCGGAGTAATGAAGGCGGCGAGCCGCTGGCGCACGGTCCGCACGAGTTTGGCCATCAATCTCGGTACGTCGAGCATGGTGCAGAAGGCGTCATGGCCGCCGACCCAGCCGGACAGCGCCTCTGTGGCCACCACGGTCGCGGTCCGGGGCGCGTCGCGCAGCAGGGCGATCTCGCCGACAATCTGGCCTGGTAACAACTCGACGAATGTGGGCACGCCGTCGTCCCCGGTGTGCGCGACCTCCGCCCGCCCGGAGCCGATGAGCAAGAACGTCTCCGCTCTTTCCCCTTGGCGCATCAGGACCTGTCCGGCCGCCGCCTTCATCGGCCGCAGTTTCGCCGCCAGCGGCACCAGAGCATC
The DNA here is from genome assembly GCF_050701515.1 of Mycobacterium sp. Classification (GTDB taxonomy): domain Bacteria; phylum Actinomycetota; class Actinomycetes; order Mycobacteriales; family Mycobacteriaceae; genus Mycobacterium. Next base: position 559 of record NZ_JBOGDB010000295.1, on the reverse strand, counting down.
TGCGGGACAGCCCTTGAAGACCTCCAGGGCGGCGAGTTCGTCGGCGCTGACGGCCGCCAGTCCGGCCACGTCACGAGGCTACGGCGTCGCCGCGACGGCGGGCAACATGGTTACAGACCGCACCGAGTGGCTACACCAACACGTGAGGTATGTGCTGTGAAGCGACTCAACGGCATGGATGCCATGCTTCTGTACAGCGAAGCGCCCAATGTGCACACGCACACGTTGAAGGTCGCCGTCATCGACACGACGCTCAATGAGGACGACTTCACCTTCGAATTCTTTCGGCGCACGCTTTACCGCAGGCTGCACCTGCTGGACCCGTTGCGCTACGAACTCGTCGACATCCCGTGGCGTTTGCATCATCCGATGTGGCTCGAGGACTGCGCGATCGACCTCGACTATCACGTGCGGCGAGTGACGGTCGCCAGTCCCGGCGGGCGGCGGGAACTCGACAACGTGATCGGGGAAATCGCGAGCACCCCGTTGGACCGCAGCCGTCCACTGTGGGAGTTCCATTTCGTGGAGGGCATGGCCGATCAGCGGGTTGCGCTCGTCG
>NZ_JBOGDB010000294.1:0-13164 GCF_050701515.1 Mycobacterium sp. | reverse complement strand
AGCCTCGAGGACCACCACGACGAGTCACGTCTCGCTCAGCGCCGTGCCGACAAGTGGATGATCGTCGGCGCCGCCTTGATGGGGATGTGGGTGCCGGGCCTGATCGGCTTCCCCATTTTCATGCGTGGCGTGTGGCTGCAGCGCCAAGCGTTGCGCGCCGGCTTGTCGGTGCGGCCGATGATCGTCACCCTCATCGGCTACCTGGTACTGATCGACGGAGCCCTCAACAGCCTGGGCTGGGCGTTGGACCTGGTCGCCAACCACACGCTGGTCAACCGCGTGCTGATGGTCGGCTGGGGCGCCATGTTCGACGCCGGCTATTTCTGGCACTACAACGAATTCTGGGTCGGCGGCGCCGCCGGACCGGGCGAGAAGTCCATGGTATTCGCGATGATCCTCACGGTGTTCGCGATGCGGTGCGCCGCGGCGATCGGGTTCCTGCAGATGAAGCGCTGGGGCCACCAGTGGATGATCATCACCTGCTGGATGGGCGTGCTCATCTGGTGCCTATACGTGTTCAACATGACGATGTATGCCGACGTGCGCTTCGCCGGTGTGGTGTTTCCGGTCGTCGGCTGGTGGCTCTACGACATCTTTTACATCACCCCATTCCTCGCGATCCCGTATCTGCACACGGTCAACCGCGAAATCTTCACCGACTGACCAGGTTTAAGGAGACATACCGTGACCACCACACCTGAGGCCACAGAGGAACAGAAGGCCGAAGATCTTCCCCCCGGAACCACGCCGTACTACGCGCGGATGCACAAGTACATCAAGCGTGCGGTGCTCGTCTGCCTGGTCGCCCTCGTCATCGAAGGTGCCTTCACGCTGCCGTTCATGGCGGTGTACTACGGCTACCCGACGCTGAGCCTCACCGAGATCTGCAGCGAGCTGCTCAAGGTCCGCTACTCCGACGATACGTTGGAGTGCAAAGTGCCCTACCCGCCGCTGGGACCGCCGGAGGGCGCCGAAGGTAAGGACACCGCGCAGGACGAATGGGGCATCCAGCCCGTGCCGAAGTACAACCGGATCGGCTTCCGCGAGCTCGTGCGCATCCACGAGGAACGCGAGGCCCGTCAGGCCGCCGAGCAAGGCGCTCCAGCTCCGTGACCTTTCGAGTAGTTCAGTGGACGACGGGCAACATCGGCACGAAGTCGGTACACGCAATCGTCGAGAACTCGTTGCTCGAGTTGGTCGGGTGCTACGCATGGTCGCCGGACAAGGTCGGCCGCGACGTCGGGGAATTGTGCGGCATCGAACCAATCGGCGTACTGGCGACCGACGACGTCGACGCACTGATCGCACTCAAACCGGATTGCGTGGTCTACAACCAGATGTTCGCCGACGTCGACCATCTGGTCCGCATTCTCGAAGCGGGCATCAGCATCGTGACCACGTCCGAGTTCATCACCGGCCACCGGCTCGGCGACGGGCGCGAACGCGTCGCGCAGGCATGCGAACTCGGCGGGTCGACGATCTTCGGCAGCGGGCTCAACCCCGGCTTCATCCAACTCTTCGCGATCGTTTCGGCAGGGCTGTCGGACCGGATTGATCGGGTGTACATCGAGGAATCCTTCGACACCACGATCTACAACTCGCCGGAGACCGAGAAGATCATGGGATTCGGATACCCGATCGACCACCCGAACCTGCTCGCGGTGACCGAGACAGGGTCGGGGATATTCCGCGAAGCCGTCATGCTCGTCGCCGACGCCCTGGGGGCCGAACTCGACGAGATACGCTGCGAGGCCGAGTACGCCCAGGCCACCGAGGACCTCAACCTTCCAGGAGACTGGGTCATCGCCAAGGGCTGTGTGGCAGGTATCGACGTGAGCTGGAAGGGCTTCGTCGGTGACCGTGACGTCGTCGAAGTACGCGCGGTGTGGACGAAAGGCCAAGCGCTGGAACCGACCTGGAAGATGGGTTTCGGATACAACATCAAGGTCGAGGGTCGACCGACGATCAAGACCACCCTGGCCTTCGAGCCGCCACCGGATTTCGTAGCAGAGACGATCGAGGAATACATCCTGCTCGGCCTGACCATCACCGCAGTGCCTGCCATCAACGCGATACCCGCCGTCGTCGCGGCACCGCCCGGCATCGCGACATACAACGACCTGCCGCTGCTACTTCCGCGTGGAGTCCTCAATGCCTGAGAAGACTTATCGAGTGATCCAGTGGATGACGGGCGATGTCGGACAGGTCGGCGTTCGGCATTTCGCGGACAATCCCGTGTTCGATCTCGTAGGCGTACTGGTGCACAGCGCGGACAAGGTCGGCAAGGATGCGGGCGAGATCGCAGGCATCGCGCCGATCGGCGTCGCCGCCACCGACGACATCGAATCGATCGTGGCGCTGGACGCCGACTGCGTGTTCTATACGCCGATCATCATGGACGTCGACACGGTGTGCCGGCTGTTGCGGTCGGGTAAGAACGTCGTCACCACAAGCGGGTTCTTCCATCCGTCACCGGACTTCCGGGACGACGGCGAACGGATCCGGGCCGCCTGCCAGGACGGCGGAACGTCGTTCCATGCCGGCGGCATCCACCCGGGCTACGCAGGCGACATCCTGCCGCTCACACTGGCCCGCGTCGTCAGCAAGATCGAACAAATTCAGGTCTACGAAGTCGTGAATGTCCTCACGGATGCGCCGCTGGATCACATCGACTGGCTGGGCTTCGGTAAGGAGAAGGATAAATTCCTCTCTGAGCCAACCATATTGGGCTTCGGCACAGTCTTCTTCGCGCAGTCGATGTACATGATCGCCGACGGTCTGGGCGTGCACATCGACGAGGTGACATCAGATCTTGAAGCCGCCATCGCGACCGAAGACATTCCGCACGACCTGGGGTCGATCGCTCGCGGCACGGTCGCTGCTCAGCATCACGAATGGACGGCGTGGGTCGATGGCCGACCATTGATTGTGTTCCACGCGATGTATACGACGTGTGGCCCGGACAGCATCGACCCGGCGTGGGATTGGGGGAAGACCCAGTACCGGATAGTGATCGAAGGCGACCCAGCCACGGAGCTCACCCTGGGAGGCGTCGACCAACCGGACGGAACGATGACACATCCCGGCTACGACTGGACGGCGATGGGCGCCATCAACGCGATTCCCGATGTCTGCGAAGCCGCACCCGGCTGGATCACCCATTTCGACCTCGGTCTCGTGCGACCCCGAGGCCTGGTGCGCAAGTGACCAGCGAGCCCGGCCCGCTGCGGCTGCATCACGTGACATTCGCCGTGGCACTGGAACGCCTGGACACCGTGACAGAGTTCTTCACCGAACTCGGCTTCATCCTCCAGCCCGCCGAACTGACCGAATCCGGACTACACATCCGTCTGGACTGGGAGCGAGGCATCGAACTGATCAGCCCGATCACCGGGTCGTCCGGGTCGAACGCGGCCTCCGTGAACGAATTCCTCGACAAGCACGGTGATGGCGTATACACCGTCGTGATTCAGATTCCGGGAGCGTCAGCGGCCGAATCCGTCGCCGAACGTTACGGCGCCACTACGAGATACCGGTTTCACCTCGAGGGTAACGGCACCCACGTGGACGAGAACGAAATGTCAGTGCTCGGCCTGCCGCTGACCTTGCTGGACACCAACATCCCATGATCGATCCGTCGGTCGGCCTCCCACAGATGGCGTACGGAGATCTGCCCATGCAGCGCGACCGCGGCGTGGGGTGGACAGCGTTGCGGGACCTGGGACCCGTTGCCTATGGCGAAGGTTGGTATTACCTCACTCGGCGCGAGGATGTACTTGCCGCCCTTCGAAACTCGGACGTCTTCTCATCGAGTCGCACCTTCGATGGGATGATCAGCCCGGTGCCGTTGGTGCCGCTTGCCTTCGATCCCCCTGAGCACACCCGCTATCGCAGGATCCTGCACCCGTTTTTCAGCCCGCAGACTCTCGCCGCGCTGCTGCCGTCGCTCCAAGCTCAGGCGATCGACATCATCGAGAAGATCGCCGACCGGGACGAGTGCGAGGTGATGGCCGAACTGGCCACCCCATACCCGTCGCAGGTGTTCCTCACCCTGTTCGGCCTCCCACTAGAGGACCGTGAGCGGCTTATCAAGTGGAAGAACGCCATCATCGCGTTCAGCTTGACGACGGATCCCGACAGTGTGGACCTGACACCGGCGGTGGAGCTCTTCGCCTACCTCACCGAGGCCGTTCAGACACAACGACGCGAGCCCCGAGAGGCCGCCCTCTCGGAGCTTCTTCACGGGGATGAGCCGCTCACCGACGACGAGGCGATCGGTCTGTCGCTCGTGTTCGTCCTCGCCGGTCTGGACACCGTTACTTCGACCATTGGCGCCACGATGCTGCAGTTGGCCCGGCGCCCGGACCTGCGCGCCTCACTTCTGCAGAACCCCGACGGCATAGGCGTATTCGTCGAGGAAATGATCAGGCTGGAACCGTCGGCGCCGATCATCGGGCGGGTGACAACCCAGCCTGTGACAGTCGCCGGAATCACTCTGCCAGCAGGCGCTCAGGTGCGGCTCTGCCTTGGCGCAATCAACCGCGACGGCAGTGATGCGATATCCGGCGATGACTTCGTGCTGGACGGCAAGCTGCACAAGCACTGGGGGTTCGGCGGCGGTCCGCACCGTCTCCCGCAAGCGGGAGGTGCCCCCAGCCTGGGCTCTCACCTGGCGCGGATGGAATTGACACTCGTTGTCGCCGAATGGCTCTCCCGCATACCTGAATTCGAACTCCCACCGGAGTACACCCCCGAGATCACGTGGCCGTCGGCGACATGCACCCTCAAAGAACTGCCGTTGCGGATCCTCGCTGACAGCGCCACGAAGGAGACGCCATGACCATCGAGGCTGCGAAGCCGAGCGTTTTCGACGCGGGTCTCCCGACGCTCAGTTACGACTTCACCGACACGCCGCAGCAGATCTATCCGCAGCTTCGGGCGGCACAGGAGGTTGCGCCGATCGCGCTGGGTCCCATTGGGCCCGAGGTGCTCTCGTACGAACTGGCGCGAACGGTGCTTCGCGACCCACAATTCGTGGTTCCGACCGGCATCCATCTGTCCGCGCACGGCATCACATCGGGTCCGTTGTGGGACAGGGTGACCCGCAGCATCCTGAACATGGAAGGCGAAGAACATCGCCGCCTGCGCAGTCTGGTGTCGAAGGCCTTCACACCGCGGGCGACGGCGCGCATGCACGACACGATCCATGAAGTCATGAACGGACTCATTGACCGGGTCATTGACTCCGGTCGCTGTGAGTTCGTCGCCGACATTGGGGTTCCCTACCCGATACCCATCATCTGCGCGTTGTTCGGTGCGCCTCGCGAGGACTGGCAACAGTTCTCACGGTGGGCCGAGGACATCTTCAAAATCGTCAGCTTCGATACCAACCTCGCCGAGGAGGAACCTGTCGTCCTGAAGGCCTGGGGTGAGTTCGACGACTACATCGATGACATGATCGCCAGCAGGCGCCAACGCCTGACCGACGATCTGCTCTCCGAGCTCATCCGCATAGAGGACGGCGGCGACCGGCTCAACGCCGGTGAACTGCGCATGCTGGCGTTCAGCATTCTGGTGGCCGGCACCGACACCACCCGCAGCCAGCTGGCGGCGTCCATGCAGGTGCTGTGCGATCACCCCGAACAGTGGGCGCTGCTTCGGGACCAGCCCGACCTTGCGATGCGCGCTGTCGAGGAGACCATGCGCCATTCCCCGTCGATGTGCAGCACCGTCCGCAGCGTCACCGATAACGTGATGATCGGCGAATACACCTTCCCCGCAGGCACATTCATCCTCGTGAATACCTACGCGGCGAATCGCGACAGCGCCATCTATGACGATCCGACGCGCTTCGACATCACCCGCGACGATCCGCCACCCATTCTGACCTTCGGCGGCGGAGTGCATTACTGCCTCGGCGCCAACCTGGCGCGGCTGGAACTCGCCGAAGCACTGAAGATCCTCTCCCAGCGTTTCCGGAATCCGCGTCGCGTGGGAGCGGTGCCATGGAAACCACTGCTCGGCCTGAGTGGGCCGACGAGTCTGCCGATGGAGTTCGACTGATGCCCGTTGACGTCACACGCGAGGTCATCCCGTTCCGCGAGCGCAAGGGCGACATCGTCCTGTGGATCTTCTTTCTGGTCAACGTCATCTTCGTGACCTACCAGGCCGACATCGAGCAGCTCGTCATCCGCGACCCGGACAACTTCACCTATCCGATCTGGCCTCCTGCCTACATGATCGACTTCCTGCACTGGTACTTCGAGAAGTACGACCCGCTGCTCTACGAGCGGCCCGTCTGGTACACCACGATCGTCTGGATCGACCAGGCCGTCTACGGCCCCTTCTACATCGCTGCGCTCTACGCGTTCTGGAAGGGTAGGGAGTGGATCCGTAACTGGTCGATCATCTGGGCATCCGTGATGCTCGCTACGGTCACCGTCATTCTCGGTGAGGAGATCGCCGGGCCGTTCGCGAGCGATCACCTGCCGCTCGTGCTGGCAACGAACGCGGGCTGGTTGATCGTCCCCATCTGGGTGCTCATCCGGATGTGGCGAGAGCACCCGTTCACGCGACCGGTCACGACGAAAGGTGAGAGCTAGCCATGGCAACATTCGCAGAGCGCTACGGCCCGTGGGCCGTCGTCGCCGGGGCCTCCGAAGGACTCGGTGAGGCACTCGCACGAGGGTGCGCCGGCCGGGGGCTCAACGTCGTGCTCATCGCACGGCGCGTCGAGCTCGCACAGCGGATCGCCGAGGACATCGCCGCCACGACCGGCGTGCAGACGCGCGCATTGCGAGCAGACCTCGCCGACCGCGACGACCTCGACCGCATCCTCGCCGATCTCGTCGACCTCGACGTCGGTCTCCTGATCTACAACGCCGCGTTCTCCGTTGTCGGACCGTTCTGGAACTTCGACATCGATACGCACCTCAAGGAAGTCGACGTCAACGTGCGCGGGCCGCTCGTGCTCGCCTACGGCTTCGGCGAGCGGTTCCGTGCACGCGGTCGTGGCGGGATCATCCTGCTGTCGTCGATGGGGGCGCTGCAAGGAATGGTGAGGGTCGCCAACTACTCCGCCACCAAGGCTTACAACCTGGTGCTGGCCGAAGGCCTTTGGGCCGAGCTCCGCGACGACGGGGTCGACGTGCTCGTCAGCTGCGCGGGAGCGACACGGACGCCGAACTACGTGGCATCTGAGCCGGCGGACGCCAACGTGCCGGTCCAGGAGCCCGAGCAGGTCGCCGCGGAGACCCTGAACGCCTTGGGGAAGAAGCCGACGTTGTTCCCCGCGCGGGTGCTGCGTTTCACGCACTTTGCATTCCGCCATCTCACGGGACGCCGTACCGCTGTGCGCCTGATGGCCTATGCGAGCAACCGAGCCTACAAAGAGCAGGGGAGCTACAGCACCGGAGACCGCGGATGACCTACAAGATCGACCCGGACGTCCTGCACAAGGTCGCCAAGCAGGTCGCCGGCCTACCTCCGGAAGGCGGCGAGCTCATCGCTCGCGCCATCCAGCTCCTCGCCGATGAATACCCAGACCTGATCGACCCGACGCCGGGGCGCTGGGTGGGCAGCAAGGCAGGCGGCATCCTGGGCAAGGTCCGCTTTCTGTACTTCAGCCCGCGAGAGTACATCGTCATCTTCGGATCTCCCACTGGCACACAAGGCTTTTCGGGCCGATACAAGCATGTGCAGGTCCACAAGTTCCTCATCGCAGGCCGGATCGACTCCTATGATGTGGAATCCGACGACACGGGATCCTTGACGCTGCTGCCCGGCGACCACGCGTGTATGGAGAAGGGACACGCCAGGGGCCTGACCATCCATCCCGGCTCATGGCACATCGAGTACGGCCGCGGCGCGGTCGTCACCACGCTGCCGTTCGCGATGGTGGACACATTGTTGGTGTCGCTGGAATTCGAGTCCGTCCGCCGCTCGGCGGTCGAGTTCGCCAAGCTCGTCAGGAAACGGATTCACCCGTGATTTGTCGGCACCCTGCGCCGTTACAAAGAGTGGCGACGCGCTCAGTTCTATCAGAGGAGAGCTCATGCTTCAGGATCGAAAAGTCTTAGTGACCGGCGCGACCGGCCAGATCGCGGGTCCCATCGCTGAGAACTTCGCGGAATGTAATGAGGTGTGGTGCGCCGCGAGATTCGCCAATCCGGCGCGCAAGGTGCAACTCGAGGCGATGGGTGTGAAGACGTTGCTGTGGGACATGGACTCCGGCGATATGTCAGCCTTACCTGACGACTTCACCCATGTCGTGCATTCGGCGCTTCATGTGAGTCCGGACTACGACGCGTCGATCGCCAACAACGCTGAAGCGTCCGCTCTATTGATGCAACATTGCAGGAAAGCCGAGGCATTTCTGCATGTTTCCAGCACATGCGTGTACAAACGGCACGACGATCATCCCAATCACCTGTATAGCGAGACCGACCCCCTCGGTGGCCTCGCCAGTTATGCAGAGGTGTACCCGGTGATCAAGCTGACTTCCGAGGGATCCGTCCGCGCAGCCGCCCGAATGCTCGATCTTCCCACAACCATCGCGCGTATGAATGTGGGATATAGCTGGACCGGGCACGGTGGCTTACCCGTGATGATGTACCACACGATGAAAGCAGGCCAGCCCTGGCCAGTGCCTATCGGTTATTACAACGTAGGCTCGCCGATCGGCGGTGTAGACATTAGTCTGCAAGCGCACAAGCTTCTCGAAATCGCCTCCGTCCCAGCGACGGTCGTGAACTGGGGTGGCGATGACACCGTATCGGATCACGAGATGGGTGAGTACGTCGCGGACCTGACAGGCATCAGCTTGAATCTCGCTGAGAGCCCGATCAGCTTTGACTCCTTCCCCTCGGACAATAGTCGCCGTGAACAGCTCATCGGCAAGTGTTCAGTGCACTGGAAGGACGGTGTCCGAGACACTTTCGAGCGGCTCGGATTACTCGGAAACTAGCTCCGCTGCCTGATGTGGAGCGAGTAGTGCTAGTCCGTCACCAGCTTGCGCAGCGGACGCGCGGAAGTCTCCCGCATAGTCATCACGGTCGCCAGCGTGATGATCGCCGCGATGATCACGTAGTACGCGGGCGCAAGCTCGTTGCCCGTGCGGTCGGTAAGCCAGGTCGCGACATACGGCGCCGTCCCACCGAATATCGCGACGGACGTGTTGTAGCCGACGGAATAGCCGCTGGATCGCACCCGCGTGGCGAACAACTCGGCCCCCGCGGCCAGCGACGCTGAAACGAACACCGACTCGATAGCCGCCAGGCCGGCGTGTCCGGCGATCGCTGCGACCAAGGAGCCGCTGTTCAGTAGCACGAACAGGGGATAGGCGAAGACCGCGAAGCCGACCGAGCCCGCGATCAGCAGCGGCTTGCGCCCGATCCGATCGGACAGCGCTCCCAGCGGCAGAATGAGCACCAACGCCACCACGCTCGCCACGGTGATCGAGACGAACGCGTCCATCTTCGTGAATCCGAGTGTCTTGGTGAAGTAGCTCGGTAAGAACGTGAACACGATGTAGAAGCCGACGTTGTGAATGACGACCAGCCCGATGATCTGGAGAATGGGTCGCCACGATGTCGTCACCGCCTCCTTGAGCGGCGACGTCGATACCTGACCCTCGTCACGCAATTCTTCGAATTCGGGGGTGTCCTCCAGGCGCAGGCGAATGTAGAGTCCGACGCCGCCGAGCACGCCCGCGAGCAGGAATGGAATACGCCAGCCGTAGGAGTCCATGGCGCTCTCGGGGAGCACCGCCTCTAGCACGGTGACGGTGATCGATCCCAACAGGAAGCCGACGACCACCGACCACACCAGGAAAGCGACAATAAACCCGCGGTGCTTGTCCGGTGCGTACTCGGCGAGGAAGCACGCGCCGCTGCCGTACTCGCCGCCTGCCGAAAAGCCTTGCAGGCAACGGAGAACCAGAAGTAACAGCGGCGCGGCCACGCCGATGTCGTCATAGCTCGGCACTAAACCGATGGCGAAAGTCGAACCCGACATCAACAGGATCACGATCGCCAGCACGCGTTGGCGGCCGATCCGGTCGGCCAGGGGGCCGAAGAAGATCCCGCCGAGCGGCCGCATGAAGAACGCCGCCGCGAAGATCGCGAAGGTGTTGAGCAGCGCAGCGGTGTCGTCGCCCGGTGGAAAGAACTTGTCCGCGATGTAGGTGGCCAGGAAGCCATAGATGGCGAAGTCGAACCACTCGACGGTGTTCCCTATCGCCGCGCCGCGCACAGCCTTGCGTACGGCCGGCATGTCGGCCTGCCGGTGTGAGACGTGCTCATCATGGATAGTCATCGCGCCTCTCCTCGGAGTCGAATTCCGCATGCGGGCGATCGGTGATGAACATGTGGCCGGGCGCATGAAAGATGGCCAGCGACGGGCGGGCCTCGGCGACGACGATCTGCGGCGTCACCCCGCATGCCCAGAACACGGGTACCTCGCCCTCCGTGATGCGGACCGGGTCGCCGAAGTCCGGTGTGCTCAGGTCCGTGATGCCCAGCGCCGTCGGATCCCCGATGTGCACCGGCGCGCCGTGCATCATCGGGAATCGGGACGAGATCTCGACCGCGCGAGCAACGTCGTCCGGCGCGAACGGTCGCATGGAGACGACCAACGGCCCCTCGAACGGCCCGGCACCGACGCAGCGGCGATCGGTGATGTACATCGGCACGTTGACGTGCTGCTGTTGATGCGCGAGCGGCAGCCCGGCAGCGGCAAGCGCCCATTCGAAGGTGAATGAGCATCCGAGCAAGAAGCTCACCAGATCGTCGCGCCAGTAGCGCGTGACGTCTCCCGGCTCGTCGACGGGCTGTCCGTCGCGGAAAACGCGGTAGCGCGGGAGGTCGGTGCGAAGGTCGGCGTCCGGTGCGAGGGCGTCGGGATGCGCCGACCCCGTGTCGGTGACCTCCAGAAGCGGGCACGGTTTGGGGTTCCGCACGCAGAAGCGCAGAAAGTCGAACGCGTGGTCGGCGGGCAGGATGACCAGGTTGGCCTGGGCGAATCCCGGCGCGAGGCCGCTGGTCGGACCAACGTGGCAACCCGAGCGGATACGGTCCCGGGCGGCCACCGCGGTGTCGGCCGTGGGCAATGCCATACACCTGCATTCCCCGTAGCACTGGGTAAGTAACTCGAAGACGACTAGTGAGGCGAATGTGAGCGGTGTGGGGATTACTGGTTGGCGGCGCGCGGGCGGCGCCAGCCGCCCGGCAGCAGGCTGACCGACACGGCGGAGATCACCGACACGGCAATCAGATAGGCCACGATCGCGTCGCTGGTCTTGGTCGCGTTGTACAGGGCGGTGGCGATGGTCGGCGCGAATGCCGAGCCGAGCACCTGCGACAGCGTATAGCCGACCGACACGCCGCTGTACCGCACGTCGGCATCGAACACCATGGAAAACAGCGCTCCGGTGACGCCGGCGGCCGGTGCCATCGCGAAACCGAATACGAGCAACAAGGCGACCACGAACAGCAGCGGCCGTCCCGTGTTGATCAAGGCGAAAGCCGGGCCGATGGAGACGGCCATCAACACCACGCCGGTGAGAAAGAGGGTCTTGCGCCCCAGCCGGTCGGACAGCGAGCCGAAGAGTGGATAGGCCACCACGGCCACCACCGCGGCGACGAAGACGCCGAAAAGCGCCCAGGTGCGGTCGATTCCGGCGACCGAAGTGCCATACGCAACGAGGTATGCCACGCAGATGTAGGCGAAAACGCCCTGCGACAGATAGCTGCCCGCGATCAGCAGAATCTGACGCCAATGCTTGCGGAAGGCTTCGGCGATCGGCATGCGGACCACTGCGGACTGCTGGCGCAGCGCGGCGAAGTCAGGGCTCTCGGACAACGTCAGTCGGATCACCAGGCCGATGATGATCAGCAGCGCGCTGAGCAGGAAGGGAATCCGCCAACCCCAGGACAAGAACTGTTCATCGGGCAGTTGCGATACCACGAAGAATGCCAGCGTCGCCGTTGCGGTCCCGGCGGGCGCACCCATCTGCGGGAATGCCCCGTAAAACCCTTTCCGCTCCTGCGACGCGTGTTCCACGGCCATCAGCGTGGCCCCGCCCCATTCGCCGCCCACGGCGAAGCCCTGGCCGAGCCGCAACAGGGTCAGCAGTATCGGTGCTGCGACGCCGATCTGGGCATAGGTGGGCAGCAGTCCGATCAGGACCGTTGAAACACCCATCCCGACAAGCGAGTACACCAGCATGCGCTTGCGCCCGAGTCGGTCGCCGAAGTGACCGAACACGATGCCCCCAAGGGGGCGGGCGAAGAATCCCACTCCGAACGTCGCGAACGACAGCAGCACACCCGAGGCCGGTGAAGCGTTGGGGAAGAACAGCTTCGGAAAGACGAGCGCCGCCGCCGTTCCGTAGATCAGGAAGTCGTAGAACTCGACCGTCGTCCCGATGAAGCTGGCCACCGCGACGCGCAGGGGTGAGACCCGCGCGAGGGTGGCCGCCTCGGCGGACATCGGATCAGTCGCTGGCCGGCAGCGGCTTGGCTTCCTTGACGGTCAGTGCCGTCGTTCCGATGGACAGTGTCCCGGCGCCCGCCTTGGTGACGAGCACTTCGGCGCCGTTCTCGTCGACGTAGCGTTTGCCCATCAGGTTCCCGTCGGACAGGGCCGGGTCGATCGAAAGATCGGAGGACTTCGCCGGATCTTCACCGCCGATCGGCACCATGGGTGCCCCGCCGGCGCGTAGGTCGTCGAGGCTGTCGGCGCTCCTGACGACGATCACCTGGGTGTCGCACACCTGGCTCTGCAGACGCGTGCCGTTTTTGATCATGTTCGGCTCCTTGCTAATTCGTCGACCAGTTCGCGACGAAGCACCTTGCCGGTCGCGGTGGTGGGCAGTTCTTCACGGAATACCACCCGGTCGGGTGTCCTGGACCCGCGCAGGCTATTGCGGACATGTTCGCGCAGCTCGTCGGGATTCGGGGTCGCACCGTCGTGGGGGACCACCACCGCAACAATGATCTGGCCCCATTCGGGATCCTCGGGTCCGACGACCACGCAGGCATGCACGTCGGGATGCTCGACGAGGACGTCTTCGATCTCGGCCGGCGCGATGTTCTCCCCGCCACGGATGATGGTGTCGTCGGAGCGGCCGCCGATGAACAGGTAACCGCTCTCGTCGAGCGTGGC
>NZ_JBOGDB010000293.1:0-7387 GCF_050701515.1 Mycobacterium sp. | reverse complement strand
GCCCCCGGCAGATCCGTTCGCGGTGCCGCCGCCACCCCCGCCGGCGAACCCGCTCGCACCCCCGCCGCCGGACCCGTTCGCCCTGCCGCCGGCTAACCCGCTGGCGGCGCCCCCCGCACCGATTCCGGAAGGCACACCCGGGGGCCAGAACCCGACGCCGTTCACCGGAACGCCGGTGTTCCTGCCGCCGTCGTTCAATCCGGTCGACGGCGCGATGGTCGGGGTGGCAAAACCGATCATCATCAACTTCCAGCGGCCAATCGCCGACCGGCCGATGGCCGAACAGGCGATCCACATCTCGTCCAACCCGCCGGTGCCCGGCAAGTTCTACTGGATGAGCGACACCCAGGTGCGGTGGCGTCCCATCGACTTCTGGCCGGCCAACACGACGGTCAACATCGATGCGAGCGGGACGAAGTCCAGCTTCCGCACCGGTGAGTCGCTGGTGGCCACCATCGACAACAAGACGCTTCAGATGGTGATCTCCCGCGACGATGAGGTGGTGAAGACCTTCCCGATCTCGATGGGCAAGAAGGGCCACGACACCAAGAACGGCACCTACTACGTGTTGGAGAAGTTCGCCGACATCGTGATGGACTCCGCGACGTATGGCGTGCCGGTGGACTCGCCGGAGGGCTACAAGCTGAAGGTGCAGGACGCGGTCCGGATCGACAACAGCGGCGTGTTCGTGCACAGCGCGCCGTGGTCGACGGGAGCGCAGGGCGAAAGCAACGTCAGCCACGGCTGCATCAACCTCAGCCCCGCCAACGCACAATGGTTTTACGACAACTTCGGCAGCGGAGACCCCGTCGTCATCAAGAACTCCGTCGGCAAGTACGACCAGAACGACGGCGCCCAGGACTGGCAGATCTGATCATTCTGTTGCCGCATTGACCTGACCGCGGCAAGGATGGAGCCATCGACAAAGCGACTGGGCGTGTGGTCGCGGTGGTGGTGCTGCTGGCACTGGCTGCCGCCGCGTTGCGCGGGTACCTGCCCGGCGCGGACCGCGCCCCGTCCGAGCGGTCGACCGGCAGTCCGGCCTCGCTGTTCGCGGTCGTCGCGATGCTTAGCGTGTCGATGGCGATCATCGCGATCGCGATCATCACGCACTCCCGCAACCGGAAGGTGACGGCGAACGCCGGCGGTGAACCGCCCCGCGAAATCGGCGGGCCGCCGTGGCGACTGACGTGGCGCACCGTGCTGATCGGAATCGCATTGATCGCGGCGTGGCTGCTGATCGTCGCGCTGGTGGCACGGCTGGACGTGCAATTGGGCATCGAGGCGCCCCAGCCGGAATCGGAGACTCCTACGCCCGACGGCGAGCCCGAACCGCCACCGGAGCCCGCGCCGCCGGAGGCCGGCACCAACGTATTCGGCTACCTCGCGGCCAGCACCGTGATGCTGCTGCTACTGGTTGCGGCCGGGACGGCTGTCGCCGCGCGCAGAGCGCAGCGCGCTGCGATGTTGCAGACCCCGGCGGGCGACGAGTACCGGTCGACGAAGCAGTCAGCCGCGTCGGATTCACTCGCCCGGGCAGCAGAACTCGGGCTGGCCGAGATCGAGGACCTCAGCCGCGAGCCGCGAGCCGCCATCATCGCGTGTTACGCGGCGATGGAACGCGAACTCGAAAAGGCTCCGGAGGCCGTTCCTCAGGACTCCGATACGCCGTCGGAGGTGCTGGCCCGTGCCGTCGAACACCATGCGCTGCACACCGACAGTGCCACGGAGCTGGTTGATTTGTTCGAAGAGGCGCGGTTCAGCCCACACGTGATGACGGAGGAACATCGCGAGGTGGCGCTGCGCGTGCTGCAGCTCGTTCTCGACGATCTGCGGAGCGCTGTATGAAAAGGCTTGTGGCAGCGGGCATTTGCTTAGTGGTGGGAACCGAGCTACTTGCGCTGTTCATGCCCGATCGCCGGTTCGTGCTGGTGGCCACGGGCATCGCGGTGGCTCTGGTGTTGCTGGCGCTACGTTGGTTTATGGTGCGCGGAATCAATCCCGAACCGGCCGCCGACGAAACCAATGATCCCGAGGAATCGTTGCGCCGCTGGCTGTCTCGCACCCAGACGCAGATCTCATGGTCGGAGTCCACCCGATTGGACTGGGATCGGCATCTGCGTCCCATGCTGGCCCGGCAGTTCGGCATCGCAACCGGCCAGAAGCAGAACAAGGATCCGGAAGCCTTCCGGGCCACCGGCCGGATGCTGTTCGGCGACGAACTATGGGCCTGGGTCGATCCGCAGAACATCGCGCGAACCAACGCCCAGGTTCCCGGACCCGGGCGGTCCGCACTCGACGAGATACTGCGACGATTGGAGCAGGTATGACGATGCCGGCGGCGACGACCACCGCCCACTGCGAGGCAGTTCTCGACGAAATCGGACGTGTCGTGGTCGGGAAGCGCTGGGCGCTCACCCTGATTCTCACCAGCGTGCTGGCCCGCGGCCATGTGCTGATCGAGGATCTTCCCGGCCTCGGCAAGACGTTGATTGCCCGATCCTTCGCCGCCACACTGGGACTCGAGTTCACCCGCGTGCAGTTCACGCCCGACCTGCTGCCCGCGGATCTGCTGGGCTCCACGGTGTATGACATGCAGTCCGGTCGCTTCGAGTTCCGGCCGGGGCCGATCTTCACCAACCTGCTGCTCGCCGACGAGATCAACCGGACACCGCCCAAGACCCAGGCCGCTCTGCTGGAGGCGATGGCCGAGAATCAGGTGAGCATCGACGGTGTCACCCACCCGCTGCCCGGCCCCTTCGTGGTGCTGGCCACCGACAACCCGATCGAGTACGAAGGCACCTACCCGCTACCCGAGGCGCAGTTGGACCGGTTCGCGATCAGGCTCGAACTGCGCTATCTGTCCGAGCAGGAAGAGGCCTCGATGCTGCGCCGCCGCCTCGATCGGGGTTCGGCCGAGCCGACGGTGCATCAGGTGGTGGACGCCCACGATCTGGTGGCCATGCGGGAGTCGGTGGAACAGGTGACCGTGCACGAAGACGTCCTGCACTATGTGGTCTCGCTGGCGACCGCTACCCGGCAGCATCCGCAGGTCGCGGTCGGCGCCAGCCCGCGAGCGGAACTCGACCTTGTCCAGCATGCCCGTGCGCGTGCCCTACTGCTCGGCCGGGACTACGTGATACCCGAGGATGTCAAGTCGCTGGCCGTTCCGACCGTGGCGCACCGGATCAGCCTGCGGCCGGAGATGTGGGTCCGGCGGGTGCACGGCGCCGACGTCGTGGAGGAACTCTTGCGGCGCTTGCCGGTTCCGCGGGCCCGCTAACGGACGGCGCTGCGGGGTGATCGAAACACGCTGTACCGAAGCCGAGTTCCGCTGGCGTGCATCTCCTTTGACGCTTGCGATCGCGACGTGTGCCGGAGTAGCGCTCATCGTTGCACTGATCGGGTCGCGCTGGCAGCTCATCGCGTTCGCGGCGCCGCTGCTGGGTGTGCTGTGCTCGATCGGCTGGCAGCGAACGGCGCCGAAGGTTCATCTGCACGCACAGCCCGGCCTACAGCGCTGCTTTGAAGGCGAACCGACGCAGCTGAGCGTGTGGGCCACAGCGGAATCGGGTGATATCCCGATCCAACTCGCGATGTCGGGCGTAGCGGGGATGGAACTCGAGGTTCTCGACGGGAGTCCTCGTGAGCGACAGACGGTTTCGGTGTCGGCGGAGCGGTGGGGCCGCTACCCTGTCCGGGCCAAGGTCGACGTCATTGCGCCAGGCGGATTGCGCGCGGGAACGGCAGTCCTTGACGCCGCCGACGTCTTCGTTTTTCCGCTGGCCTCGCCACAGTCGACGGCGATCCCGCGGACGGAGCTGCTCGACCGCCTGGGCACCCACCTCACTCGGCACACCGGCCCCGGGGTGGAGTACGCCGACATTCGCCCGTATGTGACCGGCGACCAGTTGCGCACCGTCAACTGGCCGGTGAGCGCGCGCCGCGCCAGCCTGCACGTGACGCAGCGGTTGACCGACCGCGCCGCCGATGTGGTCGTGCTGATCGACATGTATCCGCAACCGCCGGGTCCGGCGACGGCTGCGACCGAGCGAACGGCACGCGGCGCCGTCCAAGTCGTGCAGAGCGCGTTGCGAAACGGTGATCGCGCCGGCATCGTCACGCTCGGCGGGCGCCGGCCCCGGTGGCTCGGCGCCGACATTGGCCGACGGCAGTTCTATCGGGTGCTCGACACCCTGCTCGGTGCCGGCGATGAATTCGAAACCACCACAGGAACACTGGCGCCCCGCGCTGCTCTTCCGCCGGGGGCCATCGTCGTCGCGTTCTCCACCCTGCTCGACACCGAGTTCGCGCTGTCCTTGATCGACCTGCGTAAGCGGGGCCACACCGTCGTCGCGGTCGATGTTCTCGAAGGCGCCCCGTTCGAGGTTGAGGCCGCGCACGCGTGGGGGTACCCCCGGCCGAAAGGCCAGGGGGAGAGCGGAGAGACATACGACCCACTGTTCACCCGGATGTGGGCGATGCAGCGATCGTTCATGTATCGCGACATGGGCACCATCGGGGTGGACGTGGTGGCGTGGTCATCGGATAGCACGCTCGACCAGTCAATGCGCCTGGTGCCCGAGCGTCGTCGGACCGTGCGGGGACGGCGATGACATGACACCCATCCGATGGACCCACCTGCTGGCAGCGGTGTTCGGACTCATGATGGCGGCGGCGGCCGGGGTTCAGGCGCACGGGCCCGCGTTCGCCGCGGCCGCGCTCGGCGTAGTTGCGGTGTTGGTCGGCATTCGATTTCGGTCTGTCGCAACGGTTGCGGTGCTGCTGGCCATGGCGGCCGTTGTGCTGTCCGACACGCCGCCGATGCTGGCAGCGCTGGCGGGACTCTCCGCTGCGGCATACCTGGTGTTGCGGTACGCCGACAGCGGGCCGGCCGGCGTCGTTACCGCGTCTGCGCCGGCAATGATTGCGGCGCTGGGATTTACCATCGTCGGGCTGGTCGCGACGGCGTTTCCATTTCAGGTGCCGTGGTTGCCGCTGCTGGCACCGCTGGCGGTAGTCGGGATCTACGTGTTGGTGATCCGCCCCTTCGTCAGTTCCAGATCCTGACCCGTTGTTCGGGCTGCAGATAAAGTTCGTCGTTCTCGGCGACGTCGAACGCGTCGTAGAAAGCGTCGATATTGCGAATCACGCCGTTGCACCGGAATTCCGGCGGCGAGTGCGGATCGACCGCCAGCCGGCGGATCGCCTCGGCGTCTCGGGACTTGGTCCGCCACACCTGGGCCCAGCCGAAGAACACCCGCTGCACGCCGGTCAGTCCGTCGATCACCGGCGCCTGCTCGCCGTTCAGCGACAGCCGGTGGGCCAGTAGGGCGATCGACAGGCCGCCCAGATCGCCGATGTTCTCCCCGACGGTGAATGCGCCGTTCACGTGATGGCCGTCCAGCCCCTTGGGCACATAGGAGTCGAACTGCTCGATCAGCGCCTTGGTGCGGGTGCCGAACTCATCGCGGTCGGCGTCGGTCCACCAGTCCACCAAGTTGCCGTCGCCATCGTATTTGGCGCCCTGGTCGTCGAACCCGTGCCCGATCTCATGCCCGATAACCGCACCGATGCCGCCGTAGTTCGCGGCGTCGTCGGCCTCGGCGTCGAAGAACGGCGGCTGCAGAATCGCTGCGGGGAAGACGATCTCGTTCATGCCCGGGTTGTAGTAGGCGTTGACGGTCTGCGGGGTCATGAACCACTCGTCACGGTCCACCGGGTTGCCCAGCTTGGTCAGCTCGCGGTCATAGCTCACGGCATAGCCGCGCCGGTAGTTGCCGTAGAGGTCGTCGCGTTCGATCACCAGCTTCGAGTAGTCCCGCCACTTTGGCGGATAGCCGATCTTGGCGGTGAACTTGTCCAGCTTGGTCAGCGCCCGCTGTCGCGTCTGCGGCGTCATCCAGTCCAGTTCGTTGATGCTGACCCGGTAGGCCTCCCGCAGATTGGCCACCAGCTCGTCCATCCGGGCCTTGGCCCCGGGCGGGAAGTGCCGCTCGACGTAGAGCTTGCCCAGCGCGTCGCCCATCACGTTCTCGACCACCGAGACGCCGCGCTTCCACCGGTCCCGGATCTGCTCGGTGCCGCTCAGGGTGCGGCCGTAGAAGGCGAAGTCCTCGGCGACCAGCTCGTCGGTGAGCAGGAAGGCCCGCGCGTGGATCAGCCGCCAGCGGGCCCAGCGCTTCCAGTCCTCGAGGTCCTCGCTCGCCCACGCCGCGGCGAACGCCGTCAGGTAGTCCGGCTGGCGCACCACCAGCTCGGCCGCCGCCTCGGGGGTGCTGCCCAGCGCGGTGACCCAGCCGGCCCAGTCGAAGCCGGGGGCTTCCGACGGCAGCCCGGCGAAGGTGCGCAGGTTATAGGCCAGATCGGCGTCGCGGCGCTTGACCACGTCCCAGTGCCCGGCGGCCAGCTTGGACTCCAGTGCGACGATCCGCTCGGCGGTCGCCTGCCATTCGTTCGGCTGCGGCTCCTCGCCGTACACCAGGGCGAACATCTTCGCGATGTGGCGGGGGTACGCGGCCAGGATTTCGGCGTGCTGCTCGTCGCGGTAGTACGACTCGTCGAGCAACCCGAGCCCAGACTGGTTCAGGTGCAGCAGGTAGCGGGTGGAGTCCTTGGAATCGGTGTCGACGTAGGCGCCGGTCCCCCCGCCCACCCCGGTCCGCTGCAGCCCGCCGAGCACCGCGGCCAGCTGAGTGGCGTCGGCGGCGGCGTCGACGGTCGCCAGTTCGTCGAGCAGCGGTTGCACACCGATCCGCTCGACCGTGTCGGAGCCCATGAAGCTGGCGTACAGGTCGCCGATGCGCTGCTGGTCGGTGTCCGTCTCCGCATCGGCGTCGGCCGCCGCGCTGCCTGATGTCGCCGCCACAGCGGCTCCGGTGATCAGGTCGCGCACCTGCTCTTCGGCGCGGTCGAACAGCGAGCGGAACGCGCCGTCGGTGGCGCGGTCGGCGGGGATCTGGTATTCGGCCAGCCAGCGGCCGTTCACGTGGCCGAACAGGTCATCTTGCGGGCGGGCATCGGGGTCGACGTGGCTCAGGTCGATACCTGATTTGATTGTCGCTGCCGCTCCGCCGCGAATCGCTTCTACCGTCACCCGGCCATCCTCCCAGAAGTGAGGAAGTCAGCTAGCCCTGGTCGTCTTCGTCGAGTTCGTT
This sequence comes from Mycobacterium sp., assembly GCF_050701515.1. Taxonomy (GTDB): domain Bacteria; phylum Actinomycetota; class Actinomycetes; order Mycobacteriales; family Mycobacteriaceae; genus Mycobacterium. Next base: position 230 of record NZ_JBOGDB010000293.1, on the reverse strand, counting down.
GAGGAGTTCATCGGGGTGGTGGGCGAGGTTGATCTCGGGTGGGCCGGTGCTGTCGGACCAGGCGAGTCGGCCGGTGTCGGTGACGGTGGTCTGTACGACGCCCTTGCTGACCAGTGTGTGGTCGGGTCCGCAGCCGAAGAACAGGCAATCGGCATCGGTGCGCCCGCCGCTGGCCCAGTCGGGGTCGTGGTGGGCTTCGCAGTGATAGCCGGGTTCCAGGCAGTTCGGGC
>NZ_JBOGDB010000292.1:0-13026 GCF_050701515.1 Mycobacterium sp. | reverse complement strand
AGGCGATGAAGATCGCGTCGCAGATCCGCGCCGGCACCTACGCGGTCAACATGTATGCGTTCGATCCCGGCTCACCGTTCGGCGGCTACAAGAACTCCGGCATCGGCCGCGAGAACGGCCCGGAGGGTATCGAGCAGTACACGCAGGCCAAGAGTGTGCTGCTGCCGTTCGGCTATACGCCCGAATAGCCGCCGCCTTGGCGCGGGCGTCTAGTGTGCGGTCAGATCGCGAAATCGGCTCATTTCGGCGGAAACAGCGATCTGATTGCACACCAGGGACCCAGTGGCCCGGCTAAAACAGCACCCGCACGATCGTCTCGGCCACCGCGGCCGGCTTGTCCGACCCGTCGAGTTCCAGTGTGTGCCGAACGGTGAGGTTGACGGTGCTGTCGTCGACCTTGGCGACGTCGAGGAGTTCGGTGCGCGCGCGGATCCGGCCGCCGGCGGGCACCGCGGCCAAGAACCGCACCTTGTTCAGCCCGTAGTTGATGGCCATCTTCGCGTTCTCGACGCGCATGTTGTCCTTGCTCAGCGCGGGGATCATCGACAGCGTCAGGAACCCGTGGGCAATCGTTGTGCCGTAAGGGCTTTCGGCTTTGGCCCGCTCGGCGTCGATGTGAATCCACTGGTGATCCCCGGTCGCGTCGGCGAACGCGTTGATGCGCTCCTGGTCGATCTGCTGCCAGTCGCTGACACCGAGTTCCTGTCCGACGGTCGCGCTGGCGTCGTCTATCGACGTGATCACCTTCATCAGAAAGCTTCCTCCCGTGGGTCCACGATCATTAGGTCCACACTCTCGACGATCTCCCGTTCTACGGTCAACCGCGGCGGCAACAGGGTCCAAATTATGGGGATTAACATAATCGGTTCATCGTAAGCAAAAAGGCCGTCACGCTTGGTCATGGCTGTTTACCTGCTGTTTACCGTCATGACCGCCGAATTGAACCGAGCGGCTATTGCGCACGTGTCTTATCGGTTCTATGCTGTTTGGCATAGTAATGAGTCCTTCAGGAGGCAAACGATGTGGATGATCGAGCTCAACTTCGCCGGCTACCAGTTCACGCACCGGGTGGCGGACCATCGTCTGTCGATGTTCCGCTTCACCCCGCGCATCATGGGCTGGCGACCGGCGCCGCTTCGCAACCCGCACGCGGCCTGAGGATCATTTCGACCGTGCAGACAACGAAGACGCGAACCAAGCGGGGTTCGACGCGAAGCAACATGCTGATCAGCGCCGCCGAGGTGATGCGCGAGCGCGGCGCGGCGGGCGTGACGATCGACGAGGTGCTGACCCGCAGTGGTGCCCCCCGCGGCTCGGTGTACTACCACTTCCCCGAGGGCAGGAATCAGATCCTGGTCGAGGCGCTGCAGTTCGCCGGCGAGGCCATCACCGAGGTCATCGATGAGGCGGCGGCCAATGGCGGCATGTATCTGGTTCGCCAGTTCGTCGAGTTCTGGGAAGAGTTGCTCATCGAGAGCGAGTTCAGCGCGGGCTGTCCGGTGGTGGCCGCGGCCATCGGCTCAGCCGACGAGGAACCGCAGCTGACCACGGTCGCAGGCGGCATCTTCAATCATTGGCGCGATGCGCTAACCCGCGCGTTCGTCAGCGACGGCTTCGACGAACCCGACGCCGCGTCACTGGCCATCACGTGCATCGCCTCACTCGAGGGTGCGGTGGTGCTGTGCCGCTCCACGCGCACAGCCGATCCGTTGCAGCAAGTCGCCTGTCAGGTCGAATTCCTGATCAAGTCAAGGGAATTCGTGCTGCGCCACGGTCTGCCGACCGTTAGCGCCGACCGCTAGGCCTTTCGCCAACGGGCGCATATGAAGTCTCCATTGACGCCCGATTCCACCAGCTTCCACTCCGTGCACGCCGGCAGCAGGCGCCCGCCCGTTCCGAGCGTGCATGGCGCGTAGCTGACGATTATCTCGTCGATCAGCCCCCGGCGGGCGAACTGCGCCGCCGCGTCGCCACCGCCGACCACCCAAACGTCGCGATAACCGGCCGCCTGCACCAGGACTGGGTGCAGCTCGGTGACATCGCCGTCGAAGGCGTGTACCGGATGGCCGGGCCGCACGATGTGCGGGCGGCGGGTCAACACCCACGTGGGTTGCTTGTACGCCCATTCGCCGGGATCGTTGGCCAGAATCCATTCGTAGGTGGTTGCGCCCATCACCAGCGCGCCGACCGATTCAATGAACGCCTGATAGCCGAACGGTCCGTCGGCGTCGATGTCGCGGGACGTCAACCAGGCCAGGCTGTCGGACTCGTCGACGATGAATCCGTCGATGCTGGAAGCGGTGTAATAGATCGTCGACATCGAAAGCTAGAGTAGCCGCGGATTACGGAAAGCCGGTGCTGCCAGTTGAGCGAATTCGACGCACTCTGTGCGAACGACACCGAGCTGGCGAAGCTGCGCGCGTCGATCCGCGAGTTCCTGGCGGCCGACCGCGACGAGTTCGGTTGGCAGCCTGCGGTGGATTCCTGGCTCGCGAAGTGGGACACCGAATTCTCCGCCCGCCTCGGCGACGCCGGCTTCATCGGCTTGACCATCCCGACCGAGTACGGCGGGCACGGGCTCGGCCATCTGCACCGCTATGTCGTCACCGAGGAACTGCTGGCGCAGGGCGCGCCGGTCGCCGCGCACTGGTTCTCCGACCGCCAGTTCGCGCCGGCCCTGCTGGCGTACGGCACCGCGGAGCAGCGACGAGCGTTGCTCCCCGTCATCTCGGCCGGCCGGATGCACGCGGCCATCGGCATGAGCGAGCACGGCGCGGGATCCGATCTGGCGGCCGTGCAGACGAAGGCCACCCGGACCGACGGCGGTTGGTCGCTCGCCGGTACCAAGGTGTGGACCAGCGGCGCACACCTGGCACATCGGATCGTCGTGCTGGCCCGGACCAGCCCGCTCGACCCGGAACACCGGCACGCCGGCTTCAGCCAGTTCATCGTGCGACTGGATTCACCGGGCATCACGATCGACCCCGTCGTCCAGATGGGCGGCGAACACCACTTCAACGAGGTGACGTTCGACGATGTCGTCGTCCCCGACGCCGACGTGCTGGGCGAGATCGGGGACGGTTGGCGGCAGGTCACCGCCGAACTGGGCTTCGAACGCAGTGGGCCAGAACGGATCCTGTCCACCGCCGCGCTGATCATCGGCGTGCTCCGTGCGCTCGCCGACGACGAGGTCGACGATCGAACCGCGGCCGAGGTGGGCGACCTGCTGGCGCGGCTGGTCTCGCTGCGGCAGCTGTCGATTTCGGTGGCCCGCACCCTGGCCGACGGCGGCGACGCCGCCAGCCGGGCAGCGTTGGTCAAGGACCTCGGCACCCGGTTCGAGCAGGACTCCGTCGAGTTGGTCGCCGACCTGCTCGACTATGTCGATCAGCGGACACCGGCGGCGACGACGCTGCACGCATTGCTCGCCACGGCGCGGCTGCATTCGCCGCTGTTCACCTTGCGGGGCGGCACGAATGAGGTGCTGCGCGGCGTGGTGGCCAAAGACCTGGGTGTGCGATGAACGAGTTGGCGCAGCTCGTCGACGACATCGGCCGCCGGTCATTCGACGACCGCCTCGGTCAGCGCCGCCTGCCCGAGGAGTTCGACAATGCGCTCTGGCGCAATCTCGAGGAGACCGGGCTGAGCCGGCTGACCAGCAGCCAGGATGCGGGCCCCGCCGAGGCGGCGACCGTGCTGTCCGGGCTGGCCCGCCACGCCTGCGCTGTTCCGATCGCCGAGACCGATCTACTGGCCGGCTGGCTGGCGCAGAAAGCCGGGGTAAGCGTCCCCGATCACGGCCCGCTGTCGGTTGCGATCGCCGATGCCGAACGCGCGAACGGCCGACTGACCGGAACGGCGTCGGGTGTGCCGTGGCCGCGTGCTTGCACCGTTCTGCTGGCCGCGGGCTGCGCCGGCGCACTACACGTCGCGGTCGTCGACGACCCGGAAATCGGCGATGCGCATAATCTGGCCGGTGAACCGCGCGGATCGTTCACCTTCGACCTGCCGATGGACGGCCTCGCGTCAACGCATCCGTCCGTCGGCGAGGAGCTGACCCGCCGCGGCACGTGGGCGCGCTGTGTGCAGATTATCGGCGCACTGGATGCGGCGGCCGAACTCACGGTCACCCACACCCGCGAACGCGAACAGTTCGGCCGCCCGCTGAGCGGGTTTCAGGCCGTGCAGCATTCGCTGGCCGCCATGGCGGAGGAGATCGAGCGGGCCCGCGCCGCAACGGCTTTGGCGATCGCCGCCGCCGACGACTACGGGTTTGACAGCCGCCAGGCCGATTATGCGGTGACGGTGGCCAAGGTGGCGGTGGGCCGTGCGGTGGGGCCGGTCACCACGATCGCCCATCAACTGCACGGCGCGATCGGCGTGACGATCGAGCACCGGCTGTGGCTGGCCACCATGCGCGCGCGGAGCTGGGTCGACGACTTCGGCAGCACCGGTCACTACGCGCGACGGCTCGGCCGCATCGCCCTGGCGGCCGAGGATCCGTGGGACCTCGTGGTCAGCTGTCCATTACTTGGCTGACCCGGGCCTCGACGTCGCCGAGCCCGGTCAGGTCGATGCCGAACCGGTCGGTCAGCGCCTCGACGACCTCCTCCGCCGTGTCGAAGCGAATCCGCTCGGTCTCCCCGGCGCTGTGGATGGCGAGGTTGCGACCTCGCAGGTTCCACCGCGCACCGTCGGTGACCAACGCGGCGGACAGCCCGGTGACGAATCCCGACGCCGGATGCGTTGAGACGTACCAGCTTCCGACTTCCCGGTCGATGCGCGGTTGCGGGCGGGTGGTGAACATGTACAGCGGTTCCCATTTGTCGCGGACCTCGGCCTCCAACATGAGGCCGTCGTGGTGCTCACGAAGCCGGTATGGCTCGTGACGGGTCTGCTGCACCGGGCCGGCCTCCAGCCGAATCGGCGACGACAGGGTTTGGCCGCCGAATCCGACGTCGACGAGATAACGGCCGTCGACGCCGGGCACCGTCACCGCTAACGCCTGGTGGGTCTGGGCCGGGAGCTCGCCGCTGGTGTTCATCCAGACCACCCGGCCGCCGAGGGCGGCTACCCCAAAACCCAACTGTGACAGCACGTATGCCATCAGGCCGTTCTGCTCGTAGCAGTAGCCGCCGCGCCGTCGGGCGACCAGCTTGCCGAACAACGCGTCGGGTCCCAGATCGGCGACCGGTATCCCCATCAGCGGGTCGAGGTTCTCGAACGGGATGGAGCGGTTGTGGCCGGCCACCACCGCGGTCAGCGTCTCCCGTGTCGGCGCGGCGGGACCGCCATAGCCGATCCGGGTGAGATAGGCCGCGACGTCGATGGCTTCGCCTGTCATGACTGCATGCTGCGACATCAACCTCGGTTGAGGTCAACCGGGGTGGAAGAATGAAGGGATGGTCGCCCACCTGACCGAGGATCTGCGAGAGGATCTGCTCGCCCGCTGGTCGGAGTCGCATCGACGACACCACACCGTCACCCACCTGCACGAGATGCTCGACGCGATCGGGCTGCTGGCCGACGACGGCCTGGAGTTCGACCGAGAGGCGGTGGAGCTGGCGGGCTGGTTCCATGACGCCATCCACGAGATCGGCCGCGCCGACAACGAGGATCGCTCCGCCCAGTTGGCGCGTCAGCTGCTGGTGTCTTCGCCGATCCGCGACGAGGTTGCTCGGCTGGTGCTGGTCACCAAGGACCACAAGCCCGCCGCCGATGATGTCAACGGTGCGGTGCTGAGCGACGCCGATCTGTCCGTGCTGGGCAGCGTCCCCCGTCGCTACCGGGCCTATGCCCGCGCGGTCCGCGAGGAGTACGCCTCGGTACCCGACGAGGTGTACAAACCCGCTCGGACACAAGTGCTTACGTCACTAGCGGATGGACCACTGTTCCACACCGAGGCCGGCCGCACCCGCTGGGAGGACCGTGCCCGTCGGAATATCGCCGACGAGATTCGGCTGTTGACCGGTTAGGTGCCGGTCCAGCGCGGCGGACGCTTTTCGGCGAAGGCCACCGCACCCTCCTTGGCGTCGTTGCTGCCGAACACCGGCATCAGGATCTTCACCTGCTCGGCGAACATGGTGTCCGGGCTCCAGCCGCGCGACTCGACGATGATCCGCTTCGTCGCCGCGACGGCGAGGGGCCCGTTGGCGGTGATCCGCTCGGCCAGCGCGATCGCCGCGTCGAGTGCGCCTCCCGGCTCGGCCAGCGTGTTGACCAGGCCGAGCTCGTGCGCCCGCTCGGCAGCCAAGTTGTCGCCGGTGAGCGCCAGCTCCATCGCGATCGCATACGGGATCCGCTGCGGCAGGCGCAGCAGGCCACCGCCGCCGGCGACCAGGCCCCGCTTGACCTCCGGGATGCCGAACGCCGAGTCCTTCGACGCCACGATCAGGTCGGTGGCCAGCGCCAGCTCGGTACCGCCGGCCAGCGCGTAACCCTCCACCGCGGCGATCAAGGGTTTGACTGGTGGGCGTTCGGTGAACCCCATTCCGCGGCCTTCGACCACGACGTTCTCACCGCGGGCGAATGCCTTGAGGTCCATGCCCGCGCTGAACGAGCCGCCGGCCCCGGTAAGCACCCCGACCGACAGGCCGTCCTCGGCGTCGAGCCGGTCCATGGCGTCGGCCAGTCCCCGGCTGACCGCGGCGTTCACTGCGTTCTTCGCCTGCGGCCGATTGATGGTAATGATCAGGATCCGGTCCCGCTGCTCGACGAGGACCACGTCTTCGCTATTGGTTTCTTCGCTCACGTCGGAGATGCTATCGACCAGTGGCCACTCGGCTACCACCGCTGGGTACTATGGGAAACTAGAACACGTTTCAATTCGACAGGGGGACCATGGCGCCGAGTGACATCGAGCCGTCGGAGCTCACCAAGTGGGACCCGGCCCTCACCGAGCGCGTGATGGGGATAACCCGGCCATTCCTCAAGCGGTATTTCCGCTCGGAAGTACGTGGCCTGGAGAACTTGCCGCCGGGCGGCGCGTTGGTGGTGTGCAACCACTCCGGTGGCATGTTGCCCATGGATGTTCCGATCCTCGCGGCCGACTTCTACCAAGAACACGGTTACGACCGGCCGCTGTACACGCTGAGCCACGACCTGCTGATGACCGGGCCGACCGGAGACTTCTTCAGGAAGATCGGCTACATCAGCGCGAACCACGAGAACGCCGACGAGGCGCTGCGCTCGGGAGGCCTCGTTGTGGTGTTTCCGGGCGGCGACTATGACGTGTACCGGCCGACGTTGTCGGAGAACGTAATCGACTTCGGTGGTCGCACGGGCTACATCAAGGCCGCCCTCAACGCCGGGGTGCCGATCATTCCCGCGGTCGGGATCGGCGGTCAGGAAACCCAGTTGTACCTGTCGCGCGGCAGCTGGCTGGCCAAGCGGCTCGGCCCGATTGCGCGTCTGACGCGCGCCAAGATCGTGCCGATCTCGTTCGGTTTCCCGTTCGGTCTGAGCGTGGTCATCCCGCCCAACCTTCCGCTGCCCGCCAAGATCGTGATGCAGGTGCTACCTCCGATCGACATCGTCGCGGAGTTCGGCGAGGACCCCGACATCGACGAGGTGGACGCCCACGTGCGACACGTCATGCAGCAGGCGCTCGATGAACTCGCCGCCGAACGCCGGCTGCCGGTGTTGGGCTGAACTCGCTGAACATGGCGCTGCTGGACCGACTGAACGACACACTGGGCCTGGTCGCCACGATGCGGCGGGCGGGGCTCATCGCCCCGCTGCGGCCAGACAAATACCTGCGGATCGCCGCGGCCATGAGCCGCGAAAACATGTCCGCCATTTCGGGTTTCGCGTCGGCGGCGCAGCGGTGTCCGGATCGGCCCGGCCTGATCGACGAGCTCGGCACCCTGACCTGGCGCGACATCGACCGGCGGTGCGACGCTTTCGCCGCGGCCTTGCAGGCGCTGCCCAGTGGACAGCCGAAGGTGATCGGGCTCATGTGCCGCAATCACCGCGGCTTCATCGAGGCCGTCGTTGCGGCGAATCGGATCGGCACCGACCTGTTGCTGTTGAACACCTCGTTCGCCGGACCCGCCTTGGCGGAAGTGGTCACTCGTGAAGGTGCCGACGCCGTGGTCTATGACCAGGAGTTCACCGAGATCGTCGACCGCGCGCTGGCCGACAGCCCGGACGCCACCAGGATCGTCGCCTGGACCGACGATCGGTCCAGGCTCGGGGACTCACCCACCGTCGAGAAGCTGATCGACGCGCACGCGGGCCGGCAACCGAAACGTGCCACGGAGAAGCCCCGAACGATCCTGCTGACCTCCGGCACCACCGGTAGCCCCAAGGGGGCCAAGATGACCGGTGGTGACGCCAGCGCACTCAAGTCGATCCTGGACCGCACCCCGTGGCGGACGGAGGAATCAATCGTCATCGCGGCACCGATGTTTCACGCATGGGGTTTCTCCCAATTGATATTCGCGGCGACGATGGCCTGCACGATCGTGACGCGCCGCAAGTTCGACCCCGAGGTGACGTTGCAGCTGGTCGACCGCCACCGGGCCACCGGATTGGCGGTGGTGCCGGTGATGTTCGACCGCACCATGGATCTTCCGGATGACGTCAGGAATCGTTACAGCGGGCGGTCACTGCGGTTCGCCGCCGCGTCGGGGTCGCGGATGCGCCCCGATGTGGTGACCGCATTCATGGATCAATTCGGTGACGTGATCTACAACAACTACAACGCCACCGAAGCCGGCTTGATCGCCTCTGCCACGCCCGAAGACCTGCGGGCCGCTCCCGATACCGCGGGAAAGCCGGTGCCCGGGACCGAAATTCGGGTGCTGGACGACGAATTTCAGGAGGTGGCGACCGGGGAGGTCGGCCAGATTTACTGCCGCAGCGCCACCCTGTTCGAGGGCTACACCTCTGGCAAGACCAAGGACTTCCACGAAGGCTTCATGGCATCCGGTGACATGGGCTATCTCGACGAGAACGGCCGATTGTTCATCGTCGGCCGCGACGACGAGATGATCGTCTCCGGCGGCGAGAACGTCTATCCGATAGAAGTCGAGAAGACGCTGGCCACCCACCCACAAGTCGCGGAGGCGGCCGTGATAGGAGTGGACGACGAACAATACGGTCAGCGCCTGGCGGCCTTCGTGGTGCTGACCGACAAAGCAGACGCATCACCGGAGAGTTTGAAACAGCACGTGCGGGAGAACCTGGCGAATTACAAAGTGCCGCGGCAGATTACCGTGCTCGACGAGCTGCCGCGAAGTAATACCGGCAAGATCTTGCGTCGCGACCTACAAGCCCTCGTCGACAATGGGTAGGCGCCGGCAGCCCCTGCTGCGCGCCGCTGCCGAGTTGCTGAATGCCGCCAACGGCGTGCGTCCGCTCGGCCGAGAGGGCTACCCCACGGTGGCGGCGTTCGCGTTCGGCTGGCCCACATCGGAGATGGCGCCGCTGTACATGGCCGGTTCGATGCTCGGCGCGCTGTGGCGCGCGGTGCGTGGCGATTACCGGGATTGGCGCGGCGGAATCGCGTTGCTGCTCAAGGTGATCACTTGGGGACTGCTGTGGCTCATCCACCGCCGCAACGTGGCGTCGGAACCTCACTTCGAGCAGCCGCTGCGCGAAGCCCTCGGCGAGCATTACGAAGCGATCGCCGCACAGTCACAGCCCGCCGGCCGCCGACGGCTCACCAGGGTGCTGCCGAACGAGGTCCTACGGCGCCGTTACGTCGAGAAGGCCGACACCGTCAGATATGGGCCGCACCCACGGGTGAACTTCGCCGACATCTGGCGCCGCCGCGATCTGCCGCGCGACGGCAAGGCCCCGGTCCTGCTGCAGGTGCCCGGCGGGGCGTGGGCCATCGGCATGCGTCGACCCCAGGCCTACCCGCTGCTCAGCCATCTTGCCGAACGCGGGTGGGTGTGTGTGTCCATCGACTACCGGGTCAGCCCCAAGAACACCTGGCCGGATCACATCGTCGACGTCAAACGCGCCCTGGCCTGGATCAAGGAACACATCGCCGAGTATGGCGGCGATCCCGACTTCGTGGCCATCACCGGCGGCTCGGCGGGCGGCCACCTGTCCTCGCTGGCCGCCCTGACGCCCGACGACACGCAATACCAGCCGGGCTTCGAAGACGCCGACACCTCGGTGGTGGCCGCCGTCCCGATCTACGGCCGCTACGACTGGTTCTCCACCGAAGGCCCCGGCCGCAGGGAGTTCGTCGGACTGTTGCAGAAGCTCGTGGTGAAGAAGCGCCTCAAGGAACGCCGGCAGGTCTATCTCGACGCGTCACCCATCAGCCGGGTACGGCCCGATGCTCCACCGTTTTTCATCCTGCACGGCGAATATGACTCCCTTATCCCGGTTATCGAGGGTCGCGAGTTCGCCGAGGCGCTGCGCGATGTGTCGGAGGAGACCGTCGCGTACGCCGAGATACCGCAGGCGCAGCACGCGTTCGACTTCTTCGGGTCGCCGCGCGGGCACTATACCGCCCAGGCGGTGGAGAAGTTCCTCTCCTGGGTGCACGCGATGCGCATACCATCGTCGAATGCAGAGGCTGCTCGCTTGTAAGACGAGTGACTGGCGCCGACGCTAGTCTACTGCGCCATAGCCGTTTCGACGACGGTTAGTTTGTCGGACAGGCCTGCGGCGCAGCGGATTTCAACGAACGCTTCGAGCAACGCGTCGGTCAACTCATGCGGGTCCTCCAGGGTGGCGCCGTCGGACAGCACCCCGAAGTTCAGTTGGTCAACATAGCTCCACACCGTGATGTTCAGTCCGCTGCCCGCGGTGAGCGGCCCGACCGAATAGATCTCTGTCACCAGCGCACCGCCGACCCGGCCCCGCTCCCGCGGCCCCGGCACATTGGAGATCGGCAGATTCAGCACCTTGTTCTGGCCGTCTTTGTCGGATAGCCACCGAAACAGCGACTCCGCCGGGGCCGGCGGGAAGTATGCCGACCACCGGCTCACCAGCTCCGGACCCACCAGCCGGTGGCTCTCCTTGGCCGATACCGCCGCTTCATGGGAGTTGCGCACCCAGTCCAACGGGTTCTCACAATCGGTCGGCACCGCCACCATCATTCCGGTGAAACGGTTGCCCGAGATTCGCTCCGGTGAGAAGTCGAAGCTCACCGGAACCGAGGCCAGCAGTGGGTGATCCGCGTGACCGTCGCAGCGCAGCAACAGTTTTCGCAACGCGCCCGCCGAGACCGCCAGCACCAAGTCGTTGATCGTGGCGCGCAGGTGCTTCCCGGTCTCCTTGACATCGGACAAAGCCAGTGTCGCGGTTGCGAACTTGCGTTCGCTGTCGAGCTTGTGGTTCATGAATGTCGGTGGCGGGGTGAACGGTCGGGTCAGCTCGGGTGACAACTTGCGTGAGCTTTGCCGAACGCGTCGCACACCCTGCGCCGTGTAGCGCATCACGCCAGGCAGCCGGCCAATCTGGCGAAGGTGGTCGACGAACGCCGACCGCACCAGCTCGCCCTTGGTCGGTGCCGGGTCGGCGACGTAGGAATCCCGGTCGGTATCGGGTCCGCCGCTCAGGCCGATGCCGCGCGCCAGCAGGTTCGCCGACGCGACGCCGTCGGCCAGCGCGTGATGGATCTTGCCCAACACCGCGATCCGGCCATTGGCCAGGCCCTCGATGAAATACATCTCCCACAGCGGACGGCTGCGGTCCAGCGGGGTGCTGGCGATCCGTCCGACCGCCTCGTCGAGCTGGCGGCGCCCGCCCGGGCTGTCCACCCGGTACGGCCGGATGTGATAGTCGAGGTCGACCTCGCAGTTCTCCCGCCACATCGGATGGTGGAATTTGAGCGGGATGTCAACGAGCTCGTAGCAGAACGGGTCCAGCTTGTAGAGCCGGCCCCGCAGGACATTGCGAAGCTCCTCGACCCCGAACTTTCGGCCCTTCAGGTCGTCGAGTTCGATCACCGCCAGCTTGAGTGTGTGCATGTGCACGTTCGGCGTCTCGCTGTACAACAGCACAGCGTCCCACCCGCTAAGCCGCTTCACCCCAGATACCTCCCGCCGGAGGCTTTATATAACCTCTTTGGCCCTGACCAGCGTCTGGTTTCGGTGAATCTGCTTGAGGAACAGGCCGATTGCCGTCGCTATCGATCCGGTGCGGGCTCCATCCGTCATGTCGAACGCGTGCCCGGCGCCGGGCAGTTCAACGTAGCTCACCACCGAACGAGATACCGACCGCAGTCGCTCGACGAAGCTGCGGGCCTGGGCGACCGGGATGACGGTGTCGCCGGTGCCGTGGATGACCAGGAAGGGCGGGGCGTCGGGGTGCACCCGTGCGATCGGTGACGCCTTCCGGAAGATCTCGGGATGGCGGGCGATCTTGCGCCTGACCACGACGCGCTCGAGGAAGTCCACGAACCGGGCCCGCTCCGGAGTGGAGCGATCCTCCCAGTCGTAACGGCCGTAGATGCCGACCACCGCGTCCACCGAGGTATCCGAACCCTCCGGCAGGTCGGCCTGCATTTCCGGATCGTTGGCAGTGAGGCCGGCCAGCGCCGACAGGTGCCCTCCTGCCGAACAGCCCGCCACCGCAACGAAATTGCGGTCACCGCCGAACCGGTCGACGTTGGCACGCGCCCACGCGATCGCGGTCTTGACGTCGGTGATGTGCTGCGGCCAGCGGTAATGCGGTGCGACCCGGTAGTCGATGGACAGGCACACCCAGCCCTGTTCGGCCAGGTGCGACATCAGCGCGTAGCCCTGCAGCAGGCGGCTGCCGGAGATCCACGCGCCGCCGGGCACGAAGACGAGGACCGGCGCCGGCTCGACGGGCAGGTCCTTGCGGCGCCAGACGTCCAGCAACTGTGCCGGGTGATCGCCGTAGCGAACAGAGGTCCGGTGCACGCTGCGCCGGTGCTGCCGGAAGCTCCACAACGGCGGGGTCCGCCCGGGCGCCGGCCACTCGACCGTCAGATCCGCGGCGGGCACGATGCCGCGCAGTGCCGCCTCGGCGACGGCGTTGGTCGCGTCGCGTCCCCGCTTGCGGGTTTCGGCCTGGCCCGGCGTGAGCCAGGAA
>NZ_JBOGDB010000291.1:0-9919 GCF_050701515.1 Mycobacterium sp. | reverse complement strand
GTCGGTTCGGCGACGGCCGCGCTGGAATGCGGCAGATCCGGGCCGGCGAGATCGGCCACTTCTCAGCGTGCGGGTTTCGGGCAGGACGGATGCGTGCCTGCGGTAACCAAATCGGCGACGGCGCCGCGCGGATCACCACTGGTGACCAGACCCTCGCCGACGAGCACGGCGTCGGCGCCCGCACCGGCGTAGGCCAACAGATCGGCGGGGCCCCGGACACCCGATTCTGCGATGCGGATGACGTTTGTCGGCAACCCGGGAGAAATCCGCGCAAAGCAATCCCGGTCGACGTCCAAGGTCTTCAGGTCACGCGCATTGACACCGATCACCTTGGCGCCGGCCTGTAGCGCGCGATCGGCCTCCTCTTCGGTGTGCGCCTCGACGAGTGCGGTCATCCCAAGCGACTCGGTGCGATCCAGCATCGACACCAACGCGGACTGCTCGAGTGCGGCCACGATCAGCAGCAGCATATCGGCGCCGTGCGCGCGGGCCTCGTGAATCTGATACGGCCGAACGATGAAGTCCTTGCGCAGCACCGGGATTGACACTGCGCCGCGTACCGCATCCAGGTCGTCAAGCGAGCCGCCGAACCGGCGCTCTTCGGTCAGCACGCTCACGATGCGCGCCCCGCCGTCCTCGTAAGCTCGTGCCAGCTTCGCCGGATCGGTGATCGACGCAAGAGTTCCTCGCGACGGGCTCGCCCGCTTCACCTCGGCGATGACGCCGATGCCGGGCTCACGCAACGCCGCCATCACATCCAGCGGTGGCGCGGCAGCCATCGCGGCTTGTTTTACCTCAGCGAGACTGACGACGGCCTCACGAGCGGCGACGTCGGCACGGACACCGTCGATGATGGAGTCGAGCACGGTCGCCGAAGTCATAACCCGTCGACTCCCTTCGCGTGCGTGCCGAATCGCTCCCGGACGATCTTCACCGAAGGGTAGCCGTAGCGGCAGCACCGTCCGTCACCGACCCTCGGTGTCGGGTTTGGTGGGGTCGCGACCCTCGTCGAGGGCATCCCACAGCGTCCGCTCCGACATCGCGTCGGCGGCTTCGTCGTGTTGTGCCGCCGCCCGCCGCGCTGCGGGTGCGGCGTACTTGCCCGCACCGGACGTCGCGATCGCCGCCGAGCGCATCAGCAGCACCGCGCCGACGAGCGCGCACACCGCGGCCACCAGAGTCACCACCGCGCCCCCGTAGTGCCGCTGGCTGTCGACCAGCGACGCCACCGGGATTTGCGCAAGGTCGGCGCCGCGGACCGCCACATCACGGATCACCCACAGGCTGACCGCCAGGTAGGCCATACCGGCGCTCGCCACGGCGACCAGGATCGCCAGCAACCGCAGAATCCACCCCCGCACCGCAAGCGCAGCGACCGCCGCGGCCAGCAACAGCAGCGCCAGCGGGATCAGCGCCGTCGACCACGACGCCCCGGACAGCACCGCGGTCTTCGGCTGGCCGAGCCCGTCGAAGGACCGCACCTCGACCCAGGTGAGGCGGGACGCGATCCACAGTGCCAGTGCCGCCAGCACCAGCGCTACCTGCGCGGTCCGGGTCACGGCTCGGTCAGCGTCTCCGCCGCGGCGATGGCGTTGAGCACCGCCTTGGCCTTGTTCGCGGCCTCGGTGTACTCATAGGGCCCGTTCGAATCGGCCACGACTCCCCCGCCGGCCTGCACATAGGCGGTGCCGTCGCGCATCAGCGCGGTGCGGATGGCGATCGCGAAGTCGGCGTTGCCGGCGAAGTCGAGGTAGCCCAGCACGCCGCCATACAGGCCCCTGCGGGTTTTCT
The DNA here is from genome assembly GCF_050701515.1 of Mycobacterium sp. Classification (GTDB taxonomy): domain Bacteria; phylum Actinomycetota; class Actinomycetes; order Mycobacteriales; family Mycobacteriaceae; genus Mycobacterium. The sequence continues at coordinate 8,128 of NZ_JBOGDB010000291.1, read as the reverse complement.
CGACCTCCTCGATGAGCTCCATGGCCCGCACCTTCGGCGCGCCCGACAGGGTTCCCGCGGGGAAGCACGCGGTCACCGCGTCCAGCGCGGACTTGCCCTCGGCCAACAATCCGGTCACCGTCGACACCAGGTGCATGACGTGGCTATAGCGCTCGATATGGCTGTAGTCCTCGACCCGCACCGTGCCGGGCACGCAGACCCGGCCCAGATCATTGCGGCCGAGGTCCACCAACATCAGGTGCTCGGCGCGTTCCTTTTCGTCTTCCTGCAGCTCCTTCTCGAGCAGCACGTCCTCTTCCTCGGTCGCGCCGCGCCACCGCGTCCCGGCGATCGGGTGCGTCGACGCCCGGCCGTCCTTGACCGTGACAAGTGCTTCGGGACTCGACCCGACGATCGAAAAGTCCAGTCCGCCAGACTCGTTGGGCACATTCAGCAGGTACATGTACGGGCTGGGATTGGACACCCGCAGCATCCGGTAGACGTCGATGGGGTTGGCGTCGGTGTCCATCTCGAACCGTTGCGACGGCACCACCTGGAACGCCTCGCCCGCCTCGATTTCACCGACCAGCCGCTCGACGATCTGCCCGTATTCGTCGATGGTGCGCTGCGCGCGGTGCAGCGGTTCGGGCCGGCTGAAGGTGGCCACCGTGGACGACAAGTTCTTGCCGAGCGCCTCGGTCATCACGTCCAGCCGCGCGACGGCGTCGTCGTAGGCCCAGTCGACGCGCTCGTCGGTGCCGTTCCAGTTCACCGCGTTGGCGATCAGGGTGATGGTGCCCTCGTGGTGGTCGACGGCGGCGACGTCGGTGGCCAGCAGCAGCAGCATGTCCGGCAGGTTGAGGTCGTCGACGGCCAGTTCGGGCAGCCGTTCCAGCCGACGCACCAGGTCGTAGGCGAAGAAGCCGACCAACCCCGACGACAGCGGTGGCAAGCCGGGCAGCGCCGCGGTCTCCAGCAGCTCCAGCGTGGCCCGCAGTGCCTGTAGCGGATCGCCGCCGCGCGGCGCGTCCTGCGGCGTGACGCCCAGCCATACCGCCTCGCCGTCGCGGACCGTCAGCGCGGACGGGACACCGGCGCCGATGAACGACCACCGCGACCAGGACCGGCCGGTCTCGGCCGATTCCAGCAAGAACGTGCCCGGACGGTTGGCGGCCAGCTTGCGGTACGCCGACAGCGGCGTCTCGCTGTCGGCCAGCACCTTTCGGGTCACCGGCACCACTCGGTGCTCGGCGGCCAGCGCCCGGAAGTCCTCGCGCGACGTGGTGACAGCGAGGTTGGCGGTCGATTGCACGTTCTAATCCTCCCAGACCGGCGACCGGCGACCGGCGTAGCGTGACGTCCATGAAACGTGGTGACCGGGTAGCAGAGTTCGAATTGCCAGACCAGACGGGCGCGGCGCGAAGCCTCTCGGCTTTGCTCGCCGACGGCCCCATCGTGTTGTTCTTCTATCCCGCGGCGATGTCACCCGGCTGTACCAAGGAGGCCTGCCACTTCCGCGACCTCGCCGGCGAGTTCGCCGCCGTCGGCGCCTCGCGTGTCGGCATCAGCACCGATCCGGTCGCCAAGCAGGCGAAGTTCGCCGACACCCAGAACTTCGACTATCCGCTGCTGTCCGACTCCGACGGCAAGGTCGCCAGCCAGTTCGGCGTCAAGCGCGGGCTGCTCGGCAAGCTGATGCCGGTCAAGCGGACGACGTTCGTCATCGACACCGACGGGACCGTGCTCGATGTCATCTCCAGCGAGTTCAGCATGGACACGCACGCCGACAAGGCGCTGGAGGTTCTGCGGCAGCGGCAGAGCGCGTAAGCCGTCGCGATTTTCGTTGATTTCTGCGTCAGGGTCGTTGCGCGCCGAGAATCACAGCCCTCACGCAGAATTGGGTGCACCGCCCGACGGCTGAAGTGGCAGGCGATCTCGGCGGAGGGCACGATGGGTGCCCACATATCAATGACGGACATACCGCGTAAACCAGGCGGCGGCAAGCTCGGCGACCCGCTCCAGCGCGCCGGGCTCTTCGAAAAGATGCGTGGCGCCGGGAATCACCTCGATGTGTTGGTCCGCCGACATTTCGCGACTGGCCAGACGATTCGCCTCGAGGATCCGGGGATCTCGGCCGCCAACGATCATCAGCGTCGGCGCTTCGACGTCATGCAGGGCGTCGCCGGCGAGATCCGGCCGGCCACCACGCGACACCACAGCCCGCACCGACTGGTCTCCGGCGGCGGCGATCAGGGCCGCCGCGGCGCCGGTGCTCGCACCGAACAGCCCCACCGGAAGGCCCTTAACGGCCTGGTGTTCGCGCATTCGGTCGAGCGCCGAGAGCACGCGGTCGGCGAGCAAGCCGACGTCGAACCGGAGTTCGCCGGTTCGCAGATCGGTCTGTTCCTCACTCTCGGTGAGCAGGTCCAGTAGCAGGGTGGCGAAGCCGTCGTCCCTCAGCAGCTGAGCAACGAGGCGATTGCGGGGGCTGAAGCGGGAACTGCCCGTTCCATGAGCGAAGACGACCAGGCCAACGGAATTCGGCGGGACCTCGAGGTCGCCGAGCAATTCTGTGCCGCCCGACCCGACGGCGACGGGGAGGGACATACCCAGAGGTTTACCGAGGTGCCGGCATTCGAAACTAATCCTCCGGCCCGAGCAGCACGTCGGCGTCGAAGCAAGTGTGGTCGCCGGTGTGGCAGGCGGCGCCGACCTGGTCGACCTCCAGCAGCACCGTGTCACCGTCGCAGTCCAGCCGCACCGAGTGCACGTGCTGGGTGTGGCCAGACGTCTCGCCCTTGACCCAGTGCTCGCCGCGCGAGCGCGAGTAATACGTCGCCTTGCGGGTCTCCAGCGTGCGGGCCAGCGCGAGGTCGTCCATCCACGCCACCATCAGCACCGCGCCGGTGTCGCGCTCCTGCGCGACCGCGGTGACCAGCCCGTTGGCGTCGCGCTTGAGCCGCGACGCAATGTTCGCATCGAGTGTCATCTCGGCCCTCTGCTCTTCGCGCAAGCGCTCATCGGACGACGATCCCTTCTGCCGCCATCGCCGCCTTCACCTCGCCGATGGTCAGCTCCCGGAAGTGGAAAACGCTGGCGGCCAGCACGGCGTCGGCACCTGCAACAACGGCAGGAGCGAAATGTTCCTTCACGCCCGCTCCACCACTGGCGATCACCGGCACGGTGACGGCGCCGCGCACGGCCCGCAGCATCGGCAGGTCGAATCCGGCCTTGGTGCCGTCGAAGTCCATCGAATTCAGCAGGATCTCCCCCACCCCGAGCTCGGCACCGCGGGCCGCCCATTCGACGGCGTCGATGCCGGTGCCGCGTCGTCCGCCGTGCGTGGTCACCTCCCAACCCGACGGCGTCGGTTCCGAATCCTGCGGAACCGTGCGGGCGTCGACCGACAGCACGATGCACTGCGAGCCGAACTGGCGGGCAAGCTCGGCCAGCAGTTCCGGGCGCGCGATCGCCGCGGTGTTGACGGCGACCTTGTCGGCACCCGCGCGCAGCAGCACGTCGACGTCGGCGACCGAACGCACCCCGCCGCCGACGGTCAGCGGGATGAACACCTGCTCGGCGGTGCGCTGCACCACCTCCAGCATGGTGGCTCGCCCCGACGACGACGCTGTCACGTCAAGGAATGTCAGCTCGTCGGCGCCCTCCCGGTCATAGGCCGCGGCGAGTTCGACGGGATCGCCGGCGTCGCGGAGGTTTTCGAAGTTGACGCCCTTGACCACCCGGCCCTCGTCGACGTCCAGGCACGGGATGATGCGAACCGCGAGGTCGGCCTTGCTGAGCGCCATCGCCGCCTACTGCCTTACCGCGGCCAGCGCCTGCGGCAGCGTGAATCGCCCGGCATACAACGCCTTTCCGATGATCGCGCCCTCCACTCCGCTGCCGGTGAGGGTGGCGATGGCGCGCAGGTCGTCGAGGCTTGACACACCGCCCGATGCGATCACCGGGGCCTCGGTGCGTTCGGCGACACCGGCCAATAGCTCGAGATTCGGCCCGGTCAGGGTGCCGTCCTTGGTGACGTCGGTGACGACGAATCGCGAACATCCCTGGTTGTCAAGGCGTTCCAGCACCGGCCACAGGTCGCCGCCGTCGGTCTCCCAGCCTCGGCCGCGCAGCCGGTGCTCGCCGTCGACGATGCGTACGTCCAGCCCGACGGCCACCGCGTCGCCGTGCTCGGCGATCATCCGCGCACACCACTCCGGGTTCTCCAGCGCCGCGGTGCCGAGATTCACCCGCGCGCAATCGGTAGCCAGCGCGGCCTTCAGCGATTCGTCGTCACGGATGCCGCCGGAGAGCTCTACGGCAACATCGAGCTTGCCGACGACCTCGGCCAGCAATTCGCGGTTCGACCCTCGGCCGAACGCGGCATCCAAGTCGACCAAATGGATCCATTCGGCGCCGCCGCGCTGCCAACCCATCGCGGCGTCCAGCGCGGAGCCGTACTCGGTTTCGCTGCCGGCCTGCCCCTGCACCAGCCGCACGGCACGGCCGTCAACCACGTCGACGGCGGGCAAGAGAATCAACGGCACGGCGGACAACCTAGCGTCCTCACAGGTCCGACACCCAATTGGTCAGGAGCGTGGCGCCGGCATCGCCGCTCTTCTCCGGGTGGAACTGGGTGGCGGCCAGCGGTCCATCCTCGACGGCGGCGAGGAACGGCACATGATGGGTGGCCCAGGTCAAAAGCGCGTCGGGGTTGCCCTCCCAGGCCTGCGCGGCATACGAGTGCACGAAGTAGAACCGGGTGGTCGGGTCCAGGCCCTTGAACAGCGCGCTGCCCGCCGCGGCGTCGACGACGTTCCAGCCCATGTGCGGGATCACCGGGGCGTCGAGGCGGACGACGGCGCCGGGCCATTGGCCGCAACCCTGCGCCTCGACCCCGAATTCCACGCCGCGCGCGAACAGGATCTGCATGCCGACACACACCCCGAGCACCGGCCGTCCGGCGGATACCCGCTCGGCGATGATCTTGTCCCCGCCGATGCCCCGCAGCCCGTCCATGCACGCGTGGAACGCGCCGACACCGGGCACCACCAGCCCGTCTGCCGATGCGGCCGCGTCGGCGTCGGGCGTCACCTCGACGTCGGCGCCGGCGCGCTGCAATGCCCGCTGAGCCGACCGCAGGTTGCCGGAACCGTAGTCCAGGACAACGACCGACTTCCTTGTCACAGTGTGCCTTTGGTGGACGGCACGCCCGTCACCCTGGGATCGAACTCGACGGCCTGACGCAGCGCGCGGGCCACCGCCTTGTATTGCGCCTCGGTGATGTGGTGCGGGTCGCGGCCGTACAGCGTCCGCACGTGCAGCGCGATGCGCGCGTTCATCGCGATGGTCTCGAACACGTGCCGGTTGACCACGGTGTGGTACGGGACCTCCGAGCCCGCAATCGTGGTGTGCAGCATGTGTTCCGGCTCGCCGGTGTGCACGCAGTACGGGCGCCCGGACACGTCGACGGCGGCGTGCGCGAGCGTTTCGTCCATCGGGATCCACGCGTCGCCGAACCGGCGGATGCCCTTCTTGTCGCCGAGCGCCTCGCGCAGCGCCTGGCCCAGCACGATCGCGGTGTCCTCGATGGTGTGGTGTCCCTCGATCTCGACGTCGCCGGTGGCGCGGACGGTCAGGTTGAAGCTGGCGTGGCTGCCCAGCGAGTGCAGCATGTGGTCGTAGAACGGAACACCGGTGTCGACGTCGACGACGCCGCTGCCGTCCAGGTCGAGCTCGACGACGATGTCGGATTCCTTGGTCTTGCGTTCGACTTTCGCGCGACGGTGCTTGGTCACTGTGCTCCTATCCGTGCGCTGGCGTCCAGCAGCGCATCGTTCTCCACGGCCAGTCCGATGGTGGCGCGCAGGTAACCGGGGATACCGAGGTCGCGGATCAAGATGCCGGCGTCCAGGTAGCGCCGCCAGGTCGCCGGTGCGTCGGTGAATTCGCCGAACAACACGAAGTTCGCATCGCTGGGGATCACTCGAAATCCGATGCCAGTCAATGCTTCCGTCACACGCTCACGTTCGTCGATCAGCTTTGCGACGCTGGCCAAGGTGTCGTCGGCGTGCCGCAGCGCGGCGCGGGCGGCGGCCTGAGTGATCGATGACAGGTGGTACGGCAGCCGCACCAGCAGCATGGCGTCGACCACCGCGGGGGCGGCGATCAGATAACCCAGCCGGCCGCCGGCGAACGCGAAGGCCTTGCTCATGGTGCGGGTCACGACGAGCTTGGTCGGAAACTCGCCGACGAGGTTGATCGCGCTCGGCTGCGACGAGAACTCACCGTAGGCCTCGTCGAGGATCAGGATTCCGGTGGTCATGGCTTCGAGCAGCCGGCGTAATTCGTCGAGTGAAACGCTTTGGCCCGACGGGTTGTTCGGGCTCGCGACGAAAACGATGTCGGGATTGTGCTCCTTGATCGCGTGCACCGCGACCTCGGCATCGAGGCTGAAGTCGTCGGCACGGTTGGCGACCAGCCACTCGGTCTGGGTGCCACCCGCGATGATCGGGTGCATCGAATACGACGGCACGAAGCCGATCGCGCTGCGGCCCGGACCGCCGAACGCCTGCAGTAGCTGCTGCAGGACCTCGTTGGAACCGTTGGCGGCCCACAGGTTTTCCACGCCGACCTCGACACCGGTCTGGGCGGTCAGGTACGCGGCCAGGTCGGTGCGCAGCGCCACCGCATCGCGGTCGGGATAGCGATGCAGATCGCCCGCGACGGCGCGGACCGAACTCGCTACGTCGTCCACCAGGGCTTGGGTTGGCGGGTGCGGGTTCTCGTTGGTGTTCAGCCGCACCGGCACCGCGAGTTGCGGTGCGCCGTAGGGAACCCTGCCTTGCAGGTCATCGCGCAACGGCAGGTCGGCCAGCGTCACGCGGCGTCCGGGAGTGTCGGTCGATGTTGTCTGTTCTTCGCGCGAGCCGCTCATCACCGTTCGAACCTCCGGCGCACCGCCTCGCCATGGGCCGGCAGATTCTCCGCCTCGGACAGCGTGATCACATGCCCGGTCACGTCTTTGAGCGCCGCCTCCGTGTAGTCGACGACGTGGATGCCGCGCAGGAAGGTCTGCACCGACAGTCCGCTGGAGTGCCGGGCACAGCCCGCGGTCGGGAGCACGTGATTGGAGCCCGCGCAGTAGTCGCCGAGGCTGACCGGCGACCACGCGCCGACGAAGATCGCACCGGCCGAACGGATCCGGGCCGCGACACCGGGCGCGTCGATGGTCTGGATCTCCAGGTGCTCGGCGGCATAGGCGTTCACGGTCTGAATGCCGGCGTCCAGGTCGTCGACGAGCACGATCGCCGACTGGCGCCCGGTCAGCGCGGCGGTCACGCGTTCGCGATGCACCGTCGTTTCGAGCTGCGTGGCCAGTTCACGCTCGGTGGCGTCGGCGAGCTCGGCGCTCGGGGTGACCAGCACGCTGGCGGCCATCTCGTCGTGCTCGGCCTGACTGATCAGGTCGGCGGCCACATGCCCGGGATCGGCGGTGTGGTCGGCCAGGATGACGATCTCGGTGGGGCCGGCCTCGGCGTCGATGCCGATCTCCGAGCGGCAGATCCGCTTGGCCGCAGTCACATAGATATTGCCCGGGCCGGTGACCATGTCGACCGGTGCCAGTTCCGCGCCGTCGGTGTCGGTTCCGCCGTACGCCAGCAGCGCCACGGCCTGCGCGCCGCCCACGGCCCACACCTCGTCGACGCCGAGCAGACGGGCGGCGGCCAGGATGGTGGGGTGCGGCAGCCCGTCAAACTCGGCCTGCGGTGGGCTGGTGATCACCAGCGAGTCCACCCCGGCGGTCTGGGCGGGCACCACGTTCATCACCACGCTGGACGGGTAGACCGCGTTGCCGCCCGGCACGTACAGCCCGACCCGTTCGACCGGGACCCAGCGCTCGGTGACCGTGGCGCCGGGCGCCAGCGTCGTCGTGGTGTCGGTGCGCCGCTGGTCGGCGTGCACGGCGCGGGCCCGCTCGATGGCGACCCGCAGCGCCGCGCGGACGTTCGATGACAACCCGTCGAGTGCGGTCTGCAGCTCGGCGGCCGGTACGCGGACCTGCGGGGGCCGCACACCGTCGAACGACTCGCCGAACTCCAGCGCGGCGGCCGCGCCGCGGGCGGCGACCGCCTCCACGATCGGACGG
>NZ_JBOGDB010000290.1:0-4277 GCF_050701515.1 Mycobacterium sp. | reverse complement strand
CGCCATGAGCCCGCTGCACACCCACGACGACACCGGGCTGAGCCACATTGAGGCTCCGGCGAAGCGGCAGTTCAGCCTCGGCGAGTTTTTCTCCGAGTGGGGTGAGCTTGTCGGCCGACAACATCGGCGCGTTGCGCCGCCGATGGCAACACCGTGCGGGTGTATGTCAATGGCTGACCGCGCAGCGGCGATCCAGCGGCGATCATGTTCGGCGCACACGACGAGATCGCCCTGATCTACGGCATTCCGCAGCTCGGTGAGACCCCCGGCACGCTCCGATTTCCGTCAGGAACCTGACCCGGGACGGGTGCGGGCTGGGCACTCGCGTGGTCAGGCACCCTTTGCGATGGGAACACCGACAAGCGATCCGTATTCGGTCCACGAGCCGTCATAATTTCTGACCCGCTCTTCCTCAAGCAGTTCGTGCAGCGCGAACCAAGTGTGGGCGCTGCGCTCACCGATGCGGCAGTAGGCGATGGTGTCGGTGCCGAGGTCGACGCCGGCGTCGGTGTAGAGCGCCTTTAGCTCGTCGTTGGACTTGAACGTACCGTCCTCGTTGGCGGCCTTGGACCACGGGATGTTGCTTGCCGTCGGTATGTGCCCGCCGCGTTGGGCGGCCTCCTGGGGCAGGTGCGCGGGTGCGAGCAATTCTCCGGAGTACTCCTGCGGGCTGCGCACATCGATGAGGTTGCAGCGCCCAATCGCCGCCAACACCTCGTCGCGAAACGCGCGGATGTCGGTGCGCGGCTCCCGCGCGGTGTATTGCGTAGTCGCCCGCTTCTGCACTTCGGTGGTGAAGTCACGCCCGTCGAGTTCCCACTTCTTGCGGCCCCCGTCGAGCAGCTTGACCGCATCATGCCCATACACCATGAAGTACCAGTAGGCGTAGGCGGCGAACCAATTGTTGTTGCCGCCGTACAGGATCACGGTGTCATCATTGCCGATGCCCTTTGCGCTCAGCAGCCCTTCGAATCCGGCCTTGTCGACGAAATCGCGCCGGATCGGATCCTGCAGCTCGGCCTTCCAGTCGATTTTCACGGCGTTTTGGATGTGGCCGGTGTCGAAGGCCGACACATCCTCATCGACCTCGACCAGGACGACGTTCGAGTCATCCAGGTGCGCCTGAACCCACTCGGCGTCAACGAGTGCGTCACGGCGGCTCATGGGTGACCTCCTCCTCTACCTGCCTACGGCTTACGTACGTAGACAGTAGAAAGTGTACGCGGAATTCGACGACGCCCAGTCGTCATATGGGCAGCACTGTATTGCTGACGAATTGGCCGCGCAGCCACCCGACGAACAACTCCCACGCCCCGGTCACCAAAGCGAAACCGACCGCGATCAGCATGAGGCCGCCGAACACCTGGATCGTACGGGCGTGGCGCCGCAACCATCCCAACCCGCGCAAGGCAGTGGTGGATCCGTATGCCAACATGATGAACGGCAGCCCCAGACCGAGGCAGTAGGCGATGATCAACACCACCCCCCGCGCGGCGGTGGTGCCCTGGGTGCCGGCCGCCACCGAGAGCACCCCGGCGAGGGTGGGTCCCAGGCACGGGGTCCACCCCAGCCCGAACACTGCCCCCAGCATCGGCGCCCCAGCCACGGACGAGACCTGGCGCGGCTGGAATCGGATGTCGCGCTGCAGGGCCGGAATCAGCCCGACGAACGTCAACCCCATGACGATGGTCAGCGCGCCGCCGATGCGCTGGAGCAGTTCGCGGTTGACGGTTAGTACTCCGATCAGTCCGAACACCGAGGCGGTGCCCAATACGAACACTACGGTGAACCCGGCGACGAACAGGGTGGCGGCGCCGGTGACTCGCCAGCGGCCGGACCGATCCACGACAGCGGGGTCGGCGGTCACCGGCGGGGAGTCGGTGCCGGCCACCGACGCCAGGTAGGACAGGTAGCCCGGCACCAGCGGCACACAGCACGGGGACGCGAACGACACCATGCCGGCCAGGAAAACGGCACCCAACGCCAATAGCAGCGGTCCGGTCGCGGCCAGCGTCTGGAAACTGGAGCCGATCCCTGCGGCCAGCGTCATCGTTCGGCCGCCACGCGCTCCACCACCGGCTGCAGGTCCTCGGCCAGCAGCGCGCGCAGGAACACCGCCGCCACTCGGTGCCGGCGGTCAAGGACCATGGTGGTCGGGACGACGCTGGTCGGATAGTTCTTGCCCAGGGCGATCAGACTGCGCATGGCGGGGTCGTAGATCGACGGGTAGGTGACGTGGCGGTCGGTGACGAAATCGCGAGCGGCATCCCGGTTGTCGCGCACGTCGATGCCCAAGAATTGCACTCCGCGCGGGGCGGTTTCGGTGAATACCTTCTCGAGTTCGGGGGTCTCGGTGCGGCACGGAGCGCACCATGATCCCCAGACGTTGATCACGACCACCTTGCCGGCGAAGTCGGATACGTGAATCGGCTGGTCGGTCCACAAGTCCGGACCCGTTAGGTCACCGATCGTGCTACGCGAGTCCGGCGGGTCGTAGAAGATGTCGACCTTCCCGCCCGGCGACACGAAGTCGAATGTTCCGCCCTGTGCAACGGAATCGGCGCCGGTCGCGCACCCCGCGACGCTGAGCGTGAGCACCAGCACTGCGGCCAGCGATCCCGCATGGGTCCGGCATCGACGGCCACACCGCACGAGTGTCAGCAGGACACGCATGGGGATCACTGTTCCTGTTCGCTCAGTGCGGTCCGCGGCAGCGAGGTGCAGACCGGCTGAAGAGTGGGCACGCCACGCCTCCGGCGTGACCGGAGAGATCTTTCTACTGTCTCCGTACGCAGATAGTAGATATACTGACGAGTGATGACAATGGCGACACCGGGTGCGCCGCATCACGGCTCTCCAGGAGGATTCATGGAGTCACTGTTTTACGGTTTCGCGATCTTGGCCTGCCCGGTCGGGATGGGGCTGATGATGTGGTTGATGATGCGCGGATCCAAGACCGACACATCGGCCAGTGCGTCCGATTCTGACGCCGCGCGGCAGCTCGCCGGGTTGCGTGCCGAGGTGGACCGGCTGACCGCCGAACGCGCGAATAGAAGGTCCTGATGTCGACGGCGTTCGCCTTGTTGGTCGCGGCGGCCGCGATCACGGTGACCTATCTCATGTGTGTGCGCCCAATGCTTCGAGGCCGTGGGCATTGTGCGGGGAGTGACACGCAGCCGGGCGGGCTCGACCGGGAGATCGCGGACCTACAGGAGCAGGTTCGGGTTCTGCGCGCCCAGGATCAAATCGACTCCGGCACGGTGCCGCGACCCGAGCCGAGGCCGGACACCGATCGGTGAGGCCGCTGGGTTGCCCTCATCCTCGATCGGATAGAGAACCCGCTCGCTGACGGACTACTAGGGCGCGGCGCAGTTTGCGTTCCGAGAGCCTGCCGTGGGAGAAGGGTTGGCCGTCGAGCAGCACTCCGGGGGCGAACAGCAGCCCCGCGGCGGCCGCCAGTTCGCGGCCCTGTGGGCTGGCAAGGTCGATCTCGGTGACCCGCAGCGGATGCTCCTGGCCGATGCGGGTCAAGATCTCCTTGGCGACATCGCAGAGGCCGCACGAGGTTTGGGTGAGCAAGGTGATGTCGACAGGGCCGGTCATGGTGTGCGTTCGGTGTTGAGGTCGGCCAGGATCTTGTCGGTGGGCAGGAACATGGTGTAGTCGGGTGCGCCGCCGTAGTCTGCGCGCCAGCGGATCACCCCGTCGGGGCCGACGAGGACGAAGCTGTGCCCGTCGCGCATGTCGCCCATCATCCCGTACTTGTTCGCCTGATACGCCCGGGAGACCTGCAGGTCCGGGTCGGACAGCACCGGCGTCAAGAGCTTCTCGTCGGTCACCTTGCGGGCGACCAGGTTCGCCGGGTCGGTGGTGATAAGACGACCGCGTCCACCCCGGCGGCTTTCAGCGCGGCCTGGTTTTGCTCGAGGTCGCCGATCTGGTCCCAGCACGGCTGACACGACAGCCCTTCCTGGAAGTACAGCAGCACCGAGCGGCCCCTGAAATCGGAGAGCGCGACAGGTTTGCCGGTGCTGGCGGCGAGGGTGAAGGGCGGTGCGGCGGCGCCGGCCCCGGGCGCGCCGGCCACGTGCCGGTAGCCGCTGCCCGGTCCGGCGGAGTTGCGATCGCCCTGGCCGGTCTGAAACACGAGGTACAACACACACACCGCGAAGGCGGCGACCACTGCCACACCGGTCAGCGTCCACCACCTCCGCCCGGAGTCCCCGCGGGCCGCCGCAACCATGCGGCGGGCCGATCGGGCGCTCGCGGCCGGGGGT
>NZ_JBOGDB010000289.1:0-2195 GCF_050701515.1 Mycobacterium sp. | reverse complement strand
GGTGGATGGTCGACCGGGCGGCCGAGTTGGCGTTGAAGTGGGAGGGCGTCGTCGTCGTCGACGAGGGCGGCCCGATCGCGTACATGGCGAAGGATCTGCGCGAACGCGGCGTGCAGGTGGCGGCGCTGCAGCCGGCCGAGGTGGCGAAGCAGTGCGGGCGGATCTACGACGACATCGCGGACCGCAGGGTGACGTTCGCTCGGCGCGGGCCGTTCTGGCAGGCGATGGAGAAGGCGGTCGCTGGGTTGGCGCAGAAGGCGGCCGGTGACCGGATGGTGTGGTCGCGTGAGGCGTCCACTGCGGACATTTGCCCGTTCTTCGCGGCGACGTTGTGTTGGGACCCGAACGCGCATCCGGGTGCGTTCTTCCTGCGGTGATGGAAAGGCTTCGGTGGCTTGGTGAGTGAATGCATCTCGCGGCACGGTGAGTTCAGCTCGCACACGCGCACCGATGACCAACTCGTGTGCGACCTCTGCGGCGTGTTCGACGAGGACGGTGCACGCCAGCGGATAGCCGAGCTCGAGGCGCGCGTGGATGTGGTCGGCGAGGTGCGCAAGCTGGAGCCGAAGCCGGGTGACGTGCTGGTAGTGCGTGCCGACGGCGTGGGGCCGGAGCAGGTGCCCGAGCTGGCGGCTCATATCCGTGACCTCGTGGGCGAGCATGTCGCTGTCCTCTTCGTGGCGCCGGACGCCAGTGTGGAACTGGTCGAGAGGCACGTTGCGGCCGCCGCGCTCGCCAGCTTCGCCGACACGATCGACAGCTGGCCGGCCGACGGTCCTCGGCTGCCGCCGAGCGTCTTCTCGGCCATGGCACGGGAACGTGCGGCGGACCTTCGGGGCGACGGTGGCTGACCTCAACCCGGAGTACCGCCGCGAGCTGGCCGACCAGATCAAGGTCAACGCGCCGGACTCGTGGTGGAAGGGCGAGGACGGGGATCCCTACGAACGGCTCGTCGACGACCTGATCCGCCTGGGGTGGGCGTATCCGCCGAAACGGATGCCACCGAAGCCGATGCCGCCACAAGATCCGGGGGTGAACGGGTGAACCGTCAGGCGATTGTTCTTCCGGCGGCCGCCGATGAGCCGGTGGCCGTCAAGGTCGGCCCGGAGGGCATCGAGTGTGGGCCGATCGGGCCCGCCGTCGACCGGGCTCGCGATGAGGGGCTTCGGCTGATCGTTCTCGCCGCGACATCGCACGCCGCCGAGGACTTCGCCTGGACACGCGGGCTGCCTGCTCGTCGGGTCATCTACGGCACGCCACAGTCGGTGCGCGGCTGGACCAATCCGGACGTGGTTGTTCTGCCGGGCTGGCATGAGCGTCGTGATGCCGAACGGACCTGGGCAGCGCTGCTGCCCTGCTTCGTCACGCGGCTTCGGAAGGAATCGGCCAGGTGAACCGTCAGGCGCTGCTGTTGTTGCTGCTCGGCGTGCTCGCGCTCGTCGGCGGGATCGCCCTGTACTCGCCGCGCGCCGCGGTGCTCGCGGCCGCGGTCGTCCTGCTCCTCGCCGGTGTGCTCGCGCTCGACGTGCCCGACCGGAAGGGCCGGACGTGAGGCTCTGGGAACGCGCGGTCCGGCGCATCAACCCGCCAGCGCCTGGTGGCGAGTTCCGGATGTCGCTGTCCGAGCTCATCGGGCTGGTGTCGCAGTCCGGGATGGGGTTGCAGCAGACGATCCGCGGCGACCGGGAGGACCCGGCGTTCGGGTTCGCGCAGTTCGCGGCGACGCTGTTCGCGGCGAACCCCGTGGTGTACGGGGCAATGAAGATCCGCAAGGCCGTGTTCTCGCAGGCGTCGTTCAAGTACCGGCGGGACAAGACCGGCGAGCTGTTCGGCATGAGCTCACTGCGGCTGCTCGAGCGGCCGTGGCCGAGCGGCACGACCGCGGAGCTGCTCGCACGGATGATCCAGCACGCCGACATCGGCGGGAACTCCTACGTGCTGCGCCGCGGCGACCGGCTGCACATGATGCGGCCGGACTGGGTGTCGATCGTGATGGGGTCGCGGCTGGAGCCAGACAACCCGGCGGTCGCCGAGGACGCCGAACTGATCGGGTTCATGTACATGCCGATGGGCAGCGAGGGCTCCGCGCGGCTCTACCTGCCTGACGAGGTGGCACATTTCGCCCCGGAGCCGGATCCGCTGTCGCACTTCCGCGGCATGTCGTGGTTGACGCCAATCATCCGGGAGATCCAGGG
>NZ_JBOGDB010000288.1:0-12050 GCF_050701515.1 Mycobacterium sp. | reverse complement strand
GGGTACCACCGCGACGAGCACCGACGCCGGTCGCGCCGCATCGGGTGCGGAGGAGGCACCGGCAGTTGCCGAGGCCGCAGCCGGAACCGAAGCCGCTGCCGGTGCCGCTGCCGAGGCTGCGCCCGAGGCCAACCCTGCTTCGGAGCCAACTGAAAGCACGGAGAGCTGACTCATGTTGATTCCCCGCAAGGTCAAGCACCGTAAGCAACACCACCCGAGGCAGCGCGGCATCGCCAGCGGTGGCACGACGGTGAGCTTCGGTGAGTACGGCATCCAGGCACTGGAGCACGCCTACGTCAGCAACCGGCAGATCGAGTCCGCTCGTATCGCCATCAACCGGCACATCAAGCGTGGCGGCAAGGTGTGGATCAACATCTTCCCGGACCGCCCGCTGACCAAGAAGCCGGCCGAAACCCGCATGGGTTCGGGTAAGGGTTCACCCGAGTGGTGGGTGGCCAATGTCAAGCCCGGCCGGGTGCTGTTCGAACTGAGCTACCCAGATGAGAAGACCGCACGGGAGGCACTTACCCGGGCAATCCACAAGTTGCCGATCAAGGCACGCATCGTCACCCGAGAGGAGCAGTTCTGATGGCAGTGGGAGTGACGCCGGGTGAGCTGCGCGAACTGACCGACGAAGACTTGCAGGACCGGCTGCGCGAGTCCAAGGAAGAGCTGTTCAACCTGCGCTTCCAAATGGCGACCGGTCAACTGCCCAACAACCGTCGGCTGCGGGTGGTGCGGCAGGAGATTGCGCGCATGTACACCGTGCTGCGCGAACGTGAGCTGGGTCTGGCTTCCGGACCCACCGATGAGGAATCGTGATGGCAGAGAAAGCAACCAAGGCCGCGACGAAAGCGGCGCCCGCGAAAAAGGCTGCGCCGAAGGGTGAGGCAGGTCCCAAGCACACTCCGCGCACCGAGAAGCCGCGTGGGCGTCGCAAGACCCGCATCGGCTACGTGGTGAGCGACAAGATGCAGAAGACCATCGTGGTCGAGCTTGAGGACCGGGTGAAGCACCCGCTGTACGGCAAGATCATCCGCACCACCACGAAGGTGAAGGCGCACGACGAGAACGGTATCGCCGGCATCGGCGACCGGGTGTCGCTGATGGAGACTCGTCCGCTGTCGGCCACCAAGCGCTGGCGGCTCGTCGACATCCTCGAAAAGGCCAAGTAGCCAGCAACAGCTCCGATGCGAGGAGTCAGCCATGGATGTCTTGCAGACGCCCGATGCTCGCTTCGAGAACCTGCCCGGCTACCCGTTCGCGCCGCACTACGTCGACGTCGCCGCCATTGACACCCAGAAACTGCGGATGCACTACGTCGACGAAGGCCCGTCCGACGGCTCGCCGATCGTGCTGCTGCACGGCGAGCCGACGTGGAGTTACCTGTACCGCACCATGATTCCGCCGCTCGTCGACGGCGGCCGTCGCGTGCTTGCGCCCGACCTGATCGGCTTCGGCCGCTCCGACAAACCCAGGCGTATCGAGGATTACACCTACCTGCGCCATGTCGAGTGGGTGACATCGTGGCTCGAAACTCTCGACTTGCGTGACGTCACAATCTTCGTGCAGGACTGGGGATCGTTGATCGGCCTGCGCATCGCCGCCGAGCAGAGCGACCGCATCGCACGCATCGTCGTCGCGAACGGTTTCTTGCCCGCCGGCCAAGCGCCCGCGAACTTTGCCTTCCGCACCTGGCGCGCGTTCGCGCGCTACTCCCCGGTGCTGCCGGCCGGGCGTATCGTGTCCGTCGGCACCGTTACCAAGGTGCCCGCCGACGTGCGCGCCGGTTACGATGCGCCCTTCCCCAACAAGGCTTTTCAAGCCGGGGCGCGCGCATTCCCACAGCTGGTGCCAACCGAACCCGACGATCCCGCGATACCGGCGAACCGCGCCGCGTGGGACGCCCTCGGCCGGTGGGAGAAGCCGTTCCTGTGCGTCTTCGGTGCCCGCGACCCGATCCTCGGGCGCGCGGACCGTCCCCTTATCGAACATGTCCCGGGCGCTACCGGTCAGCCACATGCCCGCATCAACGGCAGCCACTTCGTTCAAGAGGACTGCGGTCCCGACCTCGCCGACCGCGTTCTGTCCTGGGCCTAGGACATCCTGACGGCGATGCCGTCCAGAAGTTGACGCAGACCAGCGTGAAAGTCGGCAAGGTGGTCATCGCCGGCCATGTCGAACACCCCATCGTCGAGCGCAGCCGACAGCGCCGGGAAACGCTCCGGGTCGATCAGCCGCCGGAGCAGACCGGGATAGTCGGGGCGTTCGATGTACCCGGCTTCGTTGTCCAGCGCCGCCGCGCCGCGGACGTAATGCAGTATCACCATCACCGCCGCGAGCTTGTCACGTTCGCTCAGACCCGTACCGCCCAACGCAGCCAGGCCGGCGTTCAGCCACGCCAGCTGTCCCGGGTCGGCGGGCGGGCCGGCCGCCGCAGCTTGCAGAATCCACGGGTGGCGGTGATAGATCTGCCAGAGCCCGACGGCCCACTCGGACAGGCCTTGTCGCCAGTTACCGTCGGGTGGTGACGGCGGTGGCCCCGGAGCAGTCGACAGCATGAAGACCACTAGCTCGTCCTTGCTGGCCACGTGCCGGTAGAGCGACATGGTGCCGCAGCCGAGTCGCTCGGCCAGCCGGGCCATCGACAAGGCACCGAGGCCATCCGCATCGGCCAACTCGATGGCGGCCGCGACGATCCCGTCGCGGCTCAGCCCGCGGGAACGTCGAGCAGGCGGAGCGTCGCCCCACAGCATCTCCAGCGCGCGGGGTAGCGGCTCCTCACGTCGGGTCATCACGGTCAGCGTAATCGACAAGCGGGCATTCTGCGTATGCCGTACGCTATGTGCGTATGACATACGCATCCCGCCGTACCCGCAGAAAATGGCTGGCGCCGACCCTCGCCGTGATCGTGGTGATCTTCCTGGTGTTCTCGTTGCCGCCATACTTCACCGGCGGCACCCGCGTGCCCGCCACCTTTTGGCTGCACTATCCGCTGCTGGTGGGTCACGTCATGTTCGCCGCGGTCGCGATGGTGTGTGCGGTGGCACAGATCTGGCCGGGACTGCGCGCGCGTCGACCGACCCTGCACCGCAGGGTTGGCCGGGTCTATGTGTTCACCGCGATACCGGCTGCCGGATGCGCGATGATCATCGGTGCGGCGACGCCGTTCGGCCCGATCCTGGCGGCCAGCAATGTGTTCCTGGGGTCCCTGTGGTTGTGGTTCACGATCAACGGGTACCTCGCCGGACGGGACCGGCGGTTCGCCGACCACCGGCGCCACATGATCCGCAGCGCGACGCTCGCGCTGTCGATCATCACAAACCGGATCTGGACCCCCGTGCTCTTCATCGCGTTGCACCCGTTGCAGGACAGCGTGTTTGGCGGCGACGAGGAGCGCTTCCTATGGGCGGTGGCCGGCGTCGGCGCCTGGCTGGGCTGGACGATCCCGCTGCTTGCGGTGCAGTGGTGGCTGAACCGGAAACCGGTAATAGCGCCGTCGTCAATTTCGCAGCTAACCGACACGTAACCGGTGTAGTCTCCCGGGCCATGGCAACGGAGTTCAACGGCAAGATCGAGCTGGACATTCGGAATTCCGAGCCGGACTGGGGTCCATACGCGGCCCCGTCGGCGAAGAAGGATGCGCCCAACGTCTTGTACTTGGTGTGGGACGACACTGGCATCGCGACGTGGGACTGCTTCGGCGGTTTGGTGGAGATGCCGACTATGAGCCGCATCGCCGAGCGGGGCGTGCGGCTGTCGCAGTTCCACACCACGGCACTGTGCTCGCCTACCCGGGCGTCGCTGCTGACCGGTCGCAACGCGACCACGGTCGGGATGGCCACCATCGAGGAGTTCACCGACGGTTTCCCGAACTGTAGCGGACGGATCCCTGCCGACACCGCCCTGCTCTCGGAGGTGCTCGCCGAGCGCGGCTACAACACCTACTGCGTGGGCAAGTGGCACTTGACGCCACTGGAGGAATCCAATCTGGCGTCCACCAAACGACACTGGCCGCTGTCGCGAGGCTTCGAACGGTTCTACGGCTTCATGGGCGGCGAGACCGACCAGTGGTACCCCGAGCTCGTGTACGACAACCACCCCGTGGCGCCGCCCGCTACCCCCGAGGATGGCTATCACCTCTCCAAGGACATCGCCGACAAGACAATCGAATTCATCCGCGACGCGAAGGTGATCGCGCCGGACAAGCCGTGGTTCTCCTATGTCTGCCCGGGCGCCGGGCATGCTCCGCACCATGTCTTCAAGGAATGGGCCGACAGGTACGCGGGCAAGTTCGACATGGGCTACGAGCGCTACCGCGAAATAGCGCTGGAGAACCAGAAGAAACTCGGCATCGTCCCGCCGGACACCGAGCTGTCTCCGATCAACCCCTACGTCGACGTCAAGGGACCAAACGGCGAAGCGTGGCCACCACAGGACACGGTGCGGCCGTGGGATTCGCTTAACGACGACGAGAAGCGGCTGTTCTGCCGGATGGCCGAGGTGTTCGCCGGCTTCATGAGCTACACCGATGCTCAAATTGGCCGCATACTCGACTATTTGGAGGAATCCTGCCAGCTCGACAACACCATCATCGTGGTGATCTCCGACAACGGAGCCAGCGGCGAAGGCGGACCGAACGGCTCGGTAAACGAGGTCAAGTTCTTCAACGGCTATATCGACACCGTGGAAGACGGTCTGAAGCTCATGGACAATCTGGGCGGGCCAGAGACTTACAATCACTATCCGATCGGCTGGGCGATGGCGTTCAACACGCCGTACAAGCTATTCAAGCGCTACGCCTCGCACGAGGGCGGCATCGCCGACACCGCAATAATTTCCTGGCCCAAGGGAATTGCGGCGCACGGGGCGGTGCGGGACAACTACGTCAACGTCTGCGATATCACCCCGACGGTGTACGACCTGCTCGAGATCACCCCACCCGCTACCGTCAAGGGCATTCCGCAGAAGCCTTTGGACGGTGTGAGTTTCAAAGTGGCGCTTGATGATCCTGCTGCACCCACAGGCAAGGAGACGCAGTTCTACACGATGTTGGGCACCCGGGGTATCTGGCACAACGGCTGGTTCGCCAACACCGTGCACGCCGCGACGCCGGCCGGCTGGTCGCAGTTCGACAAGGACCGTTGGGAGCTGTATCACATCGAGGGCGACCGCAGCCAGTGCCACGACCGGGCCGCCGAGGATCCCGACAAGCTCGAGGAGCTAAAGGCATTGTGGTCCAGCGAGGCCGCCAAATACAACGGGCTCCCGCTGGCCGACCTGAACATCATCGAAACCATGACCCGGTGGCGGCCGTACCTGAGCGGTGAACGGGACGTGTATTCGTACTATCCCGGCACGGCGGATATCGGCATCGGGGCCGCCGTCGAAATCCGCGGTCGGTCCTTCGCAATCATCGCCGAGGTGACGGTCGACACCACGGGCGACGAGGGCGTGGTGTTCAAGCACGGTGGTGCACATGGCGGGCATGTCATCTTCGTCCAAGACGGACGGCTTCACTACATCTACAACTTCTTGGGCGAGGATGAGCAGAAGCTGTCGTCGTCGGGTGCGGTGCCGCTGGGCAAGCACACCTTTGGTGTCGCGTATGAGCGCACCGGAACAGTGGAGGGCAGCCACACCCCGCTCGGCGTCGCCACGCTCTTCATTGACGATGCAGCGGTGGCGTCCCTCGAGGGCATGCGAATCCATCCGGGAACGTTCGGACTCGCCGGTGCCAGCCTCAGCATCGGGCGCAATACCGGCTCGCCGGTTTCGCGGAGCTATAAGGCGCCGTTCTCGTTCTCAGGTGGCATCATTTCCCAGGTTAATGTCGACGTCTCGGGCAAGCCGTACGTGGATTTGGAACGAGAATTCGCGCGCGCCTTCGCGAAAGACTGATCGCCGTAACGGTCCTCATTGAGGACTTCGCCGTCGGCATACCCTGAAGCCATGCTCACCGAGCTCGTCGACTTGCCGGGCGGATCGTTCCGGATGGGGTCGACGAGCTTCTATCCGGAAGAGGCGCCGGTGCGCACCGCGACGGTCGCCGCGTTCGCGGTCGAACGGCACCCGGTCACCAACGGCCAGTTCGCCGAGTTCGTCGGCGACACCGGGTACGTCACCGTCGCCGAGCAGGAACTCGATCCCGCGTTGTATCGGGGCGCCGATCCGGCCGATCTGGTGCCCGGCGCGCTGGTGTTCCGGCCGACCAATGGACCAGTGGACCTACGGGACTGGCGTCAGTGGTGGGAGTGGAAACCGGGCGCCTGCTGGCGCCACCCGTTCGGTCCGGATACCGGCATTGACGACCGCCTCGATCACCCGGTGGTGCAGATGGCCTACCCCGATGCCGCAGCCTATGCGAGCTGGGCCGGGCGCCGGCTGCCGACCGAGGCCGAATGGGAGTACGCGGCCCGCGGCGGCAGCACCGCCACCTATCCATGGGGCGACGATGCCATGCCCGGAGGCCAACTGATGGCCAACACCTGGCAGGGCCACTTCCCGTACCGCAACGATGGCGCGCTGGGCTGGGCCGGCACCTCGCCGGTGGGGACGTTCTCGCCCAACGGGTTCGGCCTGGTCGACATGATCGGCAACGTGTGGGAGTGGACGACGACCGAATTCTCCGGGCACCACCGGCTCGACCAGCCGGAGGCCTGCTGCGCACCAGGCGCAACGGCCGATCCGACCGTCAACCAGGCGCTCAAGGGCGGCTCACACCTGTGTGCGCCCGAATACTGCCATCGCTACCGGCCGGCGGCGCGCTCGCCGCAGTCACAGGACAGCGCCACCACCCACATCGGGTTCCGCTGCGTCGACGACCTGCCGTAGTCCCGCGAGCGAGTGTTTGTAGGCCGACACGCCGAGACTTGCGCGCAAAATGCGGGTGCTCGTGCGCGCCGATTGTCACCGCACCGAGCTACCTTTGGTCGATGCAGTACGAGGAGATCGCCGTCGTGCGGGCACTCAGCCCGGCGTGGCGCCTCCTGTGTGCCGACAATGCTCCCTTGGTGTTGTCTTTCCTCGGGGACGTGTTCGTCGAGGACAACGTCCGTGACATCGTGGCGTCCCAACTGATCACACGGCTCGACGACGAACTGTTCGCACTAAACGAGCGTCTCGGCGCAGGGACCTATCCCAAGTCGGCAAAGTCCTATCTCGATGACTGGGCCGCGCCGGAGGCGGGCTGGTTGCGCAAGTTCTATCCGCCGGGATCCGACGAGGCGCACTACGATGCCACCGCAGCCGTCGAGCGCGCGGTGGCCTGGGTGTCCTCGCTGCGGGACCGGGCGTTTGTCGGAACGGAATCCCGGCTGAACACCGTGTTCGAATTGCTGCGTCAACTGGTGTTCGGATCCGAGACGAATGCAGCGGTGCGCTTGTCTGAGCTGCACCGCCAGCGCGGTGAGATCGACCGTGAGATCGCGGCGGTTGAAGGCGGAGACTTCGCGGTGCTTGGCCCCACAGCGCGCCGAGACCGGTACCAACAGCTGGCCGAAACCGCGCGCGGGCTTCTCTCGGATTTTCGTGAGGTCGAGGCCAACTTCCGCCGACTCGACCGCGACCTGCGCGAGCGCATCACGACCTGGGATAAAGCGAAGGGGCAGCTTTTGGACGAGGTCGTTGGCGGACGAAGCCTCATCGCCGATTCCGACCAGGGGCGAAGTTTCCAGGCTTTCTACGATCTGCTGCTCTCCCCGACCAGACAGTCCGAGCTCACCGAGCTGCTACGGCGGGTTCACCAGCTCGACCTGGACGAATTCGCCGACTCTCGCCTGCGCTACATCCACCATGACTGGCTTGACGCCGGTGAACGGGCGCAGGCAACCGTGCGCCAGCTCTCCGAGCAACTACGACGCTTCCTTGACGACCAGGTATGGCTAGAAAACCGTCGTGTCATCGAGCTGCTGCGCAGCATCGAGTCACGGTCGCTGACGCTGCGAGATCGGCGTACCGACGCATTCAGGTACGAGATCGACGGCACCTCACCGACCATTCGGCTACCGATGGAGCGGCCGCTCTACACCAGGTCGCGTACTACTTTTGTCGACAGCGGGGGCGTCGAGCACGGCAGCTTCGACAGCGAATCGGCTGCACTGTTTGAGCAGACCTACGTCGATCCCGCTCCACTGATCCGGTCGGTCCGCAAGGCGCTGCAGCGGGTGCCACAGATCGGGCTGCCCGAGCTCGTCGCCGAAAGCCCACTTACACACGGGCTTTCGGAACTAGTGACATACATGGCGCTCGACGAGGAGGGATTTACGACAGTGTTCGACGAAAGCGCCCGCGACAGCGTCGGCTGGACCGACGAGGGTGGTGTCACCAGGACGGCGACGTTGCCCCGGGTCATCTACGCGCGCGCAGGATTCGGCGGAGAGGTCAGCGCGTGACGACAACCAGAGCGACCCGCAAAGAGCTGAACCTGCCGCTGGCTGTCACCCACCTGATGAAAGGCGTGGTGTACCGCGATACCCACCAGCAGGTTTGGCAACACCTGGTCCAGCTGGTCCCCCGAATCAGCGACTACGTAGCGACCATCGGTCTTGTGGTCGTGGTCGACGACTCCGAGGGGTATGCATTTCTGAGATCGAAACCCGATGACCCCGACGATGATTCGCCGCCGATCCCGCGGCTGATCGCCAGGCACGCCTTGTCTTTTCACACCAGCCTGATGCTGGCGCTGCTGCGTAAGAAGCTCGCCGAGTTCGATGCCACCGACGACGGCTTCCGGTTGATCCTGACCCGCGATCAGATCGTCGACATGATGCTGATGTTCATGCCGACTTCGAACAACGAGGCGCGCATCGTTGACACCGTGGAGCGCACCATCGGCAGGGTGGTCGATCTGGGCTTCCTGAGCCGACTGCCCCGGCAGGACGATCAGTTCGAGGTGCGCAGGGTGCTCAAGGCGTTCGTCGACGGGCAGTGGTTGTCGGATTTCGACGCCCGTCTGGCCGATTATGCGTCCGAACTGGAGGAGACGACGTGACGGCGCTATTCCCGCCGACCAACGTGGACACCCCCGACGCCGACAGCTTGGTCGGTTTCCGGTTGCAGCGTCTGGAAGTACTCAACTGGGGGACGTTCGATCACCGGGTGTGGCAGATGCACGTGAATGGGCGCAACGGGTTGCTTACCGGGGATATCGGATCCGGCAAGTCCACGTTGGTCGATGCTGTCACCACTCTGTTGCTGCCAGCACATCGTGTCGCCTACAACAAGGCCGCCGGTGCGCAGACGCGGGAACGCGATCTGCGTTCGTATGTGCTCGGGTTCTACAAGTCTGAGCGCAACGAGGCCACCGGCAGCTCGCGACCCGTCGCGCTGCGCGGCGCGGGCACGTACTCGGTGGTGTTGGGTTACTTCCGTAACGACGGTTTCAACGCCGATGTGACGTTGGCGCAGGTATTTTGGATGAAGGAGGGTGTGGGTGGCCAACCCGAGCGGTTCTTTGTGACCGCCGATGCCGAGCTGTCGGTCGCCGAACACTTCAGCAACTTCGGTTCCGAGCTGCAAGGTCTGCGCAAACGGCTGCGCACTGGTGGGGCGTCGGTGTACGACCACTTTCCCGACTACAGCCGCGACTACCGGCGCCGGCTTGCGATCGCCTCCGAACAGGCCATGGATTTGTTCCACCAGACGGTGTCGATGAAATCAGTGGGAGACCTCAACGAGTTCGTCCGCGACCACATGCTGGAGCCGTTTGACGCAGCCGCCTGGGTTCACAAGCTCGTTGCGCACTTCGAGGATCTCACTCGCGCACACGACGCCGTGGTCAAGGCCCGCAGCCAACTCGCCGACCTGGCGCCGCTGGTCGGCGACTGCGACGCCTTCGACGAGCTGCAGGCCCAGCTCGGTGACTTACACGGCCAACGGGACGCGCTACGTTACTACTTCGCCGGGCTACGGGAGGCTTTGCACACCCGTCACGTCGAAGCCCTGAGCGCCGAACTCGCCGACGCCAATCGGCGCCTGACCGCTGCAGAAGGGGACTTGGCCTCGCTGCGGGCGCGGTTGGACAGTCTCAAGTTGGAGCAGGCCGGCCATGGCGGTGCGGAGATCGCCGAGATCGAGCGACGCATCGACGACCGTTCGGAGCGCCGTGAGCATCGTCGCGTGCGCCGTGAACGGTTCGACGCGTATCTGGTCGAAGCAGGGCTGGAATCGGTGTCTGACGGTGCCCAGTTCGGTGCGCGTTCCGGCGAGATCGCCTCAGCCACAGTGGCCCTGCAGACGCAGGTGGCAGACCTTGACAACCGCATCACCGACGCCGCGGTGAATAGGCGGGAATTGGAGTCCGAGTCGACGGATATCGCCGCGGAGCTCGGCAGCCTGCGGAAACGTCCCAACAACATTCCGGACCGCAACATGCGAATCCGCGAGCGGATGTGTTCAGAGCTGGGTGTGGAGCCGTCAGAAGTCCCATTCGCCGGCGAGCTGATCCGGGTGGCGACTGAGCATGCCGCGTGGGAAGGCGCAGCCGAGCGGGTGCTGCGTGGCTTCGGACTCTCGCTGCTGGTGCCGCAGCCACTGTACGCCCGGGTGTCCGACTGGGTCGACGTCAATCACCTGGGCGGCAAGCTCGTCTACTACCGGGTACCGGCCATGGTTTCGGTGCAGGACACATCGACGCCGCCCGCGGGCGCGCTGGCCAACAAGCTCGACATCAAGGACGGCCCGTGCTACGACTGGATCGAACGGGAACTCCGCAGGCGCGCACCGCATATGTGCGTCGACACCATGGAGCAGTTTCGCCGCCACGAGCATGCGCTGACCCCCGCCGGCCAGATCAAAGCCCCGCGCGGGCGACACGAGAAGGACGACTCGCACCGCATCGACGACCGCCGGTTCTACGTACTGGGCTGGAACAACGAGCAGAAGATCGACGCGCTCCTGGCTGACGCCCAGCGCGCCCAGGCCGATCTGCACCGAGTAGATGACGAGCTTGCTAGGTTGAGCGCCGACCGTAACGCCGCCACCGCGCGCAAGTCCGCCCTGGACAAGTTGCCCGTGGTGGCGACGTCCTACGACGATATCGACTGGGAATCGATGGTCGCCGAGATCGACCGGCTGCAACACCGCAAGCGCGAATTGGAGTCCGCCTCGGCTGAACTCGCCCGCATAGGCGCCGAGATCGAACGGACGGAGGCGGCGATCGGCTCCCGCCAGCGGGAGTGCCAGGAGATCAACCAGCGGGTCGGCAGTGTGACCCAGGACCGTGACCGCGCGCAGCAAGGCGCGGCGGAAGCGGCGCAGGTGGCTGCCGAGCCTGCGGCCGCGGACGCGGCGCGCTATTCTGACGCGCTCGCCGCTCGGGTGGCGGAGCCGCCGGCGACGGCCGACACCTGCGTTGGCGAGGAACAACGTCAGTACCGTGCATTGACCGAGGAGGCCGAGCGCGTCGGCGGTAAGTCGGAGACACTGGTTCGTCGAATCGTGGTCAGGATGAAGGACTTTCGACAGAAGTACCCCTCCGACACCTCGGACATGGACGACGATGTGGCATCCGCGGGGGAGTACCGGGTGCTGCGCGCGCAACTGGTCGAAGACGACCTGCCTCGCTTCGAAGCGGCTTTCAAGGACTACTTGAACACCAACACGATCCGCGATATCGCGGGCTTTCACTCACAACTCAACAAGCAGGTGGAGCTGATCTCGTCGCGCATCGCCGTCATCAACGAGTCGCTGGTCGACATCGATTACAACGAGGGCCGCTACATCCGGCTGGAGGAATCGCCGACTCCTAACCAGGAGATCCGTGCCTTCCGCGATGAGCTGCGCCGATGCAGCGACGGCTCGATCGGCGCCGACGACAGCGACCAGTACTCCGAGGAGCGGTTCCTGTTGGTGAAGAACCTGATCGAGAAGTTCCGCGGACGGGAGGGCCAGACCGATGCCGACCGCGCCTGGGTCAAGCGAGTCACCGACGTCCGCAACTGGCGCATCTTCGCCGCATCCGAGCGGTGGCGGGCCGACGACACCGAACACGAGAACTACACCGATTCCGGGGGTAAGTCCGGTGGTCAGAAAGAGAAGCTCGCCTACAC
>NZ_JBOGDB010000287.1:0-7022 GCF_050701515.1 Mycobacterium sp. | reverse complement strand
GTTCCGGCCGATTCGGCGGCCCGGTCGAAGGCGGCCGTCTCGAGGATGACGAACTGGGGCCCGATGTGCAGCGCGGCGTCGGGCGAGGCCACTTCGGCCGCCAGTTCGGGTAGCGCCCAATGGCCGTCGGGTCGACGCCGGCCGCCGAACACTTGCCACAGCGGCGGCAGCTCGTCGGAGTCAACGACGTCGAGCGGGACGGGATCCATCTTCTGCAGCCCGTCGGGCGGTACGCCGATGCTGATGCCCTGGCCTTCGGTCAACGCGAGCACCCGCTCGGGATGGTCGGCGTCGACGATGGTCGAACGGCTGTAGGCCAGCTGTCGCCCCTGCTTGAGCACCTCGGTGGTGATCTCGATGCGGCGCACATCGCGGCCCGGATCGAGCAGCTGGCAGGAGTGGATGACCGGGTTCGGAACGGCTTCGAGGTCCGACACGCCGCCGCTGTCGGGGGACGCGATGCCGAGGACGGCGAGCAGCAGTCCGCCCGTCGGGTTCCGCATGTCACGGCGCAGTGTGACGGTGTCATCGACCGGGCCGAGGTCCATCTGGCTGTACTTGCGGCCGATGTAGCGGTAGCTCAGCAGTCCGCCCCAGCGTCGGCGAAGCTCGGCGGCGTACGCCTCCGGGTCGCCCGCGAGCTCGCGAATGTCCTTCAGCATGTGCCCCTTTCGAATCCAACACTCCATTCAAAACCAACGCCGCCAACACCTTGCGACCACCCCGCCGAAACAGCGTTCCCGGTTGTCAAGCGGCCGGCCTGACGACCGGGAATTCAGTTTCGGCGAGAACGAGGGTCCCGGTGGCCGTGGCGCCGGTCGGGATCTGAAAGTATCGCCGGGTGGGCAAGAACGAGCGGGCGAAGATCGTCATGTCCGACGAGGAGGTCGCCGAATTCATCGAGCGCAGCCGCACCGCGACCCTGGCGACGGTGTCGCCCGGCGGACAGCCGCATCTGGTCGCCATGTGGTACGCGGTGGTCGATGGCCTGATCTACTTCGAAACCAAGGCCAAGTCGCAGAAGGCGGTCAACCTGCGCCGCGACCCGACCGTGACGGTGATGATCGAAGACGGCCAGACCTACAACACCCTGCGTGGCGTGTCGATCGACGGCCGCGGCGAGATCGTCGACGATCCGGATTTGCTTCTGCGCGTGGGGATCAGTGTGTGGGAACGTTACACCGGCCCGTATACCGACGAGATGCGGCCGTACGTCGATAAGATGATGAACAATCGCATCGCGGTGCGCGTGGTACCGAGTCGGATGCGGAGCTGGGATCACGGCAAGCTCGGTATGCCCGCCATGCCGGTGGGCGGCAGCACCGCGCAGTATCTGGGTTGAGCGGCATGGATCCGAACAAGCGGCCGAAGCAGCTGGATTCTGCGATTCTGCCCAAGATCTTCAAGTACGCGGGGAAGGCACACGTCTGGGTCTACCGCCGCACCGGCGGAAAGGTCGGTGGTAAGTGGCGGATCGGCGCGGGCTTCAAGAAGCCGGTGCCCACGCTGCTGCTCGAACACCGCGGCCGCAAGTCAGGGAAGCTGTTCGTCTCCCCGCTGGTGTACATCACCGACCGCGACAACGTGATCGTCGTGGGGTCGCAAGGCGGCCGCCCGGAGAACCCGCAGTGGTTCCGCAATCTGGTGGCCAACCCCGACACCTTCGTCGAGATCGGTCCCGAGAGGCGGGCGGTGCGTGCGGTGACGGCAGGTCCTGACGAGCGCGCGCGGCTATGGCCATTACTGGTCGAGGCCTACGCCGATTTCGACACCTACCGGAGCTGGACCGACCGGGAGATCCCGGTGGTCATTCTGCAGCCGCGTTAGCCGCGCTTCGGCGGACGGAAGCCCGGGTTGGCCAGACCCGTCGCGACCCCGCTGCCGATCGGCCCAAGCCGGTCGAAGATCGCGGCCACTCCGGTGGCGACCCCGGCGTGGCTGTAGTGCGTCAACGAGGCCAGCCCGATGTACTCGCCGTCCGGCAGCCGACTGAGGGTCAGCGTGTAGTCGGCGTTGATGAAGTTCAAACCCGTTGCGCCGAAATGGGTTAGCGAGCTTGTCACGTCGCCGGCCATGGCGGCGCGGGTGAACGGGGTGATGGGTTCGCCATCGACCAGCGGGATGACGTCGCGCACCCAGGCGTACTTCGGGCCCGCATGCTGCCACTCGGTGAGATCCATGCTGGGACCGGTTGCCACCGAGTTCTTGCCGTACGCCCACACCTCCATGGTGACGTCGCCGGACAGGTCGGCGGGCGCCGTCGGCGGCGGCGGCATGTCGATGGGCGACGTCCATACCGGGTCGGCGGGCTGTTCAGCGCGGCGCAGGAAGAGCGCGCTGGCCCGGGCGACGACGGTACCGGCCTGCGTCATTACCGCATCCACCAGTCGGAGGCGGCGGCCCTGGCGCTCGACGGTGGTGTCCACCCGCACCGGTTCGGCCAGTGCGGCGGGCCGCAACAGGTCGACGGTCAGCCGTGCGGGCTGCAGGTCGGGGTCGCCGGCGTCGAGTTCGACCGACCGCCCTAACAGCCCACCGACATAGGTGCCGCTGATCGTCGAACCCCACGGCCCTCGCGCGATCGGGTTGGGAACCAGGACGTCCCCGTCGGCGGTGAAGAACGCCCGGTCATGAGTCGTCATCGCCAGTGACGATAGCGTCGATCTCGTCGTGCTTCTTGACGTAGTTGGCCACCGTCGGACACTTGGCGACGATCTGCAGGCCGGCGTCGCTGGTGGCTTGCAGCGCCTCGGCGATGAGAATCGTTGCGAGGCCGCGTCCTTCGTAGTCCTTGTCGACCTCGGTGTGGGTGAAGACGCGTTGGCCGTCGCGGTCGGTGAACTCGGCCCGTCCGACTTCCTGCCCCTCGACCGCGATGGTGTAGCGATCCGGTCGCGCGGTGACGGTGGTGGCTGCGCCGGTCTTGTCGGTGGTCATGGAGTTCCCTTCGGGTTGGAGCGCGGCCGCAGCGTGGCATTCGGTAGCGGCGGAGCCGGCAGCCGCGCGACGGAGCCGCGGTATCCCTCGACGGCGCCGAAACGGGCATCGCCGTCCTCCCACATCCGGCGGTAGCCGGCGATGTCGTCATGGCTGCGGCCGACGAAGTTCCACCACATCACCAGCTCCTCGGCGAACGGCTGACCGCCCAGGAGCAGCACCCGGGCCGGGTGCGCGCCCGGATTGTGCAGCGGCAGCGCCGTCCGGCCGGTGGGTTGAAACGCCAGATCGGCAAGGTCGAGTGTGGTGCCCTCGACCTCGATGCTGCCCTGATCGAGCAGCACACCGTGCTCGAATGCGGGGTCGACATCCAACGTCACCCGCGCGGCGGGGTCCAGATCGACCTGCGCTCCGAGCAACGGTGTGAAGGTGTGCACGGGGGATCGGCTACCCGAAAGCTCACCGAGGAACACCCGAAGGACGGCGCCGGGCACCCTGACCGGCTCGGGCGCATAGTGCGCGAGATCGCGGCCGGTGTCGCGGTCGGCATCGGGCAGGGCAACCCACAGCTGCACGCCGTGCAGGATGCCGGTCGCCGGGGTGGACACCTCCGAATGGCAGATGCCCGCGCCGGCCGTCATCAGGTTCAGTTCTCCCGGCCGCACGATGGCGTGCACCCCGGCGCTGTCACGGTGTTCCACCTCGCCGCTGAACAACCAGCTGACCGTCTGCAGCCCGGTGTGCGGATGCGGCGGCACGTCCATGCCGGTGCCGCCCAGCGGCACTTCGCGCGGATGCAGCACACCGGCGAATGACGATGCCGCGCAAGCCACTTCGGCCGGCGCAGAGTCGGTGTTGCTCACCTGCTCACACTATCGTGGTGTGAACGACGACCCATGCGGAAGCCAAGCGGCAGGTTGCGACACGGTCACGGATGCGTACCTATCGGTACATCAAGGATCACAAGAGCCCCATAGATCACTATCGTCACATCAGCTCGCAGTGCGGACGTCCTGCGACGTCCTGCCCGGAAAGGTGTGACATGTCGCCGCGTCTTCGCATGGCATCGATATCGGTGGCGTCGGCCGCCGCTATCGGACTCGTGGCGGCCGGTGTTGCGCCACCGGCGACCGCCGAACCCTGCACGGGTGCCGCCGCGGAAGCTCAACCTCCGGCCGCTCCGAACGCGGCGGCGACTCCGGCCTTGCCGGGAGCCAACGGGCCTCCGATCGGGCACAAGCCTCGCAACGCGAGGGAGCGCGTGCCGCTTCCCAACCTGGGCCGGCTGTCGCGGACGATCCTCAACGCATTTACGCCGCAGTCCGCGCAGGTGGAACAGCAGGCCGGGGTGATGCCCGTTCCCAATCCTCCTCCGCCGGCTCCGGATGCGGCAGCCATCGCTGCGCCGCCACCCGCGCCCGCGCCACCGCCTGGGCCGGCTCCGCCCCCGCCTGGCCCGCCACCGGGAACATCGCTCATCGGCTGGGTGACCGGACCGGAGAGCCCGAACAATACGATTGCCCGTTTCGCCATCACCGGGACCGACCTGGGGATCATGTGGGACAACGGCGATCCCGCCAACAGTCAGGTGCTGATGGCCTTCGGCGACACGATCGGCTATTGCAGCGTCCGCGGCAGGCAATGGCGGTACAACACGATGTTCCGCACCAGCGACCGCGCGCTGGCCAAGACGATCAGCGTGCCGAATGGCGCCGTCCGCAATCAGTACTCCGGCTCACCGGTCTGGGCGCCGGGCATTTCCAAACAGATCATCAACAGCATCAAGTTCGCTCCAACGGAGACGGGAATCATTCCGACCGCAGGCATCGCCGTCGGGGGAAACCAATACGTCAGCTTCATGTCCATCAAGAGCTGGGACAACCCAGGCAACTGGACGACGAACTTCTCGGGAATCGCGGTGTCGCCCGACAACGGAGAGAACTGGGGGGTCTACCCGCAGAGCGTCCGCGCGGTCGCTCCGGGCAGCGTCCCGCGTGTCCCATTCGTTGCGGGAAATGAGAACTTCCAGATGGCGGCGTTCCTGCGGCATGGCGACGGCTACGTCTACTCGTTCGGAACACCGGCCGGGCGCAGCGGTTCGGCGTATGTGTCGCGAGTGCCCCAGGGACTCATCTCGGAAGTCAATAGGTACGAATACTGGAACGCGGACCAAAACGCTTGGGTCCCCAACAATCCGGCGGCCGCCACGCCGGTGATCCCGGGTCCGGTCGGCGAAATGTCGGCCCAATACAACACCCACCTCAGGCAGTTCCTGGTGCTGTACTGCAACGGCGCCAACGACGTCGTGGCACGGGCCGCGCCGGCTCCGCAAGGACCGTGGGGTCCAGAGCAAGTGCTCGTGAAGTCAGCGGATATCCCCGGTGGCATCTACGCGCCGTACCTGCACCCCTGGTCGACGGGCAAGGAGCTGTACTTCAATCTGTCGCATTGGGATACATACAACGTGATGTTGATGAAGACCGTGTTGCCATAGCCGCTGCCTGCACGCGTTGTTAGCGTCAGTGCCATGCGCGACGATCACGCCGAGTTGTTGCGGCGGCGTGCGCTGACCGAGGATGCGGCCCGGCCCGACGAGGTCGAGCGCCGGCATGCATCGAACGGACGCACGGCACGGGAGAACATCGACGATCTCGTCGACGCTGGCTCGTTCGTCGAGTACGGCCGGTTCGCCATCGCCGCCCAGCGCTTTCGCCGCGATCTCACCGACCTGATCGAGCGCACGCCCGCCGATGGGCTGGTGGCCGGCACGGCCCGCGTCAACGGCGACCTCTTCGGCGACGAGCGCAGTACCTGCGCCGTGCTGTCCTACGACTACACCGTGCTCGCCGGGACCCAGGGCTACCTCGGTCACCGCAAGAAGGACCGACTCTTCGAACTGATCGAACGGATGCGGCTGCCCACCGTGTTCTTCGCCGAAGGCGGCGGCGGACGACCGGGGGACACCGACTATCCCACCGTCTCGGCGCTCGATGCGCGCGCGTTCAAGCTGTGGGCCCAGCTGTCGGGTGTGGTGCCGCGCATCGCGATCGTCAAGGGCCGCTGCTTCGCCGGAAACGCCGTCATCGCCGGCTGCGCGGACCTCATCGTGGCCACCGAAGACTCGTCGATCGGGATGGGCGGTCCGGCCATGATCGCCGGCGGCGGCCTCGGCGACGTCCACCCCGACGAGGTCGGGCCGATCTCCACCCAGGAGCCCAACGGCGTGGTCGACGTCGTCGTCGCGGATGAGCCGGAAGCCGTCGCGGTCACTAAGCGGCTGCTGGGCTACTTCCAGGGCTCCACTGCACCCGGTGCCAGCGCTGACCAAAACCGGTTGCGCACAATCGTTCCCGAGCGCGACCGGCGCGCCTACGACGTCGCGCCGGTCATCGAGACACTGGCCGACGAGGGTTCGGTGACGTTCCTGCGTCCCCGCTTCGCCCGCGAGATGGTGACTGCCTTTGCGCGGATCGAGGGTCGAGCGGTCGGAGTGATGGCCAATGACACGCGGTACATGGCGGGGGCGATCACCGCCGCCGCGTCCGACAAGGCGGCCCGATTCCTGCAGCTGTGCGACTGTTTCGGGCTTCCCGTCGTGTCGCTCATCGACTGCCCGGGTTACATGGTCGGCCCGGCCGCCGAGGCCGAAGCGCTGGTGCGACGGGCGTCCCGGATGCTCGTCGCGGGTGCCGCGCTGCGCGTGCCGGTCGTCGCGGTCGTGCTGCGCCGCGGTTACGGGCTGGGCGCGCAGGCGATGACGGGCGGCAGCCTGCACGAGCCGCTGCTCACCGTGGCGTGGCCCGGGGCGCACCTTGGCCCGATGGGCCTCGAGGGCGCGGTCAGATTGGGGCTGCGCAAGGAGCTGGAGGCGATCGCCGACGACGATGAGCGGGAAAGCCGGGTACGCCAGGCCACCGCGGCAGCGCAAGAGAACGCGAAGGCGCTCAACGCCGCTCAGCTGTTCGAGATCGACGACGTCGTCGACCCCGCCGACACCCGCAGGCTGATCGCCGCCACCCTGACAGCCGCGACGGCGCGGACCGAGGATCGTCCACCCCGTCGGTTCATCGACACCTGGTGAGCGA
>NZ_JBOGDB010000286.1:0-6351 GCF_050701515.1 Mycobacterium sp. | reverse complement strand
GTGGTACCCGATGCGCCGCTGCGGCGCGGACGGCTGCCCGACGGCCGCTCGCGACGCGGACGGTCGGCGCCGGCCGGGACGGAGGCGGTCAGCTCACGCTTGCCACCGACGATGTCGCCCTTGTAGATCCATACCTTCACGCCGATGCGGCCGAAGGTCGTCTTGGCCTCGTACAGGCCGTAGTCGATGTCCGCGCGCAGCGTGTGCAGGGGAACGCGGCCCTCGCGGTAGAACTCCGAGCGGCTCATCTCGGCGCCGCCGAGACGGCCGGAGCACTGCACCCGGATGCCCTTGACGTTCGGCTGCCGCATAGCGGACTGGATGGCCTTGCGCATCGCACGGCGGAACGCCACCCGGTTGCTCAGCTGCTCGGCGACGCCCTGGGCCACCAGCTGCGCCTGCGACTCGGGGTTCTTCACCTCGAGGATGTTCAGCTGGACCTGCTTACCGGTCAGCTTCTCCAGGTCGGCCCGGATGCGGTCGGCCTCGGTGCCACGGCGCCCGATGACGATGCCGGGCCGCGCGGTGTGGATGTCGACGCGGACCCGGTCGCGGGTGCGCTCGATCTCCACGTCGGCGATGCCGGCGCGCTCCAGGCCGGTGGCCAGCAGCCGACGGATCGCGACGTCTTCCTTGACGTAGTCCTTGTATTGCTTGTCGGCGTACCACCGCGACTTCCAGTCGGTGGTGATACCGAGCCGGAAGCCGTGCGGGTTGATCTTCTGGCCCACTACTGCGAGCCTCCCTTCGCTTCGTCCGAAGCCTTTTTCGCCGGAGCCTTCTTCGCGGCCGCTTTCTTCGCCGGAGCCTTCTTCGCGGCGGCCTTCTCAGGTGCCTTCTTGGCGGCGGCCTTCTCAGGTGCCTTCTTCGCAGGTGCCTTCTTGGCGGCGGCCTTGCTGCCCTCCGCGCGGCGCGCACGGGCGGCGCTGGCCGACCGGCCGGCCCGCTCACTGCGCGACGGGCGGCTCTCCACGATCACGGTGATGTGGCTGGTGCGCTTGCGAATTCGGAAAGCGCGCCCCTGAGCGCGCGGCCGGATGCGCTTGGCCGTCGGGCCCTCGTCGGCGTAGACGGTGGCCACCACGAGCGTCGAGGGATCCAGCCCATCGTTGTTCTGCGCGTTGGCGACGGCGCTGGCGATCGCCTTGGCGACCGGTTCGCTGGCCGCCTGCGGCGCCCACCGCAGAATGTCCAGCGCCTCGGACACGGACTTACCGCGCACCAGGTCGATCACCCGACGCGCCTTGGTCGCCGACACCCGCACGAAGCGGGCCTTCGCCGTCGCGGTCGGAAATTCGGTCTGTGCAGTGGTCATCGGCGATGGGCCTTCCGGTCATCCTTGATGTGACCCTTGAACGTGCGGGTGGGCGCGAACTCGCCGAGCTTGTGCCCCACCATCGCCTCGGTGACGAACACCGGGACATGCTTGCGGCCGTCGTGCACCGCGAAGGTGTGCCCGATGAAGTCGGGGATGATGGTCGAACGACGCGACCAGGTCTTGATGACCTGCTTGGTGTTCTTGTCGTTCTGAACGTCGACCTTCTTGAGCAGATGGTCGTCGACGAACGGACCCTTCTTCAGGCTGCGTGGCATCCTCTGATCTCCTGGCTACGTCTACCGGTGGTGCTTCTTGCCGGTGCGCCGGCGTCGGACGATGAGCTTGTCGCTCGGCTTGTGCGCCTTGCGGGTGCGGCCCTCGGGCTTGCCCCACGGGCTGACCGGGTGACGGCCGCCGGAGCTCTTGCCCTCGCCGCCGCCGTGCGGGTGATCCACCGGGTTCATCACCACACCGCGGACGCTGGGGCGCTTGCCCTTCCACCGCATCCGGCCGGCCTTGCCCCAGTTGATGTTCGCCTGCTCGGCGTTGCCGACCTCACCGACGGTGGCGCGGCAGCGCACGTCGACGCGGCGGATCTCACCGCTGGGCATGCGCAGTGACGCGTACGTGCCTTCCTTGCCCAGCAGCTGGATCGCGGAACCGGCCGAGCGGGCCAGCTTCGCCCCACCGCCGGGCCGCAGCTCGACGGCGTGGATCAGGGTGCCGGCCGGGATGTTGCGCAGCGGCAGGTTGTTGCCGGGTTTGATGTCGGCATTCGGGCCCGACTCGACCACGTCACCCTGACCCAGGCCCTCCGGCGCGATGATGTAGCGCTTCTCGCCATCCAGGTAGTGCAGCAACGCAATTCGCGCGGTGCGGTTGGGGTCATACTCGATGTGCGCGACCTTGGCGTTGACGCCGTCCTTGTCGTGCCGACGGAAGTCGATCACCCGGTAGGCGCGCTTGTGGCCGCCGCCCTTGTGCCGGGTGGTGATCCGGCCGTGCGCGTTACGGCCGCCGCGGCCGTGCAGCGGGCGCACCAGCGACTTCTCCGGCTCCGAGCGAGTGATCTCGGCAAAGTCGGAGACGCTGGCACCGCGGCGACCCGGGGTCGTCGGCTTGTACTTGCGAATTCCCATAACTCTTGTCTCTCAGCTTCTCTCGCTAGGCCGGTGTTCCGAACAGGTCGATCGGCTTGCTGCCCTCGGCCAGTGTGACGATGGCCCGCTTGGTGTTCTTGCGCCGACCGTATCCGGCGCGGGTGCGCTTGCGCTTGCCCTGGCGGTTGGCGGTGTTCACCGACGCGACCTTGACCTTGAAGATCTTCTCGATGGCGATCTTGATCTGGGTCTTGTTCGACTCGGGGTGAACGATGAACGTGTAGACGTTGTCCTCGATCAACGCGTAAGACTTCTCCGAGATGACCGGGGACAGAATGATGTCGCGGGGATCAGTGACGGTCGCCATCAGGCCGAAACCTCCTGGTCGCTGTTGGCGCTGATGTAGGAATCCAGCGCCTCGACGCTGAACACCACATCGTCGGCGCGCAGCACGTCATAGGTGTTGAGCTGGTCCGGCGAAAGCACGTGAACGCCAGGCAGATTCCGCACGCTCTTGGCGCCCGTCTCGTCGCTGCGGCCGATAACGATCAGTACCTGCTTGCCCTCGATCAGCTTGGCCAGGAACGCCTTGGCACTCTTGGTCGACGGGGTCTGACCCTCCACGAGCTCGGTGACCGCGTGAATGCGGCCGTTGCGGGCGCGGTCCGACAGCGCGCCGCGCAGGGCGGCGGTGATCATCTTCTTCGGGGTGCGCTGGCTGTAGTCGCGCGGCTTCGGGCCGTGCACGACGCCGCCTCCGTTGTACTGCGGCGCGCGGATCGAACCCTGACGGGCGCGGCCGGTGCCCTTCTGCCGGTACGGCTTCCGGCCGCCGCCGCGCACCTCGCCGCGCGTCTTCGTCGAATGCGTGCCCTGACGGGCCGCCGCCAGCTGCGCGGTGACCACCTGATGCATCAGCGCGATGTTGGGCTCCACGTCGAACAACGCGGCCGGCAGCTCGACGGAACCGTTGTTCTTGCCCGCCGGGGTCTTTACGTCAATCTTCAGAGATTTCGGGGTCTTAGTGGCCATTTACTTCTCGCCTCGCTTGATCGCGCTACGGACCATCACCAGTCCACCGGTGCGCCCGGGGATGGCGCCCTTGATCAGCAGCACGCCGTTCTCGGCATCGACCTTGTGCACCAACAGGTTCTGCGTGGTCACGCGGTCGTTACCCATCCGGCCCGGCATCCGGGTGCCCTTGAAAACACGGCTCGGGGTGGCGCAGCCACCGATCGAACCGGGACGACGGTGCACCGCCTGCGCACCGTGGCTGGCGCCCTGGCCGGAAAAGCCGTGGCGCTTCATCGTGCCGGCGAAACCCTTGCCCTTCGACGTTCCGGTCACGTCGACGTACGTGCCGTCGGCGAAGATCTCGGCGGTCAGCTCCTGGCCGACCTCGTACTCCGCGGCCGCAGCCTCGTCGTCGAGCCGCAACTCGGCGAGGTGGCGGCGCGGGTTCACGCCCGCGACGCTGTACTGACCCGTCACCGGCTTGTTCACCTTGCGGGGGCTGATCTCGCCATAGGCCAGCTGCACGGCGCTGTAGCCGTCGCACTCCGGCGTCCGGATTCGCGTCACGACGTTCGGGCCGGCCTTGACGACGCTCACCGGAACGACCCGGTTGTTCTCGTCGAACACCTGCGTCATGCCCAGCTTGGTGCCCAGAATGCCCTTCCTAGCCATGTCTTCTGGTCTCCTACTGGATGTTGACGTCGACGCTGGCCGGCAGATCGATGCGCATCAGGGCGTCAACGGTCTTCGGCGTCGGGTCGAGGATGTCGATCAACCGCTTGTGGGTGCGCATCTCGAAGTGCTCCCGCGAGTCCTTGTACTTGTGCGGGGACCGGATGACGCAGTACACGTTCTTTTCGGTTGGCAGCGGCACGGGGCCCACCACACTGGCGCCGGTACGGGTGACCGTTTCGACGATCTTGCGCGCCGAGGCGTCGATCGCCTCGTGGTCGTAGGCCTTGAGCCTGATGCGGATCTTCTGTCCCGCCACGCTTCTCCTACCTCGCTCCTGCTTCGTACTCGGCCGGCCCGTGCCCGGACCTGGGGTTGCCGCCGCTGTTTACCTGTCTGATGTTCACCGGTCCCCGCGGTCGGGTGTGTCGCCCGCACGCACACTCGCCCGCGCCGGAAAAATCCGACACACTCGAGGGTGGAACCGGATGCGCCCGTTTGGGCGCCGGTTGTATGCCCGACCAGGCGCGAACCCGGCCCAAGGCAACCCGACCAGTATGCCCTATCTTCCAGGCGCATCCAAATCCCTGGCCACGGGAAAGGCCGCCCCACCGCCGGTGCGCGGCGAGGGCTTTCTTACTCCAGAGTAAGGTAGCTGGACATGGCCGCTCCGACCACCACCTACCAGATGTGGAAACGCCTCGCCGGCCGTCCCGGCGGCACCCGCTTGTTCTCCACCGCGGCAATGGTGCGGGTGCCCTATTTCGCCTCGATCGTGCCGCACGTGGTTCGTATGGAGCCCGGGCTCGCCGAGGTCACCGTGCCCAAGTGGTTCTTCGTCTACAACCACCTGCACACGGTGCACGCGATCGCGTCGTGCAACGCCGCTGAGATCGCGATGGGCATGTTGATGGAGGCCACCGTGCCGACGAGCCATCGCTGGATTCCCAAGGCGATGACCGTGCAATACCTGGAGAAGGCCACCACATCGCTGCGCGCCGAGGCCCGGGTGGACCCGCCGGACTTCTCGTCGATCACCGAGGGCACCGAGCTGGTCGTTCCGGTCAGCGTGACGGATCGGGCCGGCACCGAGGTGGTGCACGCCGACATCACCTGCTGG
This sequence comes from Mycobacterium sp., assembly GCF_050701515.1. GTDB lineage: Bacteria > Actinomycetota > Actinomycetes > Mycobacteriales > Mycobacteriaceae > Mycobacterium. The sequence goes on along the minus strand of NZ_JBOGDB010000286.1, from coordinate 1,127 downwards.
GTGACACCCGCGAACTAGCGCTCCGGGCTCACCCAGAACGGGCACTGGTGGATCTGGTCGAAATCGGTGATCGCGCGACTGCCGTCGGCCTGCAGCGACATTCGCGGCGCAGCGGCGGTGTCGGCACCGAGCGGCGGCCAGTCCGGCTGACCGGCCGCCGCGGGTACGCCGGCGGTGATGAATTTGCTCCAGTAGTCGATCATCGCGTCGGACAGTTGTTGTTGCTCCGGATTCAGCGCCGGAGGACCGCCGACGTCGAACAGATAGCGCAGCTCCAGCGAATGGCCGGCGCCCACCGGAAAAGGCAAGGTGTGCATTGGGTCTGGGGCCGGCACGTCGCGGTCGTTGAACTCGTAGGCGAAGACGGGTCCGACCTCGGCGAGGTCGTCGCTCATCCGGTCGGTCACGCACGCGAACACGCCGTCGGTCACCGCCGCCGAGTACGCCAGCGGCACGCTGCCGCCGTAATTGTCCAACGGGTACCGCTCGGCCACGGCAATGGCCCTGTTGCCAAACGCTTCTCGCAGCAGTTCCGGATATCGTTCGGTGGCGTAGGACTCGCCCTGACGCAGATACCGCAGGGCGACAAACAATCTGAACTCGTCCCGATTGGTGCCGATCAGCACCGGCACCCGGGCAGCGTCGTCCCTAGTAATCGCGGTGACCGGATCAACCGGCAGCAATTTGGTCCCGGTGACCGGTCCGGTCAGCGCATCGCTGCCGATATTGAAGTACAGAGCCGGTTTTCGTAGCTTGTCGACCGGCAGCGCACGCAGACACTGCGCGGCGGTGGCCGCGTCGCCGCACCCCGCCTGCGCGGCATAGTCGAGGCTGCGCTGCTCTGCCGTCGGCAGGTCGGCCTGGGCCTGACAGGGTGCGCTCTGAATGATGGCGGCGCGGAACAGCCCCTTCGAGCCCGGCGCGACCAGGTGGTCGCACACCGAGATGCCGCCCGCGGACGCGCCGGCCACGGTGACCTTGCCCGGATCACCGCCGAAATTGGCGATGTTGTCGCGCACCCAGCGCAGCGCGGCCTGCTGGTCGGCCAGCCCGTAGTTGCCGACGTCTCCGGCCGGCCCGAGCGACGGATGGGCCAGGAAGCCCAGCGCGCCGAGCCGGTAATTGAT
>NZ_JBOGDB010000285.1:0-23008 GCF_050701515.1 Mycobacterium sp. | reverse complement strand
TTGTTCGACTTCTCCGGCCAGCCCGCGATGGTCGGGAACACCGATTCGGGTGCGTAGCGAGTGATCTGCGACATCAGCTGGCTGAGCTTCGGCGAGTGAGCCGCGACGTTGATGGCGCGGTGGAACTCATGGTTGAGCCGGACCGCTCGTTCGTCGTCATCGCTGGCGTAGGCATCCTCTAGCTGCGCCTGGATCTTCTTCAGTGCACGCAACTGTTCGTCGGTGATGTTGACCGCCGCTCGGGCGGCGAGTTCTCCTCCAATATGCGCCTGCACGCCGGAGACGTCGCGGATGTCTCTGCCCGTTACCGGCAACACCACGAACCCGCGATGTGGCTGCTGGCCGAGTAGTCCCTCGGCGCGCAGTCCGAACAGTGCCTCCCGCACCGGCGTCACACTGACTCCCAGTTCAGCAGCCAATTGGTCGAGGCGCACGTACTCCCCGGCGGCGTACGTACCATCGAAGATCCGTTTGCGGACGAAACGCGTAACATCCTCGGAAAGCTGTGGCCGAGTGGCGAATTCCCCAGCGGTCACGGTCAGATCCGATAGTCCGCGAGCAATCGTTTGCTGATGATGTTCTTCTGGATCTCGCTGGTGCCCTCACCGATCAGCAGGAACGGAGCGTCGCGCATCAGCCGCTCGATCTCGTATTCCTTGGAGTAGCCGTAGCCGCCGTGGATCCGGAAACTCTGCTGGGTGACCTCGGAGCAGAACTCGCTCGCCAGGTATTTCGCCATGCCCGCCGCGACATCGTTGCGCTCACCCGAGTCCTTCAACCGGGCGGCGTTGACCATCATCAAGTGCGCCGCCTCCACCTTGGTCGCCATTTCGGCGAGCTGGAATGCGATCGCCTGGTGCTCGGCGATCGGCTTACCGAAGGTTTGGCGCTGCTGGGCGTAGCGGACCGCCAGCTCGAAGGCTCGGATCCCGACGCCGCATGCCCTGGCCGACACGTTCACCCGGCCGATCTCAATGCCGTCCATCATCTGGAAGAAGCCTTGGCCGGGCGTCCCGCCAAGCACGTCGTCGGCGCCGGCGACGTAGTCGTCGAAGATCAACTCGGTGGTGTCGATGCCCTTGTAGCCGAGCTTGTCGAGCTTGCCCGGGATCACCAGGCCCGGGGCCACCTCGCCGAAGCCGGTCGGCTTCTCGACCAGGAAGGCGGTGAGGTTGCGGTGTGGCTTGTCCGCTCCCTCATCCGTTTTCACCAGCACGGCCACCAGCGTCGAGCTGCCGCCGTTGGTCAACCACATTTTCTGGCCGGTGATCGTGTAGCCGCCGTCGGGGGTCCGGGTGGCCTTGGTGCGGATGGCCGCGACGTCGGAACCCAGCTCGGGTTCGGACATGGAGAACGCGCCGCGTGTTTCGCCGGTGGCCATCCGCGGCAGGAACCGCTGCTTCTGCGCCTGCGTCCCGTGCTGGCGCAGCATGTACGCGACGATGAAGTGAGTGTTGATGACCCCCGAGACGCTCATCCAACCGCGCGCGAGTTCCTCGACGCACAGCGCATAGGTCAGCAGCGATTCGCCGAGTCCGCCGTATTCCTCCGGGATCATCAGGCCGAACAGGCCCATCTCGCGCATCGCATCGACGATCTCCTGGGGATAGGTGTCGGTGCGCTCGAGTTCTGGGGCGTTCGGGATGACCTCCTTGTCGACGAACTGCCGCACCGTCGCGACGATTTCGGTCTGGAACTCGGTGAGGCCCAGCGTTTGCGCGAGTCTGGTCATCCGCCAACCCTTTCGAACACGGCGGCCAGTCCCTGTCCGCCGCCGATACACATGGTTTCCAGGCCGTAGCGGGCCTCTCGCCGGTTGAGCTCTCGTGCCAGCGTCGCCAGCATCCGGCCTCCGGTAGCGCCCACCGGGTGGCCCAGCGAGATTCCCGAGCCGTGCACATTGGTCCGATCGTGATCGGCCGCGGTGAAATTCCACTCCCGCGTCACGGCGAGCGCCTGTGCGGCGAATGCCTCGTTGAGTTCGATCACGTCGATATCGGCAAGGCTCAGCCCGGTCTTGGCGAGGGCGACCTTCGTCGCGGGCACCGGGCCGATGCCCATGATGTTCGGTGCCACACCGGCCACTCCCCACGAAACCAGACGGACCAGGGGGTCCAGGCCGAGTTCGTCCGCCTGCTCCGCCGTCGTCACGATACTCATGGAGGCCGCGTCGTTCTGTCCGCTAGAATTGCCAGCGGTCACCGTGGCATCTGGATCATCCGCCAGCAGTACGGGTTTCAGCTTGCTCAGCGACTCCATCGACGTGTCGGCCCGTGGATGCTCGTCGATGTCGATGAGCTCCTCACCTTGGCGGGTCCGCACCGCGACCGGAATGATCTCCTCGGCGAGGATCCCGTCCTTCTGGGCGGCCACCGCGCGTTGATGGGACGTCACGGCGAGCTCGTCCTGCTCGGTGCGGGAGATGCCGTAGGTCCGGCGCAGGTTTTCGGCGGTCTCCAACATCCCGCCCGGAACCGGGTAGTGACGCCCGCCCGCGGTGGTCCGCCCCCGCGCCAGCCCGTCGTGCACGTGCACTCCACCGCGAGCGCCGCCCCAGCGCATATCGGTGGAGTAGAAGGCGACGTTGCTCATGCTCTCGGCGCCCCCGGCGATCACAACATCGTTGTCGCCGTTGACAACCTGAAGACATGCCTGGATGACGGCCTGCAACCCGGAACCGCACCGCCGGTCGACCTGCATGCCGGGAACGGTAACCGGCAGACCGGCATCCAGCGCCACCACCCGCCCGATTGCCGGGGCCTCACTACTGGGATAGCAGTGCCCGAGGATGACATCACCGACCGCGTCTGGCGCGATCCCGGTTCGTTCGAGCAGCCCCTTGAGCGCGGCGACACCCAGGTCGACGGCGGTCAGCGACTTGAACATGCCGCCGTAGCGCCCGATGGGTGTCCTGACCGGTTCGCAGATCACCGCTTCGCGCATGCCTACATGAACCTTCCGCCGGTGACCTCCATGACGGTTCCGGTCATGTAGGACGATAGGTCGCTGGCCAAGAACAGTGCCACGTTGGCAACCTCGGCGGGCTCCCCCGCCCGAGCCATCGGGACCTCAGCGACCTTCTGGTCCCAAATGTGTTGTGGCATGGCCTCTGTCATCGCCGAGCGAATGAGTCCCGGCGCGATGGCATTCACCCGGACGCCGAGGTGAGCCAGCTCCTTGGCGGCGGCCTTGGTCATCCCGATGATCCCGGCCTTGGCCGCGGAGTAGTTCGTCTGCCCAACCAGGCCGACCTTGCCCGACAGTGACGACATGTTGACGATGGCGCCACGCTTGTTCTCCCGCATGATCGCGGCGGCCTTCCGGGTGCCATTCCAGGTGCCCTTCAGGTGGACGGCGATGACCTGGTCGAACTGCTCCTCGGTCATCTTGCGGAGCGTCGCGTCGCGGGTGATCCCGGCATTGTTGACCATGATGTCCAGGCCGCCGAACCGCTCGACCGCGGTCGAGACCAGGGTGTCGACCTCGTCTGCACCAGTCACGTCGCACCGCACCGCCAGGGCGTGGTCTCCTCCGAGCTGCTTGGCGGCGGCCTCGGTCGCGGCGAGATCCAGATCGCCCAACACCACCCGAGCGCCTTCGGCGATGAATCGTTCGGCGATGGCAAGGCCCAGACCTTGCGCACCGCCGGTGACGACCGCCGTCTGACCGGTCAGCAACGACACCTGATCACCCATCCCTAGCTGTTGTCGGCCCGCGAGGGGCCCGGTCAGTCGCACATCATATTTCATATATGATTTCTCCGGCCACCCGCCCTCACCGGCCGAAGAGGAGCAACCGACCGTGACCAATTCTGAGACCGCCGCTGAAGTCAGCGACGAGGATTTCCAGGAGATCCTGGCCCAGACGCGTCACTTCGTCCGCACCGCGGTCGTCCCGCGCGAGCAGGAGATTCTGACCGAGGACCGGGTGCCCGACGACCTGCGTGAGCAGGCCAAGAAAATGGGGCTGTTCGGCTATGCGATCCCCCAGGAGTGGGGCGGCCTTGGCCTTGACCTCGCCCAGGATGTCGAGCTGGCGATGGAGCTGGGCTACACCTCGCTGGCGCTGCGGTCGATGTTCGGCACCAACAACGGCATCGCCGGACAGGTCCTCGTCGGGTTCGGCACCGATCAGCAGAAAGCCCGCTGGCTGGAGCCAATGGCCACCGGTGCGGTGGTGGCTTCCTTCGCGCTGACCGAGCCCGGCGCGGGATCCAATCCATCCGGGTTGCGCACGAAAGCCGTTCGCGACGGGGCAGATTGGGTGATCAACGGGCAGAAACGCTTCATCACCAACGCGCCCATGGCCGGTCTGTTCGTCGTCTTCGCGCGCACCCGGCCGGCCGACGACCAGGGTCCCGGCATCGCCGTCTTCCTGGTACCCGCCGACGCGGCGGGCGTAGAAGTAGGGGTCAAGGACGCCAAGATGGGCCAGGAAGGCGCATGGACCGCCGACGTAAGCTTCACCGACGTCCGGATTCCGGCCGGCGCGCTGATCGGCGGGAGCGAGGAGATCGGGTACCGGGCCGCGTTGACGTCGTTGGCACGCGGCCGGGTGCACATCGCCGCCATAGCAGTCGGAATCGCCCAACGCGCCCTCGACGAATCCGTCTCGTACGCCGCCACCGCAACCCAGGGTGGGACGCCGATCGGCAACTTCCAGCTGGTGCAGGCGATGCTCGCCGACCAGCAGACCGGAGTGCTGGCCGGGCGCGCGCTCGTCCGCGACACCGCGCGGCGCTGGATCACCGGCGAGGACCGCAGGATCGCGCCGTCGGCGGCCAAGCTGTTCTGCACCGAAATGGCCGGGAAGGTGGCCGACCTTGCCGTCCAGGTCCACGGCGGCAGCGGCTATATGCGCGAGGTCCCCGTCGAACGGATCTACCGCGACGTTCGGCTGTTGCGGTTGTACGAGGGCACCAGCGAGATCCAGCGCCTGATCATCGGGGCCAATCTCGTGAAGCCGGCCCAAGCTTGACTCAGAAGACGACGGTCTGGTTGCCGTGTCGGACGATGCGGTCCTGACAGTGCCAAAGCACCGCCCGGGACAACACCAGGCGCTCGACATCGGCACCCAGTCGTATCAGATCCTGGACGGTGTGACGGTGATCTACCCGGACCACGTCTTGTTCGATGATCGGTCCGTCGTCGAGTTCTTCGGTGACATAGTGAGCGGTTGCTCCCACCAGCTTCACACCCCGTTCCTTGGCCCGCCGATACGGTGCTGCGCCGATGAACGCCGGAAGAAACGAGTGGTGAATGTTGATCAACGGGCAGCCCACGTTGGAGAGGAACTGTTGGGTGAGTATCTGCATGTAGCGCGCCAGCACAACCAGGTCGACGTTGCCGCGCAACAGATCCAGCTGACGTTGTTCGGCCTCTGCGCGAATGTCTTTGGTGGCCGGAACATGCATGAACGGCACCCCGAATGGCCGAACCTGATCGGCGAGATCGGGATGATTCGAAATCACCATCGACACCGACATGTCCAACTCACCACGGCGGTTACGCCACAACAGATCCAATAGGCAGTGGTCCTCTTTTGAGGCCAGAATCGCCACCCGTTTCGGTTTGGCGGCTTCGGTGAGCCGGAAATCCATGTCGAACCGGCCGGCCACCTGTTCGTCGAACGCGCGCTCGAGGGCATCCCGCGCAGCCGTCAGCCCCGGCAGGTGAAAAATGGTGCGCTGGATGAACGTGCCGCCGGACTGCTCGGTGGAATGTTGATCGAGCGACACGATGTTGGCTCCCGCCTGCGCCAGGAAGGTGCTCACCGCCGCGACCAGACCAGGTCGGTCGGCACACCGCAGCAACAACCGGCCCACGTCCTTGGTCGGCAGAGATTCCACCCCTTGCTGTGGATAATCCCCCGCTTCGGCGTCGGCATCCGTTCGGGCGGACATCGCCTCAACTCCCCTTGTCGCGTCCATCAGATCCGGGCCCGTCTTCTACGATCTCACCCCGATAGTCAGCGAGTAGGCGAGTGCGCCGAAAACTTCTGCGCAACGTCATGCGGAGGCTGATGACCAGCGCTCGCTGGGGCGTCTGCTGGTGTAGATGGCTAAACACTTTCAAAAGTTTTGCGGCAACGTAAATTTGTATCGCCAATACCCTCGGCGACTTCGCCCCGCGAATGGCCGCGTGCCATCGATCAGCCAAAGTTGACGTTCGCGGTGATTGCCAACAATATTCGCGTCTGATTCCCGGCAAACAAGATAGCCCGTCAACGGGCTCTTTGCCGGCCAGGTATCGTCCGCTAGCTGGGGAAACGAGCGATACTCGAGGCCTGGGTATTCATATGGATGCCGCCATGGCAGCCGCGGAAACTCGGCTCGTAGCTGCCCAACCGATGGGACAATTATGGCCGCTCCGCAGCTCTCCCCAAGCCGTCATACCATTCTCTCGATTCCCGATGGAATCCGGTGGTGGGACCCAGCTACCCGCTGCACGACCGTCGTCTCTACGCCGTCCGCCGAGCCAGACCTGTGGCATGAATTCGTAGACGGCGCGGACCGCAGCTACCACAAACACGGGGTTGAACGGGCACTCGACATGCCCTCACTTCGAGACACCAAGAACACTGCGCTGTTCTTCGTCGCGGTGGCCGACGATGGAACGGTGGTGGGAGGATCCCGGGCGAAGGGGCCGCTACAGTCGGCCGAGGAATCACATGCCGTGGTCGAATGGGCCGAACGGCCCGGTCTGCGCACGGTTCGCAAGATGCTCACTGACCGACTGCCGTTCGGCGTTATGGAGATGAAGACTGCTTGGGTTACCGATGATCCGGGCAGGAGCCGATCGCTTAGCCAAATGCTGGCACGGACGCCAGTTCTCGCGATGGCGCTCTCGAATGCCCAGTTCGCCGTCGCGACGGCGGCGTCGTACGTCCTTGATCGTTGGCGTACGTCTGGCGGCGTTGTGGCGTCGAAGATTCCGGCGACACCTTATCCCGACGACCGATACCGTACGAAGATGATGTGGTGGGATCGCAGCAGTTTCGCTAATCATGCCGAGCCCGAACAGGTTCTGACGATGTTGACCGAGATGGCCACTCTAGCACGCCAGCTTGATCACATCGGTGCGCAAGCACTTGGGACCGCCCTGTGAGCCCTGCCGTCGGGGGGGATCTTTGCAGCGCAACAGTTTTGATCGAGGACGATCCGCACGACCATCGTGTGTTGTCGGAGTTGAGGGCCGACCCCAGGGTCGAATTCATTGACAGGTGGGACGAACAGCTGGACGAACTGCGCCGACTCCGCGAGGTTCCCCAGCCGGACACGAGCGAGAGGTCGAAGCAGTGGGCCTACTATCCGTGGCGGCGAATCGTCACCAGTGTTCTAGGCCCGCGCCCCTATCGCGCCGTGCGGCTCAACCGGAATCGGAACGTGCTCACCGCCGAGGAGCAAGATCGACTCGGTCTGCTCAGGATCGGGATAGTCGGGCTCAGCGTCGGCCACGCCATCGCGCATACCCTCGCGCAGGAAGGGGTGTGCGGTCGGTTTCGGCTCGCTGACTTCGACGACCTCGAGCTCTCCAACCTCAATCGCGTGCCAGCGGCGGTGTTCGAGCAGGGCTTGAACAAGGCGACACTGGCGGCGAGAAGGATCGCCGAACTCGACCCCCATTTTCCGGTGGAGGTGTTCACCGGCGGAATTACGCCGCAGTCCGTCTTCGAATTCCTCGATGGCGTTGACATTCTCGTGGAGGAATGCGATTCGCTCGATACCAAGGTTCTTGTCCGTCAAGCTGCACGCGCGCGTCGCCTGCCCGTCCTGATGGCGACCGGCGACCGCGGACTCTTGGACGTCGAGCGATTCGACCTCGAGCCGGAGCGTCCGATCCTGCATGGCCTTCTGGGTGACGTTGACATCGCGGAACTTTCCGAGTTACCGAGCAAGGACAAGATCCCTTACATCCTTCGCATCGTGGACGGCGTGCGATTGTCGCCACGGGTGGCCGCATCATTGGTCGAGGTTGGTAACACCCTCATCACCTGGCCGCAGCTGGCCGGCGAGGTGGTATTGGGGGCGACATTGGTGGCGGACGCGGTCCGAAGAATCGGTCTCGGTGAGGAGCTATCGTCCGGCAGGATCCGTGTGGATGTCGCGGAGGCACTCAACCGGATCGATGATCCCACCGCGGCGAGGCGAATTGCCGATTCCGCACAGGACCAGCGAGCCGATGACAAGCCGGCGGTAGGAGCCGTCGAGACGGTGATCGCGGCCGCGGTTCGTGCACCGTCGGGTGGAAATGCACAGCCATGGCACATTGCGACGCAAGCCGACTCCGTGACGATTCGGCTTGCACCCGAACGCACATCGACAATGGACGTCGGCTTCCGCGCGAGCGCTGTCGCGGTGGGTGCGGCTGTATTCAATGCCAGGGTCGCCGCCGCCACGCACGGAATTCTCGGGCCGGTGGATTTCGACCCCGGCGACGATGCGTGTCCATTGCGCGCGGTCCTGCAACTGGCCGACGGAAACAACCCGGAGCTGGCCGGGATGTACGAACGAATGCTAGAGAGAGCATCGAACCGCCACCACGGCAAACCGGTTCCGATCCCAGCCGAGACCATCGAGGCGCTCCAGGCCGCCGCCGGACGTGAAGGCGCGCGACTGCACGTTCTGACCGTTCGCAGGGATCTCGACAAGGCGGCTGCCATTCTGGCCGAGAGCGATCGGATCCGATACCTCACTCCCCAGCTGCATGCGGAGATGATCTCCGAACTGCGGTGGCCCGGCGATCCGTCGCCGGACTCCGGTATCGATGTCAATAGCCTGGAACTGGATCCCGCCGACCTGGTGAAGCTGGACATCCTCCGGAGACCAGAGGTGATGGCCCATCTCTCGGAGTGGGACGCCGGTGCTGCGCTCGGCGAAGATACCCGCGCACGCTTGACGGTCAGCTCTGGTCTTGCCGTGGTTTCGGTGCGCGGTCAGGCGCTAACCGACTATGCCCGGGCCGGGTCGGCGTCCGAAGCGGTGTGGATAATCGCACAACAGCGCGGCCTGGCCGTACAACCCATCTCTCCGGTGTTTCTCTACGCTCATGATCACGAGGATCTGGAGAAACTATCGCCGAAGTACGCCCCGACTCTGCAACGCTTGCGACATGAGTTTCGCGACCTGGCGGCGACGGAGCCCGATGAGTCGCACGCACTGGTTCTCAGGTTCTGCGATGCTCCGGCCCCGTCAGTTCGCAGTCGGCGGCGTTCCTGGTGGAAGTAATCTTCTCCGCATAGACAGATACCGGAGCAACCGTGCCTCGTAGCCTGGACGAACTCGTCACCGCCGTCGCGACCGAACTGATGGCGGTGAATGCGGCTACCTCGGCCGCGGTGAGTCAACGTGTCCTGGCCGAGCTCGTCGGACACTTGGGGGTCGACGTCAGCTTCCTGCGGCACAACGATTACAACGTCCGTGCGACGAAGCTGGTCGCCGAGTGGCCGGTCCGGCCGGACATCCCCGATCCGGATCCCCTGGCCGTGGTGTACTTCGACGACGCGGACCCGGTCTTCTCGCTTGCCGAGCAGCAGAAAGAACCCATTGTTCTGCGCCCCGAGGCGGCCACCGACGACTACCAACGCACCATCGAGGAAGGTCGCAACGTTCAGTCGACGTCGATGGCTTGTGTGCCGATGCTGTCGGGGGACATCACGACGGGCCACCTCGGGTTCATCAAGTTCGGCGACCGGGAATGGACACCCGAAGAACTCAATGCGCTCAAGGCGATCGCCTCGCTGTTCGCGCAGGTACAAGCGCGCATCGCCGCCGAGGATCAGCTTCGGTTCCTTGCCGAACACGACGATCTGACCGGACTGCACAACCGACGTGCACTCCTGGCGCACCTCGACAAGCGGTTGGAGTCGGGACAACCCGGCCCGGTTTCGACGTTGTTTCTCGACCTGGACCGGCTCAAGACGATCAACGACTATCTCGGCCACACCGCCGGGGACCTGTTCATCGAGGTGTTCGCCGACCGGCTGCGCGCAGGCTCGGAAGGTCCCACCCTGATCGCCCGGCTCGGCGGCGACGAGTTTGTCGTCGTGCCGACGGCGCCGATGGATGCGGAGGCGGCCGAAGCGCTAGCCCACCGGCTGCAGTCGATCTTGCGGGAGCGGGTGGCCATCGGCGGCGAGATGCTCACCCGCACGGTGAGTATCGGCGTCGCGGTGGGCGTACCCGGCAAGGACACCACCTCAGACCTGCTCCGGCGAGCCGATCAAGCGCTTCTGACCGCCAAGAGCTCCGGCGGCAACACCATCGCGGTGTTCTCCGACGACATGTCACTGAATAGTGAATTACGCAACGAGATCGAGCTGCATCTGCAAAGCGTCATCGAGACCGGCGCCCTGGTACTGCATTATCAGCCGGAGGTCGATATGCGCACCGGCGAAATCCTGGCCGCCGAAGCACTTGTCCGTCTCCAGCACCCGACGCGGGGACTGCTCACGCCGAACTCGTTCATCAGTGTTGCCGAGTCGATCAATATGGCGGGCGAATTGGGCCGTTGGGTAATGCGCAAGGCATGCGCAGAGTTCGGCAAGTGGCGATCGAACGGGGTGGGACTGGACGCGGTGCTGCGGGTGAATGTCTCACCCGTCCAACTGGTCTCCGACGGCTTCGTGCAGACGGTCGCCGACACCATCGACGAGTTCGGGCTGGACGGCGGATCGGTGTGCCTGGAAATCACCGAGAGCGTCGTAGTTGCCGACATCGACACCACCCGGATCACGCTGGCCGGATTGAAGGAGGTCGGTGTCCAGATTGCCATCGACGACTTCGGCACCGGTTACAGCGTCTTGTCGCATCTGAAATCGCTTCCGGTCGACACGCTCAAGATCGACAAGGGGTTCGTCCGCGAATTGGGCAGCAATCCAGGCGATCTCGCGATTGTGCGCGCTATCATCGCATTAGCGGAAGCGTTTGGACTGCAGCTGATTGCCGAGGGGGTTGAGACGGAGGCGGCCGCCCTGACCTTGCTCCGGCACGGGTGCCACCGGGCGCAGGGCTTCCTGTTGTCACGCCCCGTTTCCGGCGCTGCGATGGAGTCGTTGCTCGCCACGGGGCGGATACCGGTGCACTTCTCCCCGGCACCGGCTCGGTGAGTGATCACCACCCCGGTGGTGCCGCTCCCCTGCCGAAGCCCCATGTCGCCTGACCCAGTCGGGGCTTGGGCCGCTCATCGTCGGCGTGACGACGGAAATGGGTTGCCAGCAAGCGTTCGGGATCGGCGCCGTTGAACATGGCCAGACACGGCTCGCTGAATTCGCAGACCAGACAGTGCGGGCCCGGGTTTGGATACGGGACGGTTGCGCCGGTCATGTCGAGGGCCTCGGCCGCCATCAACCGACCCACCGCGGCGATCTCGTCGCGAGACCGACGGATGCGGGTGCGGCGCAGCACCCCCGCGGTGCGCTGGTCGATGCGGCCGTCCTGCGCGGGCCGGAGTTCACGCGCGCGCACCCGCACGTGCTGCGGAATGGACCGGCCGCCGCCGCTGGGTTCATGCTGGGCCACCGACGTGAGCTTGCCGGTCGCGGAGGTTTCGTCGGCGGGCAGATCCAGCGGTCCGCCGATACGAACTTCGTTGTGGATAGTGCCGGCGATTTGCATGTTGATGTAGTCCTGCTCCCATGCCCAGCACGCCGCCGCCGCCTCCTCGTCGCGTATCAGCTCGTCGACGGGCTGCCAGTCATTGATGATCTGGTGGCGGACCACCCAATACTCGTCGGCGGCGTCCACCGCCAGCAGGTCAACGCGACATGTATAGATCACGGCGGAACCATCGGGCGCCTTCACCCCCTGCTCCGGATCGGTTGGGTCGGGCATGAGCGCGTGCACGTCGTGTTCGACCTTGACCGGGGCGAAATCGTCGACGGTCGTCGCCCAGGCGTCGTAACAGTCGAGCAAGGCCGTACCGGCTTCGAGGCCGTCCAGCGTGCCCGCATCGTCCAGTGACCGCCGCAGCGCCTTGTGTACCAGAGACTGTTTGAATTCGTGCTGCCAGTCCCACGTCCCCGGGTAGTAATAGACGGCGAGCGCGTCCTTGAGTGCTGCCGGAAGAGCCGATGTATCAAGTGATTCGGCGGGTTCGAGGTCGCGACGATGCGGCGAGGCGAAGTCCCATTGGCGTCGGCAGCGCTTGAACCTGGCCCGCTCGTCCGGGCTGATCCGATAGTCCAACGGCGTGCCCGCCTTCAGTGAGAGTGCGGCCAAGGCTCATCGATCGGCCAGCGACAGCGATCCAGTCTGTCGGCCATCGACTCGAGCTCGGCGATCATGTCGTCGAAGAATGCCCGCAACCGGTCGGGATCGTCGACCGGCCAGGCGGCGGAGAACGACATCCAGACGTCGGGGCCGGGTTGCGCCGAGGGTGTTGCGTCGACCGCCATCGGGTCCTCAGTGCCCACCGGCACCATCCGCCAGTCGTATTCGTCGCCGCGGCGCTCCAGGTACACGATGTCATCGCGACCGGGGCGTGCCGCCACGATCGAGGTGAACAGTTCGTCCCGGTTCATCCTCGCCCTCGCCGGTCCAGGATAGTCCTCGACGCCACCGGCCGGCCGCGGCAATTACCGCCAGTTGAGTAACTAGGTTTACTATGTGGCTACGACAGACAGGGGAACCAATGGACCTGCAGTGGTCGGCGGCCGACACCGCCTTTCGCGACGAGGTGCGCAGCTTTCTCGACGAGAAGCTGACACCGGAGATACGCAAAGCCGGCCGCCTCATGACGAGCGTCTACTCCGACCACGACGCGAGCATGGAGTGGCAGCGGATCCTGCATGAGCGCGGCTGGGCCGCACCGGCATGGCCCGTCGAGTACGGCGGCTGCGACTGGACGCTGACCCAGCACTACATCTTCAGTCGCGAGTCGACGCTGGCCGGTGCGCCGCCGTTGTCGCCGATGGGAATTCGGATGGTGGCGCACGCGATCATCGCCTACGGCACGGCAGCGCAGAAGGAATTCTTCCTACCCCGCATCCTCACCGGCGAGGTGTTCTTCTGCCAGGGCTATTCCGAACCCGAAGCCGGGTCGGACCTGGCGTCGCTGTCCATGTCGGCGGTCGACGACGGCGATGATTTGGTGTGTACCGGCAGCAAGATCTGGACCACCCACGCCCGCGAGGCGAACTGGATGTTCGGCCTGGTTCGCACGTCGCGCGGGCAGAAGAAGCAGCACGGGATCACGTTCGTGTTGATCGACATGACCTCACCCGGTATCCAGATCCGCCCGCTGGTGATGACGTCGGGCGAAGAGATCCAGAACCAGGTCTTCTTCGACGAGGTGCGGGTGCCGAAGGCCAACGTGCTCGGCGACATCGACGACGGCTGGACCGTCGCGAAGTACCTGTTGGAATTCGAGCGCGGCGGCGGTGCGTCCGCGCCCTGGTTGCAGGTGATGGCCGACGAGATCGCCACGGTGGCCGGCGAAGCCCCCGCGGCGTTCGCGCGGAAGCTCGCCGACGCACGGATCCGTACCGAAGTGCTCGAAATCCTGGAATACCGGGTACTGGCGGCGGTGGCCGAAGGCAGAAATCCAGGCTCGGCGTCATCGATGCTCAAGATCCTCACCACCGAGCTGAGCCAGACCCTCACCGAACTTGCGATGGAGGCGGCCGGACCGCGCGGCCGGGCATATCAACCGCACGCGACGTGTCCCGGTGGCCCGGTCACCGAATTCGAGCCGCCGCCAGGCGGATACGTCAGTGGTGAGCCATGGCAGGCAGTTGCACCGTTGCGCTACTTCAACGACCGAGCCGGATCGATCTACGCCGGCAGCAACGAGATTCAGCGAAACATCCTCGCCAAGGCAGCATTGGGGCTGTAGATGGACTTCAACCTGAACAAGGAACAGGAACTGCTCCGCGACGGACTGACGAAGTTCCTGTCCACCCGCTATGACCTCGAGAAGAGCCGGGCCGCGGCCAAGACCGGCGCCGGGTGGCAGCCGGAAATCTGGCGCGGCTTCGCCGAGGAGCTGGGCATCCTCGGCGCCACCCTGCCCGAGAGTGTCGGCGGAATTGGCGGCGGCCCAGTCGAACTCATGGTGATCACCGAAGCCCTCGGTCACGCGCTGGTCGTCGAACCGTACGTCGACACCGTGGTGGTGGCGGGCGGGCTGCTGAACCGGTCGGGTGGCCAGGCGGCCACATCGGTGCTGGAGAAGATCGCGGCCGGCACGGCGATCGTCGCGCTGGCCGCCGCGGAGCCGGAGTCCGGCGATCATTGGCAGCAGGTGTCGACGACCGCCGATCGCGACGGGGACGACTGGGTGCTGCGCGGCGCGAAGACGGTCGCGATGGGCGCGCCGCTGGCCACGCACCTGCTGGTCACTGGGCGGACCGCCAACGGAATCTCACTGTTCCTCGTCGAAGCCAATACGGCCGGCATCGAGGCACACGATTATCGGACCGTCGATGACCGCCGAGCGTCGGATCTGGTCTTCGACGGCCTGCGCCTGCCGGCACACGCGCTGCTCGGCGAAGAGGGTCAGGCATGGCCGTCGCTCGAGCGGGCCCGCGACGAGGGCGCTGCGGCGGTCTGTGCCGAAGCGGTGGGATGTATGCGAAAAGTGTTGGCGGACACCGTCGAATACTGCAAACAACGCCAGCAGTTCGGGCAGCCGATCGGCAGCTTTCAGGTTCTGCAGCACCGCATGGTCGACATGCACATGGAGCTCGAACAGGCGGTTGCGGCGGTGTATCTCGCGGTGCTCAACCTGGAGGCCGATCCGGCGACCCGCGCGCGGGCGATCTCGGCCGCGAAGGCAACGGTCGGCAGGGCGGCCCGCTTCGTCGGCCAGCAGGCCGTGCAGTTGCATGGCGGCATGGGCATGACCGAGGAACTGGCCATCGGGCACTACTTCAAGCGGCTGACGGCCATGCAGCACGAATTCGGATCGACCGACCAGCACATCGAACGGTATGCGCAGCTGACGAGACGGTAGGCGTCGGACCCTACGGCCGAGACATCCCGGGTGGGGCCGCGGTGAAAGTGCCATCGGCCTGACCGACGACGCGGGTCCCAAAGGACTCGCTGGCCTGTTCGACCGTGGCGCGCAGCCATTCGGCGTCCTCGGCCGCGGCGCGCTCGAGACGCATTCGGCGGACCCGCATCGGCACCATATTCAGTACCGCAAGCTCACCCATGTCGGGATCGACCGATGCGAAGTACAGCAGACGCAGTTCGTCGCGGAAGGCCCGGAAAGGTTCGATGCCCTCGTAGTCGTTGACCAGGTCGCCGCAGCCGTAAAGGATCAGCTTCCCGCGGTACACCTCGATCGGTCGCGGATGGTGCGACGAATGCCCGTACACCACATCGATACCCGCGTCGATCAGCCGGTGCGCGAAGCGAACCTGGCTGTTCTCGACGCCGTATCCCCAGTTGGAGCCCCAGTGCAGGGACACCACCGCGATATCGCCGGGCCGTTTCTCCGCCAGCGCCCGGTCCGCGATCTCTGCGGCGCTGCGCTCGGAGAGGTCATTGGAGTAGGCGACGCCCGGCCGATCCGCGGTCGCGGCCCAATGACGGGGTACGCCACTGGATTTCAGGCCGACGGCGGCGGTGATCACGCGACCTCCACCGGTGACGTCCAACACTTGCGGGCGTTGTGCCTCGCGGACGTCGTGCCCCGCCCCGACAGACCGGATTCCGGCCCGGCTCAGCACCCGCAGGCTTTCGGCGAGTCCGTCGGTCCCGAAGTCGAGCACGTGGTTGTTGGCCAGCACGCAGACGTCCGGCCGAACGACGGTCACACAGCCGATGTTGGCCGGGTTCATCCGGTAGTGCACCGCTTTACCCGGCGCGAAGCCGTCGGCGGTGGTGACGGCCGTCTCCAGATTGAGCACCCGGACGTCGGGGGCCAGTTCGTCGAGCACCGCCAGCGCGTCCCCCCACGGCCACGCGAAGTCGGCGCGTCTCGGGATCGGGCCATTGACGCGCTCGGCAAGGGTCACATACGTCCGGGCGTCGGACACCACGCTCTCGCGCAACGAGGAATCGCCCGGATGCGGAAGTATCTGGTCGATGCCGCGACCGGTCATCACGTCGCCGCACAAGAAGATCGTCGTCACGGATCCAGCAGGGTGTCGGCCGCGATCGTGGCGATGCTACGCCGTGATGAGCCTCTAATTACGGCTCCGGCTCCGGAACCGGGCCGAACATCGACCCGATGCCGTTGGCAATTGCCCCGGGCGTCCCCAGGATTTTGCCGGGAATTTGAGCGTTCGATGCGATGCCCGCGGGAATCGCCGTGAAGTTCGAGCCGACGCCGCTGGCAACAGCCCCCGGCGTACTTAGAACTCTGCCGGGAATTTGAGCGTTCGCTGCGACGCCCTCGATAACCGCGCCGGGGGTCGAGGTGACGCCAAGGACGACGGCGTTGGGCGTATCGACGATGGTGCAGAACAGGGCAGGTGTGCAACCGGGTTCGGGTGCCGCCGAAGCACCCGGGGCGGTGGCGAGGCTGGCGAGGCCGGCAAAGCCGAGCGAACTCGCAGCAACAATGAGCGCGCGTTTCACTGAGGTCTCCTAATGTTCTCGAGGCTGGAGCGGGTTGCCTCCGAGCGCATTTAGCCTATCCCCGCCGGCCGGAATTTTCTCTAGCTGGATTGCTGGTCCAAGCGGGGTCTGCGCGCATCGGCTAAAAGCTTGCGCAGATCGTTCTTCAGTCCGGCATCGTGTACGAGAACCGTCCTATGGCGACGATGACCTTACGGCGCCGACCCGCTATTGCCTGTGAATCGACGGGGCGTGACGATATGGCGATGCCACCTACCGCACGTGTCCTCGTTCTCGGGTCAGGGTTCGCCGGGCTTTGGGCCGCGCTGGGCGCGGCCCGGCGGCTGGACGAGCTCGGGGTCCGCCAAGGCGCGGTCGACGTCACGGTCATCAGTTCGCAGCCATTCCACGATATTCGGGTCCGTAACTACGAGGCCGATCTCAGCGCGTGCCGAATCCCGCTGCAGGACCTCCTCGATCCGGCCGGTGTCGGCCATATCACCGCCGAGGTGACCGGAATCGACCCCACGGCCGCGACGGTGAGCACCGCCGACGGCGCAAGGCTGGGCTACGACCGCCTGGTAATGGCGTTGGGCAGTCGGGTGGTCAAGCCGGACCTTCCCGGGCTGGCCGAGTTCGGCTACGACGTCGACACCTACGACGGCGCAATGAAGCTGCAGGCGCACATCCGCGGCCTGGCCGAACGCGCGGCAGATCCCGCAACCGCGACAGCGGTCGTCGTCGGTGCCGGCCTCACCGGCATCGAGACCGCCAACGAGCTGCCCGCGATGCTGGCTGACGCGCTCGGTGCCGGAGCCACGCCGCGGGTGGTGCTCGTCGACCACAATCTGCACGTCGGGTCGGACATGGGCGAGTCGGCACGCCCGGTTATCGAGGAAGCGTTGGCCGAGAACAAGGTTGAGGCCATGACCGGGGTGGGCGTTGTCGCCATTGACGAGCGCAGCGTGACGTTGTCGTCGGGCGAAGTCCTTCCCGCGACAACCGTGGTGTGGTGCGCTGGAATGCGGGCCAACCCGTTGACCGCCGGGTTCGGCGTGGAGTGCGACCGGCTGGGTCGACTGCCGGTTGACGACTATCTGAGAGTGAAGGGCATTGCGGGGGTGTTCGCCGCAGGCGATGTGGCAGCGGCGAAGATGGACGACGAACACATGTCGGTGATGTCGTGTCAGCACGGTCGGCCGATGGGCCGCTATGCGGGCTACAACGTAATCAGCGACGTGCTGGACGCTCCAATGCTGTCGCTGCGGATCCCTTGGTATGTCACCGTTCTCGATCTCGGCGCAGCCGGTGCCGTGTACACCGAGGGGTGGGATCGCCGGGTTGTCAGCCGCGGTACAGAGGCCAAGGCGACCAAGCGAATGATCAACGGTCAGCGAATCTATCCCCCACTGAGCGGCGACCGAGCCGCACTGCTCGCCGCGGCTGCCCCGGAGTTGCAGGCCGCGCCGGCGTACGGGCATTGATCGCGGCCGCCCGCAGAGCGGAATAGTTCGCTTGCGGTGCGCGTCGTAGCCAATATGAGCAAGGCAGTGCGATTCGATCATTACGGCGACGCCGACGTGCTCGAGGATCCGGCAGAGGCGAGGGCGGCGGAACGGCATATAAGCTGCCCGCAAGGGCCTTGACGGCGTTCTTATCCGGCGCTGAGTAATCGATGATCTGCCGACCCGCGAAGTCCCGTGGAAGACTTTTCGGAAGGCGCTCCACCGCAACTGGCAGGATATGCTTACCAAGCGACTCCGCCCACTCACGCTCGCGTTGGCATGCCACCGATTTCAACGCGTCGCGAGTGATGGCCGCAATGAACACATCACATTCGGTGATTTGCCGGAGGATCTCTTTCCACCAATCCACGCCACCCCGCAGCTTTCTGTCGACCCAGGTTGTGTTCCCAAGGTCGTCGAGGTCTTGAACCAATAGCTCGATGTCGCTCGCGTTCTGGCGAGCGTAGGAGAGAAAAAGCTTCGGCCAGTCAACCCCCGGGTCGGTAGCTTGCATCAGTGTGCCGGGTCAAGCCCACACATCGGCCCGAAATCGGATCCATGGCGCTAAATGTTTGCGGCGGTGGACTCACCGCTAATTCCGCCCTGCGCATGATCACAACACCTAGATTGTGCGATCCAAGGAGGTGTAAGGGCGCCCGCATTCCTGGTGGGCCAGAATTCCTGGGCGGCTCAACCCGCGCCGATGATCTCGGGTACGGGGATGTCATCGCGCGCGATCTCGCCCGGGAAGCACGGTGAGCTTCCTTGTACGGTGGGCGGATACCCATCGCGGGCAGCAGTCACGATCTGAAGTCGATACCCGTCGGGCCCATACGCGAACTCATTCGGCTTGCGGAATCCATCCCTTTCAAAGACGTGCCATCCCCAACCGCGCCAGATGTCGCCCGTCGTTTTGACAACGTTGCTTGCATCCGCGTCGGGCGGCAACTTCAGCTCGCCAATCGTGTGGAAACGCATGGGCGCGCCCGGGCTGGAATCGTTGTCGTCGCAGTAACTGTTGTGGCCCGCCCCCGCGTAGCGGGTCGCGTCGAGTACTGTCCCCGCCGGCAATGCGACGACGGTTCGTTTCAAGTATCCGATGACGGTGTCTTGGGCCTGTTGCTGGCTCTCGGGCACAACATCTTTCGGATTCCAGCCGTCCGGTGGCGGTGGCACAGATGTCACGGTTGGTCCTCCGATATCGGTGGCGCCCGACGGTGTCGGCGGGCCCAGGTTGCCGCCATCGCTGCAACCACTGAGTATGAGCACAAACGCGCCACAACAGATGAGCGCGCGGCGCGCCGCGGTCGGTGAGGTGATCATGGGTTCGTGACCACCCCGTCGGGAGTGACGATCTGCGGCGGCGGTAGACCGGCGATGATCGAACCCATGTTGGCCAGTCCGGGGTTTCCTTCATCCCAGTAGCTGCTGTGGGCCGGAACGCTCGGCAGAACCCCACCCGAATAGGGCAGGGCGGAACCAGGATCCGTCCACAACCGAGTCGCTCCAAAGTCCGTGCCGTAGGGATCGGCGCCAAGCGTCATGTCAGTGGCGAGGCTGATGATGTCATTACGTGCGGTCATTGAGTAGACGTTCGCTCCCTGATCCAGGCTCAATCCACCGGCGGTCTCCGTCAGCATTCCCGGGCTGCCGACGGCGATGACGTTATCGGCACCGAGGTGGTTCCCATCGGTCGCAGCCGCACCGACCAGCGTCGAACCGTAGCTATGGCCAATGACAGTGTCTATCGCGGGAGGCCCGGCATGGGAGGCGGTCATGCCGTTCAGAAATGTATCCAACGCGGCGCCGCCGTTTTCGGCTCTGCCGGGCCATGCTGCCTCAGTCAGGTCCATCGGCCGGTCATAGCCCATCCACGTCGTGACCGCGACATCGCCCTGCGACAAACTCGGGTCAGCGTCAAGTACGGCCTGGAACATGTCCCAAGACTTCCTATCGCTGCCCTCGAAGGCTGCCAGGTCTTGACCGGTCCCCGGGACGAACGTGGCCGTCCGCGCGGCGGTGTCGGGATTGCCGATGGATACTGCCGCATGACCCTGATCGTCGATTAGTCCAAGGTAGCGAGGCACGCCGTCCTGGGCGTCCAACGACCCGCGTACCGCGCGATATCCGTCGAGGTTGTGGCGCGCCGCCGCCAGCTGCGGCCCGAGTGCGGCCAGTTCATTCCCGGTCACGGCACTGGTATCGCCCGTGTAGACGCTTCGCGCGAGTTCGTCATAGCGCTGCTGCATCCGGCCAACATCAGTCTGCGTCGTTTGAATCAGGTCGGTCAGGTGTTGCCGGTTGTATTTGTCTTTGTCCGCGAACGGCATGCCCGGATGATTGCCGATGTTGTGGTCTTGGCTGTAGAGCCAGTCCTTCTCTTCCTGCGTGAGCTGCTCCCAGAGATCGTTGAACTGCTGTGGATCTTCGGGCAGCGGCTTGGACAGGGCGTCCTGAATTTCCGGCCGGTTGTCATGCGGTGTGTCCGGGATCGGTTCCGTGCCGCCGGCCATGTTGATGGCGCTGGCCAACTCGTCGTCAATGGCGACCGCTTCAGCGACGATGGCGTTCAGCTCAGACTGCAACCGGCTCGTCTTGAGCAGGACCTCCATCGGCGGCATCTTCGACCCGGGCGCCGGTGTGACGCTATTCGTGGCCGCATTTACTTGCATCCCCATCCGGGATGCGTCTTCGCGCAGCTGCTCCAACTTTCGCTTGAGGTTCTCGATGTCGTCGGCCGCTTTGTCAGCGACCCTGGCGACCGCCAGTGCCTCATTGCCATGGGTGTCGAGGTCCTTGCGGCTTCGGCCGATGGCCTCTCGGGCGGCCTCGGCCGCGTCGCCGCCCCATGTCGTGAAGGCGGGTAGCGACGCCAAGCCGTCCGAAGCGTTGATGGCAATCTCCGCGCGGCTGCGGGCGGCGTGAAACACCTCGCGCACATCGCCCGGGTCCCACCGATCGATGTCGGCGAGCGAGACGGTCACGCGAACTCAGGCCGGTATTGAACCGCTGGTCTGAACGCCGGCAACGCCAACCTCAGCAACGGCGTCAGCGTTGTGACCCTCGGTCATGGCGTACGCTTCGGCGCTCCCGTGGAAGGCCACCCCATGGCCGCTCAGCCGGGCGTGCAGGACGGCGGTGGTTTCCTGCCAGCGAGCCCCCTTAGACGTCATCGCGGCCGCGGACGCGGCTGGCAGCCCAGCCTGCGCCGCCTCGATCCGTCCATCTGCCGCTGCGTGCCCGAGCTGCACCTCTTCAGCGTGGCCATCCACACGAATGGCGCACACTTTCAGGTCTTCAGGATTGGCGCGGATCCGCCCCGACACGACTCCTCCTACTGCTCAGCAAACGGCCGCTTCGCTTCACAATACCGCCCGGCCAGACATACCACGAGCGCAGATTGAGAGCGCGTCTGCGCACCAACTCTCGCACGGCGGACGGCATCTAACCATCAGCAGTCCGTCATCCGCCTAGTTTGACTAACGACCCGGCGCAGTCCACAGCTACAAACGGAGGGGCGGCATGAGCGAGTTGGCGGAATCATCGACGAAATCGTGCTGACCTGCGTAAACGTCGATCTCGCCGACGCGAAACGACGCGAAAGTACGCAAAGCGACCTGCGGGTACGCCCCGGGTGTTGACGGCGTCAACAAGACATATGGGTTGGTGGGTCGAGGCCGAAGACCTGAACTGGAGCCGACTTCCCCTTCAGTGCGTGGGATCCCCGGTCGCCAGGGTCATGACGTGGATGGCTGAGAAGCGCACCCGGTGAACACCTGGTAGCTGTTCGGCGATGACCGAGTTATCCGAGTCGTGCGTCGCGCAGAGCTTCCCTGCGTTAGTCTTTGCCGATGATCGCGGGCGATAAGGCGCCTGACTTCACTCTGTACGATCACACCGGTCGGCCTCGGACACTGTCCGCGCTCCTTTCCGAGGTGCCGGTTGTGCTGTTCTTCTTCCCAATAGCGTCCTCACCGATCTGTACAGCCCAGGCTTGTCATTTTCGGGACCTGAGCAGCGAATTCGCCACGGTGGGCGCCCAGCGGGTGGGCATCAGCACCGACACCGTCGACAAGCAGGCCCACTTCGCCCAACAGCGCTCGTTCGACTATCCGCTGCTCTCCGACGCGGACGGCGTGGTGTCCGAGCTGTTCGGGGTGCGCCGAGGCAGGCTCGCCAAGCTGCGTAAATCCGTCGTGGCGCGTGAGGCGGCCCGGCGTGGCCGGCACACTCGGCGCCGTGGCCTACTGGCGCGGCTGCTGCCGGTCAGACGGACCACATTCGTCATCGACACCGACCGCACCGTACTCAAGGTCGTCTCCAGCGAGCTGCGCGCATCGGTGCACGCCGACCAGACCTTGTGGTTCTTGCGGAACCACAACGTGCCGCATAGTTCGCCACATGTCCGGGAGAAGCACACCGACGCGCATCAGCAGTCGGAGGGCAAGGGCGGACCGATCGGCGACTGGTTCACAGAACCGGAAACCGCGGACGAGCCGAGCCTGGTCCGGCCATACACGCTGACGGCAGGCCGTACCGACGCTGGTGTCGAACTCCCACTCGAGGCTCCGGTCGAAGCGCTCACCACCACACCGAAGCCGCGGCGCTGGCCGAGAAATGATGTGCGGGGCCAGATCCTGACGTGTTGCGTACGCAGCCCCTCGGTAGCAGAGATCGCCTCTCGTCTGTCCTTGCCGCTCGGTGCGACGCGGTTCCTGGTCGGCGACCTGGTGACACAGGGTTATTTGCAGGTGCACGCCACCCCCGGTGACTCGATGACAATCGACGAACGACGTGAACTGATAAGAAGGACCCTGCGTGGCCTACGAGCACTCTGAGGGGTGGGGCGCCGCCTCGGCGAAGATCGTCATCTCCGGCGGGTTCGGGGCCGGCGAAACGACGTTCGTCGGCGCCCGACAGAACTTTGATAAGTGCCTCTGAACTGCGGTTTTTGAGTGGAGCTAAGGGGACTCGAACCCCTGACCCCCACACTGCCAGT
>NZ_JBOGDB010000284.1:0-34329 GCF_050701515.1 Mycobacterium sp. | reverse complement strand
ACCAGGCAACCCGCCAACTCGTCGTCGGCCCGCGTGTCACCACCAACATCGGATAGTCGAGCAGCGACATCACTCTGTTGAAAGGCTTGGCGCCGTCCATATGTGTCGGTGCTTACCACATCCGGCGCTACTTGCCTGGCGGATAGGAAACTCTTCCCTTTGAGGGCTGAAATCTGACTTCCCGGCGATTACCCAACCGCGACTTGATCACGACGATGAATGTCGTCCCTACCGGGAACCAAACCGACATTAGGAAGACCCATGCTTGCGACAGCACCGACTGATACCACTCGGCCAGCTCATGAAGAAACCGTGCGGCTGCGGAGGGTCGATCAGGGCAAATGCCTGATCCGGATAACGCCGCGGCGCTGGGGTTTGGTGGCTACCGGCGGCTTCCCGCCGGGCTGATCAGACGCCGTCGAGGTCCAGCGTGATGGAGCCGGCCGGATCCGCACGGAACTTCCCGGTGCCAGCCGCGCCGGCGAGATCATCGGTGCCCGACACCACGCGCAACGTTGCTGTGGCGACGCCGTCGGAGAAAACGCCGTCGTGCAGCAGCACCAGGCCGCCGCGCTTACCGCCGACCGTGCCCGTTATGTGTTCGATGCCGACGTAGGTCGCGGTCTTGTCCGGCTCGTAAGCCACCAGCCACTTCGTCATCGACGTGCCCTCGATGTCTCCGGTGTACCTCTTGGAAACCAGGGCCTCGGTGAGCTTCGACGCATCGTCCCCGTCCTCGAAGGGGGTTTCGTCCCAGTTCGCGATCTCAAAGCGGGCCTCAAGGTGTGCGGTCATAACGCCTCGATTACCCGATGCCCGCTGCCATGAATCTGCGGGCCTGCGCGCGACGTGGAATCGCGACTGTGGTAGTCAGAGGGGTGGCCGCGTTGCGTCAGCTAGCCTGTCAAACTATAGTCTGGACACATGTCCAGGGGCCTGCCGTCGAAGTGAACTGACAATGCGCATCGCCCTACTGTCCTACCGGAGCAAGACGCACTGTGGTGGGCAAGGCGTTTACGTCCGCCACCTGAGCCACGGCCTCGTCGAACTCGGCCACGACGTCGAGGTGTTCTCCGGGCAGCCCTACCCCGAGGTACTCGACCCGCGGGTCCGGCTCACCGAAGTGCCCAGCCTCGACCTGTATCGCGAACCGGACCCATTTCGCATTCCGTGGCCGACCGAGATCAAGACGGGCATCGACCTGCTCGAGTTGCTGACGACGTGGACTGCCGGCTTCCCGGAGCCCCGGACGTTCAGCATGCGCGCCGCCCGGATCCTGGCCGACCGCCGCGCCGACTTCGACGTCGTGCACGACAACCAATGCCTCGGCACCGGGCTGCTGAAGATCGCCGAGTCGGGTCTGCCGGTGGTGGCAACGGTGCACCATCCGATCACCCGGGACCGCATCCTTGATGTCGGCGCCGCGCGGTGGTGGCGAAAACCAATGGTGCGCCGGTGGTACGGCTTCGCCGAAATGCAGCAGAAGGTCGCTCGTCAGATCCCCGAGCTGCTGACCGTGTCGTCGACATCGGCGGCCGACATCGCCGAGGACTTCGGGGTTTCCCCCAGCCAGCTGCAGGTGGTGCCGCTGGGGGTGGACACCGAGCTGTTCAAACCCGCCGAGCGGCGGGTCCGGAACCGGATCATCGCCATCGCCAGCGCGGACGTGCCGCTCAAGGGCATCAGCCATCTGCTGCACGCGATCGCGCGGCTGCGCGTCGAGCGCGACCTCGAGCTTCAGCTCGTCGCCAAGCTGGAGCCCAACGGGCCGACCGAGAAGCTGATCGCCGAACTCGGCATCTCCGATATCGTGCACAGCTCCAGCGGATTGGCCGACACCGAGTTGGCCGACCTGCTGGCATCGGCCGAAGTCGCCTGCATTCCCTCTCTGTACGAAGGCTTTTCACTGCCCGCGGTGGAGGCGATGGCCAGCGGCACACCGATCGTCGCCAGTCGCACGGGCGCGCTGCCCGAGGTGGTCGGCGCCGACGGTGAGTGTGCGCGGTTGGTCCGGCCCGCCGATGTCGACGAACTGACCAGGGTGCTCGGCCAGCTGCTGGACTCGCCGCAGGAGTTGCGCCGTCTCGGCGTCGCCGGTCGCCGTCGGGCGCTCGAGGTTTTCAGCTGGGAATCCGTTGCGGCGCAGACCGTCGCCGTATACGAGCGGGCCCGGACCCGGGTGGGGCAGTGCTGACCGTCGACTTCGACCGGATGGGCATCGGTGCCGGCACGAAGGTGATCGATGTCGGCTGCGGCGCGGGTCGGCACAGCTTCGAGGCATACCGTCGCGGCGCAGACGTCATCGCATTCGACCAAAACGCGGCCGACCTGAACGATGTCGACGAAATTCTGCAGGCGATGCGGGAACAGGGCGAGGTACCGGCGTCGGCCAAGGCCGAGCCGGTCAAGGGCGATGCGCTCGAGTTGCCCTACCGGGACGGAACTTTCGACTGTGTGATCGCCTCCGAGATCCTCGAGCACGTGCCCCAGGACGACCGGGCGATTGCCGAACTCGTTCGCGTCCTCAAACCGGGTGGCCTGCTTGCGGTCACGGTTCCGCGCTGGCTGCCCGAGCGGGTGTGCTGGGCGCTTTCCGACGAATACCACGCCAACGAGGGTGGACACATCCGGATCTACCGGGCCGACGCGCTGCGTGACAAGGTTCTCGCGCACGGCCTGCGGCTCACCCACAGGCACCACGCACACGCCCTGCACTCACCGTTCTGGTGGCTGAAATGCCTTGTCGGCACCTCGAACTCGGATCACCCCGCCGTGGCGGCGTACCACAAGCTGCTGGTCTGGGACATGGTGAGCCAACCGTGGCTGACCCGCCGGACCGAAATGCTGCTGAATCCGCTGATCGGCAAGAGCGTGGCGTTGTATTTCCAGAAGCCGGTGGTGCCCGTTGCTCCAGATTAACAAGCCGGACGTCCCGAGCGTGCCCGGCGTGTTGACGCCGGCGCAGTGCCGCCAGACCGCGCAATCGATCGCCGCGACACAAGAATCCTCGGGCGCCATCCCGTGGTCCGACGGTGGCCACACCGACCCGTGGGATCACGTGGAGAACGCGATGGCACTGACCGCCGCCGGGCTCCTGGAACCCGCGGGCGCCGCGTTCGATTGGTGCCGGACCAGCCAGCGGCCGGATGGCTCCTGGCCGATTCAGCTGCGGAACGGCGTGATCGAAGACGCCAATAGCGACAGCAACTTCTGCGCCTACGTCGCTACCGGGGTTTGGCACCACGTGCTGATCACCGACGATCGGCGGTTCGCCGAGGCGATGTGGCCCGTCGTCACCAAGGCCATCGAGTTCGTCCTGGACCTACAACAGCCGGACGGCGAAATCGTTTGGGCTCAAAGCGACTCCGGACCCGAGCCGGACGCGCTGCTGACTGGGTGCGCGAGCATCTACCACAGCATGCGGTGTGCGCTCGCGCTGGCGGACTACTTCGATGACCCCCAGCCCGAATGGGAGGTGGCCGTCGGGCAGCTGGGCCACGCGATCGCTCGCCACCCCGAGGCCTTCGTGTCCAAAGACCGATGGTCCATGGAGTGGTATTACCCGGTGCTGGGCGGCGCACTGCGCGGCGCGGCGGCGCGGTCCCGCATCGATGAGAGATGGGACGACTTCGTCGTTCCCGGCTTGGGTATCCGCTGCGTCGACGACCGACCATGGGTGACCGGAGCCGAAACGTGTGAGCTGGTAATGGCATTGGACGCCATCGGCGACTCGGCGCGAGCGCGCGAGCAGTTCGCGGCCATGCACCACCTGCGCGAACACGACGGCTCGTACTGGACCGGCCTGGTGTTCGCCGACGGCAAGCGCTGGCCCGAGGAGCGCACCACCTGGACCGGCGCGGCGATGATCCTGGCCGCCGACGCGCTGTCATCGACCACCGCGGCGAGCGGCATCTTCCGCGGCGCCGGGCTGCCGCGCGGCCTGGAAGGCGAGTTCGA
Source organism: Mycobacterium sp. (assembly GCF_050701515.1). Lineage (GTDB taxonomy): Bacteria > Actinomycetota > Actinomycetes > Mycobacteriales > Mycobacteriaceae > Mycobacterium. The sequence continues at coordinate 30,372 of NZ_JBOGDB010000284.1, read as the reverse complement.
CTGCGCCTGCGCTACCAGCGGTCGCTAGCGTCGCGACGTCTTACCAAGAACGCCGGACGCGCGTTCCAGCACCCGCATCGACCCGGTGGCCGAAACCTCACGGAAGTCGCCGGTGTCCAACGCCCGGCGGTAGATGTGGTAGGGCGCCTGGCCGCCGTCGTTGGGATCCGGGAACACGTCGTGGATGATCAGCGCGCCGCCGACGTCCACCCACTTGGCCCAGCCGTCGAAGTCGCGCTGCGCGGCTTCTTCGGTGTGGCCGCCGTCAATGAACAACAGCCGCAACGGCATTCGCCAGCCGCGTGCCACGACCGTCGACTTCCCGACGATGGCAACGACGTGATCGTCGAGGCCTGCGGCGTCGAGGGTGTGCCGCAGTGTCGGCAGCGTGTCGAACCGGCTGCTGACGGCATCGACCAGCGAGGTGTCGTGGTACTCCCAGCCGGGTTGATGTTCTTCGGATCCGTGGTGGTGGTCGATCGTGTACACGACTCCGCCGGCCTGCTGTGCCGCGGCCCCCAGCAGCAGCGTGGACTTGCCGCAGTATGTGCCGATCTCCACTCCGGCGCCGTCGCCCAGATAGCGGATCGCTGCGTCGTACAGCGCACGACCTTCGTCGGCGGGCATGAAGCCGGCGACCTGTTCGGCGAGCGCGAACAGTCGGGCCGCGGAAGCGGGTAGGGCAGTGTCGGTGTGGCTCATCGCCGTCCAACCTACCGTTGCTGGCCCCCGGTAGTTGTAGTAGCGTCCGGACATGTGTCCAATCCGGCCCTGGAGTCGACTCGGCGCCGTCTGACCGCCAAGCAAGCCGACACCGTCGAACGGCTGGGTAAGGCCGCAGTCGAGATCTTGACCCGGGACGGATTTGCCGGCCTGACCGTGCGTCGAGTGGCGGCCGAGGCCGGTGTGGGGGCGGCCACCGCCTACACCTATTTCTCCTCCAAGGAACATCTGGTGGCCGAGGTGTTCTGGCGCCGGCTGGCGGCGGCGCCGCTGGCCCCACCCGAATCCGAGGATCCGGCGACCCGGGTGATCGAAGTGCTGCGGCGCATCGCGCTGCTGGTCGCCGACGAGCCGGAGTTCGCCGGCGCCGTCACCACCGCGCTGCTGGGCAGGGATCCCGATGTGGAGGTGCTGCGGCTGCGCATCGGCCGCGACATCCACGACCGTCTGACCGCCGCGCTCGGCGAGGGCCGCGACCCCGACGTGATCGAGTCGCTGGAGCTGCTCTATGCCGGTGCACTGGTGCGCGCGGGCATGGGTTACGGCTCGTATGCCGATATCGCCGACCGGCTGGAAAAATCCGCGCGGCTAATGCTGGGCTAGCTTCTCCGGCCCGCGCCGAGGATGGCGATCGAACCGGCCACCGCGGTCTCGACGATGTCGCGGACGTCGGCGCCGTCTTCGACGGCGAGCGCACTCAGCTCACGCAGCCCGCCGAACAGCAGCACGGCCATTCGAGGGGTGATCGGCTCGATGTGTGCGCGCCGGAATCCGGGGTTTCTGCTGAGGTCTATGAACATATCGGTGAATGCCGCCATGCCGCGACGTTGAAGGGCGCGCACGTCGTGACCCAGCGCAGGAAGTTCGCGAATCCAGCTCAGCGATATCGCGGGATTCGCCTCGAGGTCGTCCACCCAGGCCTCGACCGCCTGGCCGATCTGGTCCCGCCAGTCCGCTTCGGGATCGACCGCGGCGCGAATGCGGGCGATCATTTCCCGGTTGCCTGCTGCCAACAGCTCGACGAAGCACTCCTCCTTGCTGGAGAACTCGCCGTAGAAGGTGCGCTTGGAGGTGCGGGCGTGCCGGACGATGTCGGCAACGGTGGTGTCGCGATAACCGCGCGCGCTGATCGATGCGGCCAGTCCGTCGAGTAACCGGCGTCGAAAAGGGCTGGCCGCGTCGTCAACGACGACGGGCTGCCAACCCTCGGTAACGGTCACGACATCAATCCTTCCGAATTTCTCCCAGTAAAGCTTGTCAGGACACGGTACCGCGGAGTACCGTCGGACAGAACGCACGGTACGCCCTGGTACCACACGATGGTTGGGAGTGAACTGGCATGACTGACGTAGCCACCGTCGACACGCAAGCCCCCTCGACACCGGCCAAGCGGCCGCCGGTGGTGCGCCTGCCAAAGCCCGTCCAAATGGTCTTGCTGGCGGGCTTCCGCCGCTGGGCGCTGCGAAACGGTGTGAAGCGTTACGGGCCTGTGTTCGCCATCAATGTTCCGTTCTTCGGCCGCAGCGTGGTCGTCGCTGACCCAGCGCTGGCGCGGCAGGTGTTCCTCGCGAGCACCGACGACTTGATCAATGTGCAGCCCAATCTCAGCAGGATTTTCGGCCCGGGTTCGGTGTTCGCCCTCGACGGCGTCGAACATCGGAGGCGGCGCAAGCTGCTCGCGCCGCCGTTCCACGGCCAGAGCATCAAGAACTACGAGAAGGTCATCGAAGAGGAAACCCTGCGCGAGAGCGCCAATTGGCCTGAGGGCAAGGAGTTTCGGGCGCTCGAACCGATGAACAAGATCACGCTGAACGTCATCCTGCGCACCGTGTTTGGGGCCGACGGCGCGGAACTCGATTTTCTGCGCAAGATCATTCCGCCGTGGGCCAAGTTGGGCTCGCGGATGGCGACGCTGCCAGAGCCGCCGTTCAGCACGGGGCGCTACAGCCCTTGGGGCCGGCTGGCGGAGTTCCGCCGAAACTTCGACCGGACCGTTTTCGCGCTGATCGACAAGGCCGAGGCCGATCCGCGCCTCGACGAGCGCACTGACATTCTGGCGCTCTTGCTGCGCAGTCGATACGACGATGGAAGTCCGATGTCGCGCCAGGACGTGTCCGACGAGCTGCTGACGCTACTGGGCGCCGGGCACGAAACCACCGCGTCGACGCTGGGCTGGGCGTTCGAGCGGTTGCGCCGCCATCCGGACGTCCTCGCCGAGCTTGTCAAGGAGAACGACGAGGGTGGCAACGAATTCCGCCAGGCCACCATCCTCGAGCTGCAGCGGAACCGTACCGTGATCGACTTCGCCGGCCGCCATGTCGCGGCGCCACACTTCGATATCGGAGAATGGCGGATTCCGCACGGTTACACCGTGATGATTTCCCTCACCAACGTGCACGCTAATCCGGACATCTTCCCGAATTCCGAGCGCTTCGATCCATACCGCTTCGTCGGCAAGAGGGCGCCGACTGCCTGGATGCCATTCGGCGGCGGGACCCGGCGCTGCATCGGCGCTGCATTCGCCAACGTCGAGATGGATGTTGTGCTGCGAACGGTCCTGCGGCACTTCGTGATTGACACCGACGACGTGCCGGACGAGAAGATACATTTCCGGGGCATCGCTTTCACGCCCAAGGACGGGGGCCTCATCACCCTGCACCGGCGTTAGTAGTCTCGTCGAATGAGCCTCGCCGACATGATGAACGGCGCCATGGAGGCAACCATTCCGCCGGCGCACAAAATGGGCATCAAGGTTGTCGAGGCGCGCCGCGGGTATGCCGCGACCATGGTGCCGCTGGCGGGCAACGGCAATCACTTCGGCGTCATGTACGCGGGTGTGCAGTTCACCGTCGCGGAGATCCTCGGCGGCATCATCACGATTGCGAGCTTCGATGCCGCCAAGTACTACCCGCTGGTGAAGCGGGTCGATATCCAGTTCACCGGCATGGCACGCAGCGACCTTCATGCCGAGGCAAGCCTCGACGAGGAGGAGATCGGACGCGTCGAAGCCGAAGCCGCCGAGAAGGGAAAAGCCGACTTCACCCTCGACGCGGTGGTCAAGGACGAGACGGGCCAAACCGTCTCCGTCACACAGGGGCTCTACCAGCTGCGAGCCCACGGCTCCTAGCTAGCTTAGCTAAGCGCCCTGGGTCTCCCGCCGCGGTAGCTTCCAATCCGGCCGCACGAAGTGGCAGGTGTAGCCCGACGGGTAGCGCTCGAGGTAATCCTGGTGCTCGGGCTCGGCCTCCCAGAAGTCGTTGGCCGGGCTGACCTCGGTCACCACCCTGCCCGGCCACAGGCCGGACGCCTCGACGTCGGCGATGGTGTCCAGCGCGATGCGCTTCTGCTCGTCGTCGACGTAGAAGATCGCCGACCGGTAGCTGGTGCCGACGTCGTTGCCCTGCCGGTTCTTCGTGGTCGGGTCGTGGATCTGGAAGAAGAACTCCAGCAGCGTCCGGTAGTCGGTCTGCGCGGGGTCGTAGACGATCTCGATCGCCTCGGCGTGCCCGGGGTGGTTGCGATAGGTGGCGTTGGCGTTATCACCGCCCGTGTAGCCCACCCGGGTGGACACCACGCCGGCCAGCTTGCGGATCAGGTCCTGCATGCCCCAGAAGCAGCCGCCCGCCAGGATCGCCTTCTGATGTTGGGTCTGATGCTCTTCGCGCGAGTCGCTCATCGCAGTCACGCGTCCAACGGTATACCGGCGGTCGGCGTCGCTACCGTGGACGCATGCGCGCAGCGATGACCACGGCACTGGCCGCCCTGCTTTTTGTTGCGCCCGCTGTCCCGGCCGCAGCCGATACAACCGCACCACCAGAGGTGCCGCCTGGGGGCGTGGAGTTCACCGCCAATGCGGCCATCGTGAATCCCCATCCGCTACGGGTCGATTCGTGGAGCCGCGCCGACAACGACCAAGCGGTGGCGGTGCATTTCACCCTCGGTCCGCCCGAGTGTTACGGCGTGCACGCCACCGTGCAGGAGACCACCGAGACCGTCACCGTGGAATTGCGCAGCGGGACGCCGCCGGAGGCCGTCGGCCGGATGTGCATCATGATCGCGCTGTCCGGCACGCTCGATGTGCCGCTGCAGGCCCCGCTCGGCGACCGCCAGGTGCTGGTCGCGTACTGAGCACGCTCGACAAACACAGGTAGAACGTGTTCTAGTTCTTCACGTGACGAGCAAGGTCTTCACCCGCGAGGAGCTGGCTGCGGCGTTCGAGAAGTTCGAGGCGACGGTGGCTCGCGCCGCCGAGACCCGCGACTGGGATTCCTGGGTCGAGCAGTACAGCCCGGATGTCACCTATGTCGAGCATGGGGCGGGCACCATGCATGGCCGCGAAGAAGTCCGTGCCTGGATCTGGAAGACGATGGAGAGCTTTCCCGGCAGCTACATGACGGCGTTCCCCTCGCTGTGGACCGCGTTCGACGAGTCGACCGGCCGGGTGATCTGCGAGCTGGACAACCCGATGCGCGACCCGGGGGACGGCACGATCATCAGCGCAACGAACATCTCCATCGTCACCTATGCCGGTGACGGGCAGTGGTGCCGGCAGGAGGACGTCTACAACCCGCTGCGGTTCGTCTCGGCGACGATGAAGTGGTGCCGCAAGGCCCAGGAGTTGGGCACACTGCCCGATGAGGCGCTCGGCTGGATGCGCCAGTTCGGGGGCCAGAAATGAGCGCGAAACCGAAGCTGGTCATCGGTGCCAACGGTTTTCTCGGCTCGCACGTCACCAGGCAGCTGGTCGCCGACGGACACACCGTGCGGGCCATGGTGCGCCCGAACGCCAACACCATCGGGATCGACGATCTATCCGTCGAGCGGTTCCACGGCGACATCTTCGACAGCGAGACACTGCGCGAAGCCATGGCCGGCTGCGATGACGTCTACTACTGCGTCGTCGACACCCGCGCCTGGCTGTCCGACCCGTCGCCGCTGTTCCGTACCAATGTCGAGGGCACCCACAACGTGCTCGACGTGGCCGTCCAAGAAGGGATCGCTGCCGGCCTCAACCGGTTCGTCTTCACCAGCAGCTATGCGACCGTCGGGCGGCGCCGCGGTCACCGCGCCACCGAAGACGACATCGTCGAAGACCGCGGGCTGACGCCGTATGTCCGATCGAGGGTGCAGGCCGAGGAGTTGGTGCTGCAGTACGCGCGTGAGCACGGGCTGCCGGCCGTCGCGATGTGCGTGTCGACCACCTACGGCAGTGGCGACTGGGGCCGCACCCCGCACGGCGCGATCATCGCCGGGGCGGCGTTCGGGAAGATCCCGTTCGTGCTGCGCGGCATCGAACTCGAGGCCGTCGGCGTGGTCGATGCGGCCCGGGCGATGATCCTGGCCGCCGAGCACGGCCGGGTCGGCGAGCGTTACCTGATCTCCGAGAAGGTGATCAGCAACGCCGAGGTCATTCGCATCGCGGCGGAGGCGGCCGGCGTTGCGCCGCCGACGAAGTCGATCCCCCTTCCGGTGGCCTACGCGCTGGGCACGTTGGGAACCGTTAAGGCACGGGCGCGCGGCACCGACGAACGTCTCACTCTGGGCTCGCTGCGGCTGATGCGCGCCGAGGCGCCGGTGGACTGTTCAAAGGCTCGACGCGAATTGGGTTGGCAGCCAAGGCCGGTGGAGGAGTCGATCCGCGAAGCGGCCACGTTCTGGGTGGGCCTGCGGGAAGCCAAGCGCAAGAGCAAGACTGCCGGTTAGTTCCCCGCGATAGATTTGTTCGATGGGTAGCGTTCATGCGCGCAGCCATTCCCACGCATGGTTGAGTTGATTGCGACGAAAGGTTCGCAGTTCCCCGTTCATCAGCAACGTCGCGGGTGCTTTCACGCACCATTCCTCCCACTTCGGGGCGCCCACCATCGCGATCCTGTCGAAGTCACGCCGATGCTTCAGACAGAAGATCGTGTTAGCCCAGGCCGCGGCAATGCTCCAGCCCTGAAAAGACTCGTCCATCAGGAACAACACCCGCAGCGTTTCGAAGCGCGCCGCCAGCGACTCGATACGCGGTGCGAGCACATCACGGTAGTCGAGCCGGCTCAACTTTCCGCTCGCCGTTATCCCGAGGATGCTCTCGGTGCTCTGGGTCATGAACTCGATCACGGCGCCGCCTCCAGCCAGCTAGTGCCCGCGTGGTGCATACATGATCACGGCCACCCCGGCCAGGCACACCAACCAGGCGCCACCAATCTCGGCCAGCGCAGCCACGACGAACAACAGAACAGAGCGCACCGCCATGGCCGTGAGCCTACGAAACTCGGCGAGGGGACGGGTCGCCACCGGCAGGACTAGCGTCGAATGGCGTGACCGATACCGACAAAGTGCATGTCGACCTGTCCGGTGCGCCGCAGACCATGTTGGCGACGCTGTATGCGAAGGCACTGGACGCCGACTTCGACAATCCGGTCCTGGGCGACCGGTACGCCAAGGAGATCCTCGAGCGCATCGACTACGACTGGAAGAAGACCGCGATCACGCCGCGTACCTCCCCGTCGGTGACCACTCGGACCGCGCACTTCGACAATTGGGCCCGGGAGTTTCTGTCCGCCCATCCCGAGGCCGTGGTGCTGCACCTGGGCTGCGGACTGGACAGCCGCTTCTTCCGGCTGGCACCCGGGCCGGGCGTCGAGTGGTACGACGTGGACTACCCCGACGTCGCAGCGCTGCGCAACCAGCTTTTTCCGGCGCGCGAGCACTACCACGTCGTCGCGGCATCCGTGACCGACCCGGGCTGGCTCGCCGACGTGCCGGCCGACCGCCCGACGCTGATGATCGCTGAAGGTCTGACCATGTACCTCACCGAGGAGGACGGCGTTGCGCTGTTGCGTCGGGTCGTCGAGCACGCCCCGTCGGGTGAGCTGCAGTTCGACGCGTTCAACCGGCTGGGCATCAAGTCACAGTGGATCAATGCCGTGGTGCGTCGCTCGGGTTCAACGCTGCACTGGGGCATCGACGGCCCCGACGACGTCATCGAGGCGGTGTCCGCTGTGCGGCTGCTGAGCTGGCTGTCGCCGTTCGAGTCGGCGACCTTCACCGATATCGCGTGGTACTACCGCGTGATGGCCAAGGTGATGTCGCCGGTGCCGGCGCTGCGCTACATGGCGCAGTACCACCGCTATGCGTTCTGAGGACCCCGCTTCCCCAGCACCGGTTGGCTACCCCGGCCTTCGTCGAAGTCGGGGCACCACGCAGAGTGGCCGCGCTCATCCCGCCACACGAGCTGTAGTGCCTTCACCTCGGGGCCGTAGAGCGCGATCGCGAAATTCAGGTGCGCATCGGGCTGGTCGACCGTCACGAATTCGAGCTTCTCTTCCCCACCCAGCTCCATCAGATCGCCGGGTGCGGGCTGAACCTCGCGCACGGTGTAGTTGGCCACCGCGTTCAACAGCCGCATCGCCCGTTCCGGGGATACTCCGGTCACGAGATACTCGGCGAAGCCGCGCTCGTGCAGCCCGATGGTGTACGCGAAAGGCTTTCTGTCATCCTCGACGTACTGCACGGCCCACTTGAACTTGCGGATCGTCGCGCGCAACTCCTTGAGATAGTCGGCGGTGGTTGCGCCTGGGTGATCGCATTGCCAGCACATGGTGCGTCCTTTCTCGGGTACTTGCCGCCACCATGCGCCCGTGGTCCGACAAGTGCCGCAGGGTGTCAGAATCACCCGGTGCCCTCCCCCGCGCCGATCAACGGCCAGGTCTCGCACTGGTTCGACGAATTGCCCGCCTACCGCGCACCGCTTCCCGGCGACCGCGACGCCGACGTCTGCATCGTGGGTGCCGGCTACACCGGCCTGTGGACGGCGTACTACCTGAAGCGCGCTGACCCGTCGCTGCGCATCGCCGTGCTGGAGGCCCGGTTCGCCGGGTTCGGCGCGTCGGGTCGCAATGGCGGCTGGCCGCCGAGGTCGACGAGCAGCTCAGCTGGAAGGTTGACGGCATCGCCGTGCTGACCAAAGATGAAGCGGCGGAACGGATCCGGCTCGACGGAGTGGTGGCGGCCTACCACAATCCGCACTGCGCCCGCATCCAGCCGGCCCGACTGGTGCGCGGCCTGGCCGACACCGTGCAGCGGCTCGGTGTCGAGGTCTACGAGCAGTCACCGGTCACCGCGATCACCCCCGGCGCGGCCACCACACCACACGGCACCGTCACCGCGCCTGTCGTGCTGCGCGCCACCGAGGGATTCACCGCCGCACTTCCCGGCCTCCGGCGGCGGTGGCTACCGATGAACAGTTCGATGATCGCCACCGATCCGATCGGCGATGACGTGTGGGAGACCATCGGCTGGCGCAGATGCGAGACCCTCGGGGACGCCGCGCACGGCTTCTTGTACGCGCAGCGGACGGTCGATGACCGCATCGCAATCGGCGGCCGCAGCGTGCCGTACCGCTACGGTTCACGCACCGATACCGACGGGCGGGTGCCCGAACGCACCATCGCGCACCTGGCCTCGACGCTGCGGGCGGTGCTGCCACAGATCCGCGACGTGCCGATCGCGCACGGCTGGTGCGGCGTGCTGGCGGTGCCGCGCGACTGGGAGGCCAGCGTCGTGCTGGACCGGGCCACCGGATTGGGCTGGGCCGGTGGATACGTCGGACACGGCGTCACCGCAACGAATCTCGCCGGTCGCACCCTGGCCGATCTGGTGCTCGACCGACACGGCCCGCTGACCGAGCTGCAGCGAGTGCTGATTCTGTAGTTGCCGCGCAAAAGTGCGAGTGGCGAGCACGACAACTACAGGTTCGGCATAAAAGCACCCCTAGACAGGTTGTCGACAATGAGATTGGAAATCCGCCCGTCAGGAGAGAGCCATGACCGACCGACCCGTACTCGAGCCCACCGACGCACATCCGATCACCGTGGAACCCACCGGCAAGCATGTGACGGTGCTGGTCAACGGCGAGCTCGTCGCCGACACGGACGACGGGTTGACGCTGCAGGAGGCCACCCTTCCCGCCGTGCACTACATCCCGATAGGGGACGTCGTGCAGGCCCTGCTGCAGCCCAGCGACACCGCCACGTACTGCCCGTTCAAGGGCGACGCCAGCTACTACCACGTGGCGACCGCCGCGGGCGACACCGTCGAGGACGTGGTGTGGACCTACCAGCAGCCCTACCCGGCGGTGGCCGCCATCGCCGGCCACGTCGCGTTCTACCCGGACAAGGCCGATATCTCGGTCGCCACCTAGCCGCGGGTGCGCACCAGGTAGCGCCGTTCGGCGTAGGCGAGGTCGTCGCGCCACAGCCGGGTGGCAGCCTGGCGAATGAACGGCGCGATCAGCGGCCTGCCGCGCAGGGCGTGCGCGAAGCCGGGACGGTCGGAGTGCGCGATGACCGCCTCCAGTACCGCGGTGCGCGGCAGTCCATCGGGCCCGGGGCCGACCGGTGTGGCGTGGGTTTCGACGACGCTGCCCGCCCCTTCGCCGTCGACGATGCGCATCACGATGGTGCGCGGTTCGGGGCTGGTGAACTCCGCGACGACCGGAATTCCGAACCGGCCGATCCGGAATGTCACGGCGACCAGAAAGCGGTCGGCCTCCTCGTCGGCGGCGACCGGGGGTGAGGACAACACCTCGAGCCGGGTGAACGAATACGGGTGATACCAGGCGCCGTGCCACGGGTCGAGCCGGTTGGCGATGATGTCGGCGGGCTCGCACGTGCCGACCAGCCGGGTGACGGCGTGCAGCCGGGGACCGTCCGGGCGCTCGGGCAGCAGCGGCAGTTCGGTCGGGTCCTCGCCGCCGACTTCGTCCAGCCGCACCCAGGCCAGCACACCGTCGTCGTGGGCCGGATGGGGCTTCCAGCCGAACTCGCGGCCGCCGGCCAATCGCAGGCCATGCCAGGGGCAGATCAACGCGCCGTCGTCGACCGTGCCCGTCGACAGGTCGGCCCCCAGGTGCGGGCAGGCACCCGGCCCGGCGTGCAATGCGCCGTCCGTGCCCCGCCACGCCACGATCTCCCGCCCGCCGACCGACGTACCGAGCGGTCGCCGGCGAATGGCATCGCTCGCGGCGAACGCATACCAATTGCCACTGGGCCTGCGCTGGGACCGGTCCAGTGCCGCGTCGATGATGGCGGGTTGTGCGTCCCGGTAGGTGGGTCGCTGGCCGGCCCAGCCGCCGCGCGGATGCACTTGGAACGGCGAGGTTTTCGACCACCGCGACCTGAGTCCGGCCAGCAAGCTCATCGCGCCGACTGCCTCTCTCGCAGGGCAAGCCGGCGCAGCGTTGGCGACCGGCCCTGAACCGGCACCGTGTGCAGGGCGTGTCCGGCCAATCCGAAGTGCGTCAACAAATGGTTCGCCGCCGACCAGCCGGTCGTCGCGGCGCGTTCCATCAGCGCCACCGGCAGATCGATGCGGATGCCGTCGCCGGCCAGGACGAGGGCGGGGTGCGGGGTGGTGACGGTCGGGCGGGCGGCGTGGTCGCCGGGTGCGAACCGGGGACAGTCGCTGCGGCACAGCACCCGCTCGTAAACCACTTGGGCCTGCGTGGTCTCCGGATACAGCTCGTGAAGCCGGGCGAGCATCCGGTCCCGCAGGCCGTCGCGCGGTCCGGTGACCGCGTACGAGTGCAGCTCGACCACGGAACCGCCGGCGCGGCCGGCCCACCCGGCCGCCTGATGTTCGTAGCGTTCCAACACGCTGACATTGTCCAGCGGCGGGCGTCCGCCCGTCCCCATAAAGGCCGACCGATCGGCGTGCACCGGCCGGTCCAGCCACAGCCGCTGCACCACGAACGGCGGCGCCGTGCGCAGGCCGGCGACCCGTGCCCGCCAGGCCGCGTCACCGAGCGAGGGGGAGCCATCGACGATGCGCTGCAGCCCGGTCACGTCCGCGGCCAGCACCACTCCGTCGCAGTCGAGATCGACTCCGGAATCGCAGTGCACCCGGAACCGCGGACCGGTCTGCACCGCACTCACCGACACGCCGGTGTAGAACCGGGCGCCGCGGGATTCCAGATAGGCCCGCAACGGGTTCCACAGGGCCACATCGAAATTGGCGTTGAACACGTCGAAAATCAAGCCCTCGCTGGAGCCGAGGAAATAGATGTGGAACATGGTGGCCAGCTCGGCGGCCGACAGGCCGGTGGGTTCGGCGAAGAAACTGCGGGAGAACACCTCGAACGCCAGGTGCCGGGCGGCATCGGGGAAGTTGATGGCGCGCAGGAAAGTGTCGGCGTCGATGTGGTCGAGCCGTTCGTAGATGTCGGGCACCGAAACGGCGGCCAGCGGCGCGGCCGCGCGGGCGTTGAGCCGGGCCAGGTCACGCAGCCGAAAGGTGGGGCTGCGCAACGCGAATGCCAGCGCGTTGAGCGGTGGTGTCTGCGGCAGACCACGGAACGTGTCACGCCTGCCCTGCCCGTCGACCAGCGGGTAGTCGTCAACCGGGGTCAGCATGGCAAGCCCGGAGTCGATGCGGTGCAACAGGTCCCGCAGGTTGTAGTACTGCCGGAAGAAGGCGTGGAAGCCGCGGTTCATAGCCAACTCGGTGCCGTCGTCAGCCTTCTCGGTCCAGCCTCCGACCCGCCCGCCGAGGTAGGACTCGCGCTCCACGATGTCGACGGTGACGCCACGCTCGACCAGCCCGGCTGCCGCCGCCAGCCCCGCGATGCCGGCACCCACCACGACGGCGTGCGGCGTCCTGCTCAGCTTCCTGGCGTGGGACAGACCGACCGGTGCGGGGTGTGTTGCGCGACGGGGATCGGTCATCGCGGTGCATCCGCGAGAAAGGTGTGCACGATGTTGCGCTGCCAGCCGGGCATCGTCTCACTGCGCACCGCGGTGAAGCCGTTGGCCCGCAGCCGGTTTCGGAAGGCATCCGCACCGTCGAAGTCGTTGACGCTGCGCCGCAGGTAGCGGTAGAGGCCGGCGTCGCCGGTGCGCAGCCGGCCCATCGGGATGATGATCGTCGCGCACACCGCGTTCCACATCGCGGTGGCCAGCCGGGAGTCGCGCACCGAGTACTCGTGCACCGCAAGTGTGGCGCCCGGGCGCAATAGCGCGCGGAACGCCCGCAGTTGGGCGTCGGGGTCTTCGAGATTACGCAACAGGTAGGCGGCGAGGATGCCGTCGAACGGCCCGTCGACGCCGGCGTCGGCGATGTCCTCGATGCGGCTGTGCACGAACCGGACCGTGGATGGCCAGTGCTTGGCGGCGGCCTCGGCCAGCATGCCCGACGACGCGTCGACCGCGACGATCTTGGCGTGCGGAGCGACGGCCAGCAGCGCCGCGGTGGACGCGCCGGTGCCACAGCCGGCGTCGAGCAGGCGCAGCCCGCGCCCGAGGTCACCGAGCCGCATGCGTCGGGCCGACAGCTGTAAGTGCTTGTGGTATCCCGGGTTCGCGCCGACCAGGCCGTCGTAGCCGGCCGCGCCGGCGTCGAACGCGGCGGGCACATGGGCGCGCGGCAGCCTCCGGGCGGTCACGTCGAGTCCTCGACGTCCCGATCGCGCAGCCGCTGCCGTTCCCACAACAACAGCGCCGCGGTCACCAACGCAAAGCCGAACAAGAAGTCCTCGACGGGGATGTCGAACGGAAACCTGATGCCGCTGGTGTGGTGTTCGTCGTAGATCACGATCGGCGCGCTCAGCTTCGTCAGCCATCCGTCGACGGGAATCTGGAAGCCGAACACGATCACCATCGAGATCCAGTACGCGGGCCGGCGGAACAGGCCGGTGCGCAGCGCGCCGAACTCCAGCGCACACACCGCGAGCACCGCCAGCACGGCGGGCAGCGTGTATCCCAGGCCGGTCACGACGACCGCTCCCGGTGGGCCAGCATCCGCTGTAGACGCGTCAGGATGGTGTCGACGGCGTTGTAGGTGAGCAGCCCGCACAGCGGAATGACCACGAAGAACAGCAGCTCCTCGATCGGGATACGGCCCGGCAGTTCGACGCCGGTCACGAACTGCGGGTTGTACGTCCACACATGCGCCGCGATCGCCACCGCATCCCACACCACGAACACGGCCGCCACCGGCAGCACCGCGCCCGCGGTGCGCCAGGCCTGCCGGTAGACACCGGCGCCGAACATTTCCAGCGGCGCGGTGATGAGCAGGCAGGCGGCCAGCACGATCAGGTACTGCCAGCGATCCATTGCTAGCTCTTTGCACTCAGCCGGGCGCGCCAGGCTCGCGCCAGCCCGATACCGGCTACCTGGAGCCGTCGTGTGGTGCCGACCGTCGCGCGCTGGCGGAAGATCGCGAACTGCATGCTCTCGATGCGCTCCAGGATTTCCGAGTACAGCGTGTATGCCGCCGCGACGCAGGGCCGCGACCGTGGGTGCAGCAATTCGATGCCCTTGCGGGCGAATTGGTACACCTGCCGGGTGGCGGTGTGCTGCTCGGCCAGCGCGCGGCGCACCCTGGCGTCGGTGCGCTTGTGGGCACTACACCACAGCAGCACGTCTCGGTCGACGCCGTAGGCGGCCAATTCGTCGACGGGCAGATAGATCCGGCCGCGTCGCAGATCCTCGTCCACGTCACGCAGGAAGTTGGTGAGCTGGAACGCTTTTCCGAGCGCGGCGGCATGCGGTGCGGCTTCCTCGCGGGGACCGACGGTGCCCAAAACCGGCAGCAGTTGCAGTCCAATCACCTCGGCCGAGCCGTGCATGTAGCGCTCCAGTGCGGCGCGGTCCGGGTAGTCCGTCACGGTGAGGTCCATCCGCATCGACGTCAGGAAGTCGTCGAACATCTCCCAGGCGATGCCGTACTTGCGTGCGGTGTGCACCACCGCCCGCAGCGCGGGGTCGTCACCGCAATCCCGATCCTGCACAAGCCGATTGAACAGCTGTGTCGCCAACTGCTGAAGCCGTTCGGCGCGTTCGGCGGTACTGCCGGTGGGGTCGAAGTCGTCGAGGATGTCGTCGGCTCGGCGGGCGAACCCGTAGAGCGCGTGGACCGCCGGTCGCTGCTCGGGCGCGAGTAGCCGGGTGGCGAGGAAGAACGTGCGGCCGTGTTCGGCGTTGAGCACCCGGCAGCGCGCATACGCGGTGCGCAGGGCCGGATCGTGAACACCGGCGGCGTCGAGCTCGGAGCGGATCATGGTCGCCGGCTCTCGATCGGGGCGGGGAGATGACGGGTCGCGACGCCGGTGACCCGGTCGGCGGCCAGTCGTCCCGACAGCAGGGCGGTCGGCACGCCGACGCCCGGCACGGTCGAGGAGCCGGCCAGCACCACGTTGTCGATGCCCCGGACGGTGTTGGCCGGCCGGAACGGCCCGGTCTGGGCGAAGGTGTGGGCAAGAGCGAACGGCGTGCCCGCCGCCATCCCCTGATGTGCCCAATCGGCGGGGTTGACGACGTGCAGCAGCTCGGCGTCGATGCCGAGCTGCGGGAGCCGGTCGGTGACGGCGGTGAAAATCTGGTCGGTGTAGGCACCACCGACACTTGCCCAATCGATGGTGCCCCGCACCAGATTCGGCGCCGGCGCCAGGATGTACAGCAGGTCGCGGCCGACCGGGGCCAGGCCGGCATCTGCGGCGGTTGGCCGGGTCACCAGCACCGACGGGTCACGCATCAACACCCCGTTGTCGATGATGTCGCGGAAGGTCTGCTCCCAGGCGTCCCCGAAAACAATGGTGTGGTGCGGCATTTCAGGACCCACGGCCCGGCAGCCGACATGCGCGACGACCGCAGACGGCGAGGGACGCAGCGGCAGCAGCCGGCGCGGGGTTCGGCCCAACAGTCGATATGTGTCCGGAAGTTCGGTGGTCAGCACCACCGCGTCGGCGACGATCCGCTCATCGTGATCGGTGTACACGGCGGTGACCCGGCCGTCGCGACGCTCCAGTCCCGATACGGCTGCGCCGTAGCGGAATTCGGCACCGGCGTCCGCGGCCGCGGCGGCCAGCGCGTCCGGCAGCGCCCGCATCCCGCCGCGCGGAAAGTACACGCCGGCGATGGTGTCCATGTAGGCGATGACCGCATAGACGGCGAGCGCCCGCTGCGGCGGAACCCCGGCGTAGAGCGCCTGGAAGGTGAAGATGCGTTGCAGCCGAGCATCGGTGATGAACCTCTTCACCACCCGATCCCAGCGCCGGAAGCCGCCAAGCGCCGCGAGCCGGGCCAGCTGCGGGGTCAACAACGACAATGGAGAGTCGAAGTTCGACGCGATGAACCCGTCGAACTCGACCCGATACAGCCGGTGCAGCCAGTCCCGCAGCCGCAGATAGCCGAGCGCTTGCTCGGGCCCGGCGAACCGCTCGACTTCGGCGGCCATCGTGTCGCGGTCGCTGTGCACGTCCAACCCGCTGCCGTCGGCGAAGGATGCGCGGTAGGCGGGATCGACGTCGAGCAGGTCCAGACGATCCGCGGCGGATTCGCCGACGGCGGCGAACGCCTCGTCGATCAGGTCGGGCATGGTGAGCACCGTTGGGCCGGTGTCGAGCCGGTAGCCGTCGACGTCCATCCGGCCGACCCGGCCGCCGGGCACGTCGCCGCGTTCCACCACCGTGACCGCGCGGTCACGCCCGGCCAGGTGCAGAGCGGCCGACAGACCCGCCAGGCCAGCGCCCACCACCACCACGTGGTCGGTCATTCCTCGGATGCTGCGCATGACAGTCATGCCGCCCGCTGCGTGCACACCGAGGCCATGTTGACCAGCGCGGAGCGCACCGCACCGTCCAGTCGGCCGGCGTCGACCCATTCCAGCGCCCGGCCCAGCCGGTCGGCGATCAGCTCCTCGATCCACTGCACCGCGCCGGTTGCGGCGATCAACGTGCGCCACCGGCCGATGTCGGCCTCGTCGAGCTCGTTGATGCGCATCAGTTCGGACAGCTGGCGGCGCAGCGTCGGATCCGCCATCTGATGGGCGGCCACCACCACGCTGGTCGCCTTGTGCTCGGTCAGGTCGCTGCCCACCGGCTTGCCCGTGATCGAGGGCGCGCCGAAGATGCCGAGCAGGTCGTCACGCAACTGGAATGCTTCGCCCACCGCCGCGCCGTAACCGCCGACCTGGGCCAGCACCCGATCGCCGCACCCGGCCATCGCGGCGCCGATCTCGAGCGGTCGGCGCACCGTGTAGTTGCCCGACTTGCGTCGCGCCACCTCCAACACCGCATCCAGCGTCGGCAGGCCGCCGACATCGTTGAGCAGATCGGCGAACTGGCCGACCGCGAGCTCGGTGCGCATCGCGTCGTAGCGCGGCCAGGCCCGGTCCAGCGCGGCCGCCTCGACGCCGCTGTCGCGGAGCATCTGCTCGGCCCACACCAGGCACAGGTCCCCGAGCAGGACCGCCGCGGACTCGCCGAAGCCCTCCGCCGACCCGGACAGTCCGCGGTCGCGGTGCCATCGGGCGAACTGCACATGCGCCGAGGCCTGGCCGCGCCGCAGCGGCGAACCGTCCATCACGTCGTCCTGCAGCAGCGCGAACGCGTGCAACAGCTCCAGGCTGGCGCCGGCACGCAGCGCCGGATGGGTCGCCTCGGCCCCACACAACCAGCCGAGGAACATGAAGGTCGAGCGCAGGCACTTGCCGCCGCCGACGAAACCGACCAGCATGTCGGCGGCCACGTCGAGGCCGGCACCACGCAGGTCGACCGCGCATCGGTCGGCGACGAACTCGTCGACGGCGTCCAGCACGGCCTTGCGGACACTGCTGCGCCAGATCTCGAACTGGCCCTCGACGTGGCAGGTCATCGTGGGCGCAGGATGGAGTGCCGGCGCGAACATTCGACCGTCTACGCCCAACCTCCACCCCCTTCTGGGTCCTGCTGTCACGATTACGTCATCACTGTCCCAAAAACTGGAGCGGAGCGTCCGGCGAATGGCATCGGTAGACAGCAGCGTGGAGTTTCCGGGACCCGTCAGTCCCGGCCTCACGCTGTCGCCGCTGCGCCGCGGCGGGGGCGACCCGTGCCATCACGTCGCAGCCGACGGCGCCATCTGGCGCACCGGCCTGATGCGTAGCGGACCGGTCACCGCGCGGATCAGCCGGTCGGCGCCCAGCACCGTCGACTGCGAGGCATGGGGCTGCGGCGCAACGGAATTCGCCGAGGCGCTGCCGGCCTTGCTGGGCGCCGACGACGATGCGTCCGGTTTTGCTCCCGACGAGCCGACCATCGCGGCGGCCCTCGAGCGGGTGCGCCATCTCCGGCTGGGCCGCACCGACCGGGTGCTGGAGTCGTTGGTTCCTGCGGTGCTCGAACAGCGGGTGTCGGGCAAGGACGCGTTTCGGGCCTGGCGGCTGCTGGTCACCGAGTTCGGGTCGCCCGCCCCGGGGCCGGCACCGAAGCGGATGCGTGTCCCGCCCGCGGGCGAGGTTTGGCGCCGCATCCCGTCCTGGGAGTTTCACCGCGCCAACGTCGACCCCGGCCGCGCGCGCACGGTGGTCGGTTGTGCGCAGCGGGCGGACTCCCTCGAGCGGTTGTGCACCCGGCCGCCGGAAGAAGCCCGCACCGCACTGATGTCGCTGCCCGGTGTCGGGGAGTGGACGGCCGCCGAAACCGCGCAGCGTGCGTTCGGCGACCCGGACGCGCTGTCGGTCGGCGACTATCACCTGGCCAAGGTGGTCGGCCGGAGCCTGCTCGGTTATCCCATCGACGACGCCGCGATGGTCGAGCTGCTCGAGCCGATGCGCCCGCACCGGCACCGCGCCGTGCGGCTCCTGGAGGTCAGCGGGCTGGCCCGCAATCCGCGGTTCGGTGCGCGTCAGGCCATCCCGAATCTGCGCGCGATCTAGGTCACCGACGGATTACCGGCTCAGCGGCGTGGGTACACGTCGCGGGACAAGCAATGCAGTGCGAAGGAGGCAACGATGACCGAGTTCACCGTTCCCGGCATGACCCACAAGCAGGCCAATGAGGTCGCGGACCTGCTTCAGAAGCAGCTCAGCACCTACAACGACCTGCACCTCACTCTGAAGCACGTGCATTGGAACGTGGTGGGTCCGAACTTCATCGGTGTGCACGAGATGATCGATCCCCAGGTCGCGCTGGTGCGTGGCTACGCCGACGAGGTCGCCGAGCGGATCGCGGCGTTGGGCAAGTCCCCGGGGGGCACGCCCGGCGCCATTCTCAAGGACCGCACCTGGGACGACTACTCGCTCGGCCGTGACACCGTGCAGGCGCACCTGGCCGCGCTCGACCTGGTCTACACCGGTGTCATCGAGGACACCCGCAAGGGCATCGACCGGCTGGAGGACCTCGACCTGGTGTCGCAGGACATCTTCATCGATCACGCTGCCGAGCTGGAGAAGTTCCAGTGGTTCGTCCGGGCGCACCTGGAGAACGCGGGCGGGCAGCTGGCCAACCGCGGGGCGCGAACCGAAAAGGGCGCCGCTCGCAGCGCCAAGAAGAAGTCCCCGGTCAAGTAGCGCCCCGGCGTTCGCGTTCGGCTTCAGCGGCTTCGCGATTGAGCCGCTGCGCTCGGTAGATCGACACGTCGGTGCGGCTGATGATCAGGTAGGCGATGCCGACGGCAACCATCGCCGGGGGTATGACCGAAAACGAGCCGGTCATCTCGGCGACCATGATCATCACGGCCAGCGGGGCATGCGCAACGCTGCCGAAGCAGGCCATCATGCCCACCACGACGAAGACCGCAGGGCCGTCGGGAAGGCCGGGCGCACCCAGGTCGTGGCCCAACCGCCAGATCGCCGCGCCAACGAATGCCCCAATGACGACGCCCGGGCCGAAGATGCCGCCCGATCCGCCGGTGCCGATCGACAACGACGTGGCGACGATCTTGGCGAGCGGAAGCAGCAGCACGATCCACAGCGGGATGGCCATCAGGCTGTCGGTGTCGGCGGCCTTCTGGGCCCAGCCGTATCCGCTGGCGAGGATCTGCGGAATCGCCAGTGCGAGCAACCCGACCAGCAAGCCGCCGATGGCGGGCTTGATCACCTTGTTGCCGGGCAGCTTCGCGGTCAGATCAACGGTGCCGTAGAACATTCGCGCGTACAGGTACCCGAACCCCGCGGCGACGATGCCGAGCGGGATGTACCAGGACAGGTCGAGCGGGTGGTCGAACCGGAAGTCGGCTGCCAGGAAACCGAACAGCGGGTCGAAGCCCAGGATCGAGCCCAGCACGGCGTAGGCGGTGGCCGAAGTGATGAACCCCGGTATCAGCGCCTTGAAGTCGAAGTCTTCGCGGTAGATGACCGAGGCGGCCAGCACCGCGCCGCCCAGCGGCGCGCCAAAGATCGCGCCGATCCCCGAACCGATGCCCAGCGCCACCGCGATGCGTCCGTCCTCGTACGGCAGCCGGAGCCAGCGGGTCAGTAGCGAACCGAAACCGGCCGAGATCTGCGCCGCCGGTCCTTCGCGACCGCCCGATCCGCCGGAGCCGATCGTCAGCGCGCTCGAGATCGTCTTCACCACGATCGCCCGGACTCGCACCGAGCCGGGGTCGGTGTGCACGGCCTCGATGGCGCTGTCGGTGCCGTGCCCCTCGGCTTCCGGGGCGAATCTGGCGACCAGCCACGCCGACACCAGCGCACCGCCGAACACCACCAGCGGGATCGCCCACGGCCGCTCGAACCCCGGCGAGCCCGGGTCGCCGCCGTCACCGATGGGCTTGGGAATGTCATACCCGGCGAGGTATCCGAGCAGGAACTTCCCCGCGTAGTCGAGTGCCAGATAGAACACCACCGCGCCCAGCCCGGCGATGATGCCGATCGATATGCCGAGGATCAGCCACTTGCGCAGGTATCCGGAGCGCCGGATAAAACCGCCCAGCCCGCCGTCGGATTCGCGGGACTCGGGCATGCAGCGGATGCTAGCCTAGACATATACCCCCAGGGGGTATAGATTGGCCGCATGACGATGGCTCAAACCGCATCGACAGGCCACGCCGGCCACGAGGACCATGGCGGTCACGGCGATCACGTCGCCCAGTTCCGCCGGTTGTTCTGGATCATGCTCGCGCTGGCCATCCCAACGGTGGCCTTCTCGAGCATGTTCGCGATGATCCTCGGCTACACCGTGCCGGACATCCCCGGCGCCCGATGGATCTCGCCGGTGCTGGGCACCGTGATGTACTTCTGGGGCGGCCGGCCGTTTCTGACCGGGGCGATCAGTGAGATCCGTTCCCGCGCACCGGGAATGATGCTGCTGATCGGGCTGGCCCTCACCGTGGCGTTCATCGCGTCCTGGGGTGCGAGCGCCGGTGTGCTGGATCACCAGCTCGACTTCTGGTGGGAACTGGCGCTGCTGACCGTGATCATGCTGCTCGGTCACTGGATCGAGATGCGCTCGCTGGCCCAGACCAGCTCCGCGCTGGACTCACTCGCGGCCCTGCTGCCGGACGAGGCCGAACGGGTCGAGGGTGACACCGGGCGGGGCAGCGGGAGCGAACGAGTTGAAACCGTGGCGCCCTCCGATCTGCGGATGGGCGACGTGGTGATCGTGCGCCCGGGCGGCAGCGTGCCCGCCGACGGCGAGATCATCGACGGGGCCGCCGACATGAACGAGTCGATGGTGACCGGCGAATCACGACCGGTGCGCCGCGGCGTCGGCGAGCACGTCGTCGCCGGCACCGTCGCCACCGACTCGGGCCTGCGCGTCAGGGTTACCGCCGTCGGCGACGACACGGCGCTGGCCGGCATCCAGCGGCTGGTCACCGAGGCGCAGAACTCGTCATCGCGGGCGCAGCGGCTCGCCGACATCGCCGCCGGCTGGCTGTTCTGGTTCGCGTTGGGCTCCGCGATCGTCACCGCGGTGGTCTGGGGCTTTCCCGGGTTTGTGGGCAGGCCCGATGAGGCGGTCATCCGGACCATCACCGTGCTGGTGATCGCCTGCCCGCACGCACTGGGTCTCGCGATACCGCTGGTGGTGTCCATCGCCACCGAACGCGCCGCCCGCGGCGGCGTGCTGGTCAAGGACCGGCTCGCGCTGGAGAGCATGCGCACCGTCGGCGCAGTGCTGTTCGACAAGACCGGGACGCTGACCAAGGGTGAGCCGACGGTGACGGCGGTCGCCGCAACGGACGGCCGCACCGAAGACGACGTTCTCGAGCTGGCCGCCGCCGCCGAATCGGACTCCGAGCACCCGCTGGCCCGCGCGATCGTCGAAGCGGCGCGCGCCCGCAACCTGACTGTGCCTGCGTCGTCGGACTTCTCCTCGTCGCCCGCGGTGGGCGTGACCGCCACGGTCAACGGCGAGCGAGTCCGGGTCGGCGGGCCCCGCCTGCTGCAGGAGGCCGGCCAGTCCGGGCTGTCCGAGGCGGGGCCGTGGCGCGACGAAGGCGCCATCGTGCTGCACGTGCTTGTCGAAGGGTCGGTGGCCGGCGCGCTCAAACTTGCCGACGAAGTGCGGCCAGAGTCACGGCAGGCGGTCGACGCGCTGCACCGGCTCGGCAGCCAGGTCGTGATGATCACCGGTGACGCCGAGACGGTGGCCCGGGCGGTGGCCGACGAGCTCGGCATCGACCGGGTGTTCGCCGGCGTCCGGCCGGAGGACAAGTCGGCCAAGGTCGCCGAGCTGCAGGGCGAGCGGCTCGGCGGGAGGCGGGGTGGGAGACAGAGAGTCGCCATGGTCGGTGACGGCGTCAACGATGCTCCGGCGCTGGCTCAGGCCGACGTCGGCATTGCGATCGGCGCGGGCACCGACGTGGCCATCGCGTCGGCCGGCGTCATCCTGGCCAGCTCGGATCCCCGCTCGGTGCTGTCGGTGATCCTGCTGTCCCGGGCGGCGTATCGCAAGATGCAGCAAAACCTTTGGTGGGCAGCCGGATACAACCTCATCTCGGTACCGCTGGCGGCCGGTGTGCTGGCGCCGATCGGCTTCGTGATGCCGATGTCGGTGGGCGCGATCCTGATGTCGGTGTCGACGGTGGTGGTCGCGCTCAACGCCCAGCTGCTGCGGCGGCTGGATCTGCGGCCGGAGGCCAGCGTGCGCGCGGTGCTCGGCTCAGAAGTCCAGGTGGCGGCGACTAGTAGTCCAGGCCCCGCAGCTGCTCACCCAGTTGGGTAGCGATCGCCTGGTGCGCGCGGATGAGCTCGAGCTCGTTGCCGACCTGGGTCCGCAGGGCTGAGAGGACGGCCAATTCGGCCGCGGGGGAGTCGGACAGCTGGTCGAGGGCGTCGGCCGCCGAGGACGCCATGTCCAATGCCGATTGCGACGCTGCCTTCGCGGTGGCGACCGCCTCTGCGGCGTCCTGCAGGCGCTGACCCAAATCCGATTCGACACCCGACAGCTGGTCGAGCGCGTCACGACTGCCGTGCGCGAAATCGGCGTAGTTGGTGACGGCGTCCGCCGACATGGTGGCGGCGTGTTCCGGTCCGGACCGGATCGCGTCGGCGGCGGCTGTCAACTGGTCCGCGGCAGCCGTTGCCGGCCCGTTGTTCTCCGCCGTACCGAACAAGGTGTCGGCCCGGGACAGCACGCCGTTCACGTTGCGGACCAATTCGGACATCGGCACGGGTCCAGTATCAGCCATCCAGCGACGCGATGAGGTCCTTCAGTTTCACCGCGTCCTGGTCGCCGGCCGGTTCGCCGGCCTCGACGGCGTCGACGAGTTCCGCGGGCAGCCCGGCGGCGTTGGCGGTCTCGGCGGCCGTCAGGTTCGCGCGGCGGCGCGCGGTATACAGCCGCTGGCCCAGGGTGGCCGCGGGGGTGGCCGCGGCGCGGAACATCAGCTCGTCGTGGCAGCCGCGGACCGTGCTCAGCGCCAGCACCACCTCGGGCGTGCCCCGGCTGCGCCGGGCCGCGCGGGCCACCACTGTTTCGAGCTTGCGCAGGTCGGAGAGGATCACCGTGGCGCGCCCGGAGAATTCGGCGTCGTCGTCGGCGGGCAGCGCCTCGATCGCGGCCGCGAACGTCTTCATCGCGACTTCGACGGCGCCCACGATCAGCGATGCGGCACCGTCGTCCGGCGCGGGCTCGGGCGTCGATCCGGGCACCGGACCGCCATACCGTATCGTCGCTATGGTTCCGGCGGGCCACTGCAAGACTTCCTCGAGCTTGGCCCTGGTCCGCTCCCGCGGCCAGCTGCGGCCCTTCTCGAAGGCGATCAGCGCGCCGGCGTTGATGATCTTGTACTTGGCGAGATTCCGCTGCTTGATGTCCAATTCGCGTCGCCGGGCGGCAACGGCGGCGCCAGCGCGAGCGATGCCCGGATCGCCGGCGTCCTCATCCACCCGCCCAGTGTAGCCAGCGCAGCGGGCTAGCCGTGCTCAACCTCGCCGAAGCGGAAAAACCGTCGCAACTGTTGCGCTGCTACGGAAAGAGCGCTACGGTTCCTGTCGTGACCGCGATGCTTCGGATACCCGCGATGGCCGATACCCAGATCGGTGCCTGCACGCAGGACCCGGACCGGTGGATGACCGCAACAGACGACCAGACCAAGGCGGTGTGCCGGGCCTGCCCGCGGCGCTGGCTGTGCGCCAAAGAGGCGTGCGAGATGCCCGGCGCGCAGGGCCTGTGGGCCGGCATCCACATCCCGGAGGGCGGACGGGGCCGAACCTTCGCGTTGAAGCAGCTCAGGTCGTTGGCCGAGCGCGGCGGCTACCCGGTACACCGCTGATCGGCCCCGCAGCCCCGCCCGCCTGACGAGGGGGGAGGCGGGCGGGCAGCGGGCCGGTTCTCTAAGAATCTGACTAGGCTTTGTGCAAACGGCTGTGACGCAGTTAACGCAGCGCATAGGCATCCGAGTAGCTCACAGCAAACTTCCTCGATGATTTCGCCGACGGTGTAGACCGAGGTGCGCCCGTTGGCACGGCCTCTGCGCCGGCCGAAAACTTAAGGTGCGCAACGGCATCCGCCGTATCATGGGCGGTGAATCGAGCAGTGCCGCCCGGTGGGCCGATGGGTCTAGTTAGGTATGACTAAGTTGGCATGTCAGGCGGGGTTTGTCATATCGTTTTCTGCACTTGTGGCGAGGGGAAAGGGCCGTCGTTCAGTGATGCACGAAGGCACCGTCACCGCCAACGCCGGCTAACGCCGTCGTCGACGGCTGCCATGGGTGAAACTTCGTGAAGGTTGAAGGGCTAGGTGGGAATGGCGCCCAGTAGTCAAGGGCTGTACAACCCCGCGTTCGAGCACGATGCGTGCGGCGTGGCGATGGTGGCTGACATGCACGGTCGCCGCACCCGCGACATCGTCGACAAGGCCATCACGGCCTTGCTGAACCTGGAGCACCGCGGTGCCCAGGGCGCTGAACCGCACACCGGTGACGGCGCAGGCATCCTGCTGCAGGTGCCCGATGAATTCCTGCGCGCCGTGATCGAATTCGACCTGCCCTCTTGCGGCAGCTACGCGACCGGCATGGCCTTTTTGCCGCAGTCCTCGAAGGACGCCGCGGCGGCGTGCGAGGCGGTGGAGAAGATCGCCGAGGCCGAGGGCCTGGAGGTGCTGGGCTGGCGCGATGTGCCCACCGACGAGTCGTCGCTGGGCGCACTGGCGCGTGATGCGATGCCGACTTTCCGGCAGGTGTTCATCGGGGGCGCCTCCGGCATGGAACTGGAGCGGCGTGCCTATGTGGTGCGCAAGCGTGCCGAGCACGAGCTCGGGACGAAGGGGCCGGGCCAGGACGGCCCCGGCCGCGAAACGGTGTATTTCCCAAGCCTTTCCGGCCAGACCTTCGTCTACAAGGGCATGCTGACCACCCCGCAGCTCAAGGCCTTTTATCTCGACCTGCAGGACGACCGGCTCACCAGCGCGCTGGGCATCGTGCATTCGCGGTTCTCCACGAACACCTTCCCGTCGTGGCCGTTGGCTCACCCGTTCCGGCGGATCGCCCACAACGGCGAGATCAACACCGTCACCGGCAACGAGAACTGGATGCGCGCGCGTGAGGCGCTGATCAAGACCGACGTCTTCGGTGGCCAGGATCTCGACAAGATCGTCCCGGTCTGCACTCCGGGTGCGTCCGACACCGCGCGGTTCGACGAGGTGCTCGAGCTGCTGCATCTCGGGGGGCGCAGCCTGCCGCACGCCGTGCTGATGATGATCCCCGAGGCGTGGGAGCGGTACGAGTCGATGGATCCGGCGCGCCGGGCGTTCTACCAGTACCACGCGGCGCTGATGGAGCCGTGGGACGGGCCGGCGTCGATGACGTTCACCGACGGCACCGTGATCGGCGCGGTGCTGGACCGCAATGGCCTTCGGCCGTCCCGCATCTGGGTCACCAATGACGGTCTTGTGGTGATGGCCTCCGAGGCCGGCGTGCTCGACCTCGACCCGTCCACCGTGGTGCAGAAGATGCGGCTGCAGCCCGGCCGGATGTTCTTGGTGGACACCGCGCAGGGCCGCATCGTCTCCGACGAGGAGATCAAGGCCGAGCTGGCCGCCGAGCACCCGTATCAGGAGTGGCTGGACGCCGGCCTGTTCCACCTCAACGACCTGCCGCAGGGCGACTATGTCCGCATGCCGCATCACCGGATTGTGTTGCGCCAGCAGGCTTTCGGATACACCTACGAGGAACTGAATCTCCTGGTTGCGCCGATGGCGCTGAAGGGAGTCGAGCCGATCGGCTCGATGGGCACCGACACGCCGGTGGCCGTGCTGTCGCAGCGCCCACGCATGTTGTTCGACTACTTCCAGCAGTTGTTCGCCCAGGTCACGAACCCGCCGCTGGACGCCATCCGCGAAGAGTTGGTGACCAGCCTGCAGGGCGGCGTCGGGCCGGAGGGCGACCTGCTCAACCCGAACGCGGAGTCCTGCCGCCAGATCGTGTTGCCACAGCCGATCCTGCGCAATCACGAACTGGCCAAGCTGGTCAACCTCGACCCCGATCAGGACATCGACCACCGGCGCCATGGGCTGCGCACCGCCGTGATCCGCTGCCTGTACCCGGTCGGCAGGGGCGGCCAAGGCCTGCGGGAAGCGCTGGACAACGTCCGTGCCAAGGTGTCGACGGCGATCCGGGCGGGCGCGCGGATCATCGTGCTGTCCGACCGCGAGTCGGACGAACAGATGGCGCCGATCCCGTCACTGCTGGCCGTCTCCGCGGTGCACCACCACCTGGTCCGCGATCGCACCCGCACCCACGTCGGCCTGGTGGTGGAGTCCGGCGACGCCCGCGAGGTGCACCACATGGCGGCACTGGTCGGCTTCGGTGCCGCCGCGATCAACCCGTACATGGCCTTCGAGTCGATCGAGGACATGCTCGACCGAGGTGCTCTCGTCGGCCTGGACCGCGAGAAGGCGCTGACCAACTATGTCAAGGCGGCGGGCAAGGGCGTGTTGAAGGTGATGTCCAAGATGGGCATCTCCACGCTGGCCTCCTACACCGGCGCCCAGCTGTTCCAGGCCATCGGCATCTCGCGGGAGGTGCTCGACGAGTACTTCACCGGCCTGACTTGCGCAGTCGGCGGTATCGACCTCGACGACATCGCCGACGACGTCGCTGCCCGGCATGCGCTGGCCTACCTGGACCGGCCCGATGTGTGGGCCCATCGTGAACTCGAGGTCGGCGGCGAATACCAGTGGCGCCGCGAGGGCGAGTACCACCTGTTCAACCCGGACACGGTGTTCAAGCTGCAGCACTCGACCCGCACCGGGCAGTACTCGATCTTCAAGGAGTACACCCAGCTGGTCGACGGCCAGAGCGAGCGGATGGCGTCGCTGCGCGGTCTGTTGAAGTTCAAGGACGGGGTGCGCACGCCGGTGCCGCTCGACCAGGTGGAGCCGGCCAGCGAGATCGTCAAGCGGTTCTCCACCGGTGCGATGAGCTACGGCTCGATCTCCGCCGAGGCGCACGAAACCCTGGCGATCGCGATGAACCGGCTCGGTGGCCGGTCGAACTGTGGCGAGGGCGGCGAAGACGTCAGCCGCTTCGACCGGGACGAGAACGGCGATTGGCGGCGCAGCGCAATCAAGCAGGTGGCTTCCGCACGGTTCGGCGTCACCAGCCACTACCTGACCAACTGCACCGACATCCAGATCAAGATGGCCCAGGGTGCGAAACCCGGTGAGGGCGGCCAGCTTCCGGGCAACAAGGTGTACCCGTGGGTGGCCGAGGTGCGACACTCCACGCCGGGCGTCGGCCTGATCTCACCGCCGCCGCACCACGACATCTACTCGATCGAGGACCTGGCGCAGCTGATCCACGACCTCAAGAACGCCAACCCGCAGGCCCGCGTGCACGTGAAGCTGGTCAGCGAGAACGGCGTCGGGACGGTGGCCGCCGGCGTCTCAAAGGCACACGCCGACGTGGTGCTCATCTCGGGCCACGACGGCGGCACCGGTGCCACGCCGTTGACGTCGCAGAAGCACGCCGGCGCGCCCTGGGAACTCGGCCTGGCCGAGACGCAGCAGACGTTGCTGCTCAACGGGTTACGTGACCGGATCGTCGTGCAGGTCGACGGTCAGCTCAAGTCGGGCCGCGACGTGGTGATCGCCGCCCTGCTGGGCGCCGAGGAGTTCGGCTTCGCCACCGCGCCGCTGGTGGTGTCCGGCTGCATCATGATGCGGGTCTGTCACCTGGATACCTGCCCGGTCGGGGTGGCCACCCAGAACCCGGTGCTGAGGCAGCGGTTCGACGGCAAGCCGGAGTTCGTCGAGAACTTCTTCATGTTCATCGCCGAAGAAGTCCGGGAAATGATGGCGCAGTTGGGGTTCCGGACCGTCAACGAGATGGTCGGACAGGTCGGGTCGCTGGACCTCACCCGTGCGGCCGAACACTGGAAGGCCTACAAGCTGGATCTGTCACCGGTGCTGTACGAGCCGGAATCGGCCTTCATGAACCAGGACCTGTATTGCAGCTCCCGGCAGGACCATGGGCTGGACAAGGCGCTGGATCAGCAGCTGATCGTGATGAGCCGCGAGGCGCTCGACTCGGGCACGCCGGTGCGGTTCTCCACCACGATCGCCAACACGAACCGGACCGTGGGCACCATGCTCGGTCACGAGCTGACCAAAGCGTATGGCGGCGAGGGGCTTCCCGACGGCACCATCGACATCACGTTCGACGGGTCGGCGGGCAACAGCTTCGGCGCGTTCGTC
Source organism: Mycobacterium sp. (assembly GCF_050701515.1). Classification (GTDB taxonomy): domain Bacteria; phylum Actinomycetota; class Actinomycetes; order Mycobacteriales; family Mycobacteriaceae; genus Mycobacterium. The sequence goes on along the minus strand of NZ_JBOGDB010000284.1, from coordinate 1,769 downwards.
CCGAAGGGCATCACACTGCGGGTGTACGGCGACGCCAACGACTACGTCGGCAAGGGATTGTCCGGCGGCCGGTTGGTGGTGCGTCCGTCGGACAACGCGCCGGAGGACTACATCGCCGAGGAGAACATCATCGCCGGCAATGTGATCCTGTTCGGTGCCACCAGCGGCCAGGTGTTCCTGCGCGGCGTCGTGGGGGAGCGGTTCGCGGTCCGCAACTCCGGCGCGCACGCGGTGGTTGAGGGCGTCGGCGACCACGGCTGCGAGTACATGACCGGCGGCAAGGTCGTCATTCTCGGGCCCACCGGCCGTAACTTCGCCGCGGGCATGTCGGGCGGCGTGGCCTACGTCTACGACCCCGACGGCACATTCGGCGACAACCTCAACGCCGAGATGGTGGACCTCGATGCTATGGACGACGAGGACGTCGACTGGCTGCGCGGCATGGTCGTGGCCCACGTCGATGCGACGGATTCTGCGGTCGGACAACGCATTCTGGCCGACTGGGACGGGCAATTGAGCCACTTCGTGAAGGTGATGCCGCGCGACTTCAAGCGCGTGTTGCAGGCGATCGCGCACGCCGAGGGCACCGGCGAAGACGTCGACAAGGCGATCATGGCGGCGGCAAGTGCCTGATCCCAGGGGCTTCCTCAAGTACACAAAGCGCGAGACCCCGCAACGGCGGCCGGTCCCGCTGCGGCTGCGTGACTGGAAAGAGGTCTACGAAGACTTCTCGCACGACGTGCTTCGCGAGCAGGCGGCGCGCTGCATGGACTGCGGCATTCCGTTCTGTCACGAGGGATGTCCGTTGGGCAATCTCATTCCTGAGTGGAACGATCTGGTGCGCACGGACCGATGGCGGGACGCGATCGAGCGGCTGCACGCCACGAACAACTTCCCGGAGTTCACCGGTCGGCTGTGCCCGGCGCCCTGCGAGGGATCGTGCGTGCTCGGCATCAATCAGGATCCGGTGACCATCAAGCAGGTCGAGGTCGAGATCATCGACAATGCCTTCGAGGAAGGCTGGGTTGTTCCGCTGCCGCCCGACAAGCTGACCGGCATGACCGTGGCGGTCGTCGGATCCGGCCCCGCCGGGCTGGCCGCCGCCCAGCAGCTCACCCGCGCCGGTCACTCGGTGACGGTGTTCGAGCGGGATGACCGCATCGGCGGCCTGCTGCGGTACGGCATCCCGGAGTTCAAGATGGAGAAGCGCCATGTCGACCGCCGGGTCGACCAGATGCGGCGCGAGGGCACGGTCTTCCGGACCGGCGTCGAGGTCGGCGCCGGCGACCTCACCGGTGAGGACCTTCGGGAACGCTACGACGCCGTCGTGATCGCTACCGGTGCCACGGTGTGGCGCGACCTGCCGGTGCCAGGTCGTGAGCTGGGCGGCATCCTCCAGGCGATGGAGTACCTGCCGCCGGCCAACCGGGTCGCGGCCGGCGAGACGGTCGACGACCAGACGGTGGCCACCGGCAAGCACGTGGTGATCATCGGCGGTGGCGACACCGGTGCTGACTGCCTGGGTACGGTGCACCGCCAGGGCGCCGCATCCGTCACCCAGCTCGAGATCATGAACCGCCCGGCCGACGAGCGATCGACCGGGCAACCGTGGCCGACGTACCCCATGATCTTCCGGGCCTCGGCAGCGCACGAGGAGGGCGGAGAGCGCATCTACGCGGTGTCGACCCAGGAGTTCCTCGGCGACGACGACGGGCAGGTGCGTGCCCTGCGACTGGTCGAGGTGGCCATGCAGGACGGCCGGTTCGAGC
>NZ_JBOGDB010000283.1:0-25570 GCF_050701515.1 Mycobacterium sp. | reverse complement strand
CGTCCCGACGGCTTTGAGACTTCCAGGTGGGAAGACATGCAGACCTCCTATCTAGGCAATTTTGACCTAGATAGGAGGTCCTTGGTGTCGAACGCGCCCGTCCGTCACGCGCGCGGCGCGCGGTGGGTGGGTCTCCACGCGGGAGGGATGAACCGCCGGATCTTCTTTGATTCCAGGATCGGCGGCCAAGGCCAATCGCTACGGCCCCGGCCGCGCGGCGCCTTCAGAAAGGCGAGCCCGAGAACAAGGCCGAAGATCAGGTGCCCGATCAGGGTGATCGCGATCGTGGCCGTGTTCAGGGGGAACATCATTTCCTCGCCACGCGGAGCCAGCGCGACCGTTGCGATCAGTCCGGCCCACGTAGGGAAGACGGCGAAGCCGATCGCGGCGAGCACCACTCGCACGTTCGTCCACCGATCAATCCCCAGCGCGAATGCGACAACAAAGAACGCGACACCGAGTCCGCCACCGTCGCCGATGTAGCGCCATACGTAGCCAACCGCCGCACTGCCTGCGGTGTCCGGCTCGCCGGTGACCCACGATCCCATCACGGGAATGAAATCGCCCATCAGTCCCAGCACGTGCACGGCAAACAGCCGGGCCGCGTCATAGACGATGCATGCCACCATCCCGGCGATGAGGCCACGTCCGACGATCATGTCGATCCGATGCGGCGCGAACGTGATGATCATCCCAAGCACGGCCGTCAGCGCGATGACCACCACCGACGTGGTGTTCTGCGAGACCAGCCCGAACACGTCCACCGAGATCCCAAGGATCGGCATCGACGCCAGCGCCAGCACTAACACGACCCGCGCGATAGCCCACTTGCTGGGCGGGCCCTGGATGGTGCTCAGGTCGGCATAGCGCTGCCGCACTGTCTTGGCGACATTGCCGATGACTGGCAGGTCGATGGGGCGCAGCCGCACTGTCTTGCCGTCAAACGCGCTGATGGCCCTGGGCAGCGTCTTCGTCGGCAGGCCTGCAGAGCGCAGCCGCGTCGTCTTTGCCTCGTTGGGGGTGCTCGTGGTTGGCAGCGGCCGGACGGGCAGGTCGCCAGGGCGCAGCCGCACTGTTTCTTCTTGCGCTCGGCGAGTGGAGCCAGTCGGTGCTGTCGCAAGCATGGGGCTTCCTAATGTCGGTTTGGTTTCCCGGAGGGACGACATTCATAGTCGTCATCACGTCGCGGTTGCGTAATCGCTGGGAAGCCAGATTTCAGCCCTCGGAGGGCAGGGTTTCCTATCCGCCAGGTAAGTAGCGCCGGGACGAGGCGACGAGACCCGCGACCAGGCCTGAGATTTTGTCGGTGGTTCGAACTAGTGTTCGATGTATGAGTTCGGTTGCCGTCTCCAAGCGCATCGCGGCGGTGGGTGCGGAGTTCGAGGCGCTGGTGGACGAGCCGCTGGGCGCGTTGTCGACTGCCGAGCGGACGGCGGTCGCCGCGGAGTGGGAGCGGTTGATGCGTCGGCTGCCGGCGATGACGCATCGGCTGGTCGCGGGCCTGGCCGAAGTCCCCACCGAGGAACTGGGCGAACCCACTCTTGCCGCTGCGTTGGCCACGTTGTTGCGGATCTCGAAGGCCGAGGCGCATCGGCGGATCCACGAGGCGGCCGATCTCGGGCCGCGCTGCGCGTTGAGCGGTGAAGCCCTCGAGCCGGTGCTGTGGCACACGTCTGCTGCCCAGCGCCGCGGCGACATTGGCGGCGAGCACGTGAAGATCATTCGGCGGTTCTTCGATCGGCTGCCCGGCTTTGTCGACTACGCGACCCGCGAGGCCGCCGAGGCTGACCTGGCCGAGATGGCCTGTGGGCTGCGGCCCGAGGAGTTGCGCCAGGCCGCCGACCGGTTGGCGATGCTGCTCGACCAGGACGGGCAGCTCTCCGACGCGGATCGGGCGCGGCGGCGCTACCTGAGCATCGACAAGCAACAGCCCGACGGGATGAGCGACATCCGCGGCCGGCTCGACCCCGAGGCCCGCGCGGCGCTGGATGCGGTATTCGCGAAATGGGCGGCACCGGGCATGTGCAACCCCGACGACGAGAGCCCGTGTGTGGACGGCGACCCGTCGACCGAGACGGTCGGCAGCGACTGCCGTTCGACCGGGCAGCGCAACCATGACGCGCTCAAAGCGCTCGCCCGGGCGTTGCTGGCGTCGGGGCAGTTGGGCAGCCACAAGGGGTTGCCGGTGACGATGGTCATCTCCACCACGTTGGCCGAACTGGAGTCCGGGCGCGGGCATGCGATCACCGGCGGGGGCAGCCTGCTGCCGATGTCGGAGGTGATCCGCCAGGCCGCCGCGGCCCACCACTATCTGTCCGTCTTCGACGACCACACCGAAGAACCGCTCTACCTCGGGCGCAGCCGTCGACTGGCCTCCGCGGCGCAACGGATTGTGTTGTACGCCAGGGACCGCGGCTGCACCTTCCCGGGCTGTACCGCACCGGCGTATCACAGCGAGGTCCACCATCGCACCGCCGACTGGCGCCACGGCGGCCAGACCAACATCGATGACGAAACCCTGGCCTGCGGCACCGACAACCGCCGCGTCAAACCCGGCGGCTGGCGCACCCGAAAACGCAAAGACGGCCGCACCGAATGGATCCCGCCGCCGAATCTGGATACCGGGCAGGCCCGAGTCAACAACTACCACCACCCCGAGCGCTATCTGATTCCCGACGAGACCGACGAAGACGACCCTTAGTCACCCTTGCGCTTCAGCGTCCATGCCGGGATCCAGTGCGTGACCGACCGGCGCCGGGGGCCGTAGGCGATGGGGTAGGTGACCAGACCCCACCAATGGCCCTGCTCGCAGATGCCCCAGCAGCTCAGCCGGCCCTCGACGACCGAATGCATCTGCAGTCCGGCGGGGTTGTAGCCGCCGGTGCGATGCGGCGCGCGCGGAAACAATGCGGCCAGGTCGACGAGGACGGCTATCGGCGGCTCAACAGGTCGAAAGGCTTGCTGCACTGGTTGCCCGTTGTAGCCGATGGACTGCAGCTCGCCCATTGTTCGATCATACGTTCGAACGCCGGACGTCGTCAGCGACGCGGCAGCACGAACGCGAACGGCCGGGGATAACCCAGACCGACCAATCGCGATCGCCGCACATCGTCCACGTCGACGGGCCGCACCTCCCCCGAGGCGGGTTCGTAGCACTGCAGAGTGGCTCCGGTTGCGCCGACGATCAGCACCCAGTGCCGCGGGATGATCCGTCCGATCAGCATCGCGACCGGCCAGCCGGCCTTCACCTCACGCAGCACATCGGTGAGCCGATCACGGCGACCTCGAAACAGCCGCCAGCGGTAAGAGACCCCGCGCACCGTGGTGTGTGTGGTGAGGGCGCGGGCGATGCCCATCGGGGTGGTGCCGAGCATGCGCGGCCAGATCCGGTTCACCTCGTTGTGCACGCGGAGCTGTTCGTCGGCGAACCACGACCGTCCGGATTCGGTCAGCGCCGCGCGGTACGCCGGGTCCACCACGGCGCCCGCCACCACCGCGACGCTGGGGCCGCAGGTGGTGGAGTCGCGCTGCCGGAGGCGAAAACCCGCAAGCTTCATGGCTCAGAGCAGCGACTTGGCCCGCTCGCGCAACTCGACCTTTCTGATCTTGCCCGTCACCGTCATCGGGAACTCGTCGATGACCTGCAGGTAGCGCGGGATCTTGTAATGCGCGATGCGTCCCGCGCAGAAGGCTCGCAGGCTGTCCACGGTCGGCGCCTCGGCACCCTCGCGGACCCGGATCCACGCCATCAGCTCCTCGCCGTACTTCTCGTCGGGCACCCCGATGACCTGGGCGTCGACGATGTCGGGATGCGAGTAAAGGAACTCCTCGATCTCACGCGGATAGATGTTCTCTCCACCGCGGATCACCATGTCCTTGATCCGCCCGGTGATGCTGAGATACCCGTCGTCGTCCATTACCGCGATGTCACCGGTATGCATCCAGCCGTCGGCGTCGATCGCCTCCTCGGTCTTGGCCGGATCATTCCAATACCCAGCCATCACGCAGTAACCGCGCGTGCACAGCTCGCCCGGTGTACCGCGTTCGACCTGGACGCCGGTTTCCGGGTCGACGACCTGAATCTCGGTGTGGCGCACGGGCCGGCCGACCGTGGTCACCCGCCGGGTCAGGGTGTCGGTCGGCAATGTCTGGGTGGACATGGGCGACGTCTCGGTCATGCCGTAGGCGATGGCCACCTCGCTCATGTGCATGCGATCGATGACGTTGCGCATCACCTGCTCCGGGCACGTCGATCCGGCCATGATGCCGGTCCGCAGCGAACTCAAGTCGAAGTCGTCGAAGTTCGGTAGGCCGAGTTCCGCGATGAACATTGTCGGCACCCCGTACAGCGACGTACAGCGTTCTGCCGCAACGGCTTTGAGCGTCGCCTCCGGCTCGAAAGCGGGCGCCGGGATCACCATCGCGGCTCCGTGTGATGTGCAGGCCAAGTTGCCCAACACCATGCCGAAGCAGTGGTAGAAGGGCACGGGGATGCAGACGCGGTCTTCCTCGCGGTATTCCAGGCCCTGTCCAACGAGGTAGCCGTTGTTGAGAATGTTGGTGTGCGTCAGCGTGGCACCCTTGGGGAATCCGGTGGTGCCGGACGTGTACTGGATGTTGATCGGGTCGCTCGGCCGAAGGGTGGCTTGCACGGAACCTAGGGCGTCGGCGTCGGTCGCGGTGTCCGCCATCTGCTGCCACGGCTCCGACCCGACGATCACCACATCGCCCAACGCCGAGCACCGCGGGCGCACGTCGTCCAGCATCGCGGCGTAGTCGGACGTCTTGAAAGCCGGCGCCGCCAACACCGTGCAGATCGACGACTGGTTCAGCACGTACTCAAGTTCTTCGGTTCGGTACGCGGGGTTGATGTTGACGAGGATCGCACCGACCTGTGCCGTCGCGTACTGGATCATCGCCCACTCGGCGGTGTTCGGCGACCAGATGCCGACCCGGTCGCCAGGGTTGATGCCGCGGTCGATGAGCCCGGTGGCGATCCGGCGGGTCGCCTCGTAGAACTCCCGGTAGGTCCAGCGCCGCCCCGTCGCGCACTCGACCACCGCCTCCCGGTCTGGAAAGCTGGTCGCGGTTCGAGCCAGGTTGTCGCCGATCGTTTCGTCGAGCAGCGGTGGGTTGGTCGGTCCGGATTCGTAGGACAACATGGCGCCCTCCCTGGTCCGTGGATTTTTCGCCGACGCTGGGTACTCGACACCCTAAGACGATCGAGAGAGCGGTGGTGGCGAATGTCTGTCCTGGTGGTGGCGTATTCATGAGCTTCGACATCACCCCTACCGCCGCCCAGCACGATCTGGCGCGCCGTACCCATGAATTTGCCGACGAGGTGATCCGCCCGGTGGCATCCGACTACGACGAGCGCCAGGAGTTTCCGTGGCCGGTGCTGGAGGAGGCGGCCGAGCGCGGCTTCTACAGCCCACTGTTCTACCGCGACCTGATCGGCGATTCGACCGGCCTGTCGCTGCCGATGTTCATGGAGGAACTGTTCTGGGGGTGCGCCGGGATCGGATTGGCGATCGTGATGCCGGCCTTGGCGCTCTCGGCGATCGGTCAAGCGGCGTCACCCGAGCAGATGCTGGAGTGGGCGCCGGAATGCTTCGGTACCCCAGGCGATCTCAAGCTCGCGGCGTTGGCGATCTCCGAACCCGAGGGTGGCAGCGACGTTCGCAACCTGCGTACCCGGGCCCAACGCGACGGCGACGACTGGATCATCGACGGCCACAAGATGTGGATCGGCAATGGCGGCATCGCCAACGTGCACGTGGTCAATGCCGTCGTCGACGAGGAGTTGGGACACCGCGGACAGGCCATGTTCATCGTGCCCGGCGGAACACCGGGTCTGGAGATGGTCCGCAAGCTGGACAAGCTGGGCTGCCGCGCGTCGCACACCGCCGAGCTGAAGTTCAACGGCGTCCGGGTGCCCGGCGAGAATCTGCTCGGCGGCCAGGAGAAACTCGAACACAAGCTGGCGCGCGCGCACGAAGCCATCGAGGGCGGACGCCATTCCGGCTCCGCGACAATGGGGACGTTCGAACAGACGCGCCCCATGGTGGCCGCTCAGGCCCTCGGAATCGCGAGGGCGGCACTGGAATACGCGACCGAGTACGCGAACCGCCGCGAGGCGTTCGGCGCTCCGATCATCGACAACCAGGGCATCGCGTTTCCGCTCGCCGACCTGGCCACCGAGCTCGACGCCGCACGGCTGCTGACCTGGCGGGCGTCCTGGATGGCCGCCACCGGCGTGCCGTTCGAGCGCGGTGAGGGGTCGATGTCGAAGCTGGCCGCCAGCGAGGTCGCAGTCCGCACTACCGAACGAGCCATCCAGATCATGGGCGGCTGGGGCTACGTCAAGGACCATCCGGTGGAGAAGTGGTACCGGGATGCCAAGCTGTACACCATCTTTGAGGGAACCAGCGAAATCCAGCGCATCGTCATCGCCAACGCGTTGGGCGCCGCCGACGGGAAACCGCCCCTGCATTTCGACCTCGAACCGTCCGGCGGACCGCTGAACCGGATGTTCGGCCGCGGCACACCCGCGCGCACCCAGGTGGCCAACAGTGCCTTGGCCATGAAAGACCGCATCCCCCAGCCGGTGATGCGGCTGGCGATGAAGGTGCTGCGGCCGCCCAGCAAGTAGCGTTGCGACATGGGCGTCAGGATGAGGGATCTGCTCAGCGGGAATCTCGACGCGCTTCGGTACGAGCCCACCGCGAAACGGGTTCGGGTCTTTCTCGGCGGGGAGCCGGTGGCCGACACCCGTGATGCACGGCTGGTCTGGGAACCGCGCCGGGTGGTACCCACATACGCGGTGCCGCTGTCGGCGCTGTCGGCGCAGTTGGTCCCTGCCGGCGCGGAGTCGGGCGCAGACGAAGGGGTAGGGGTGATGATGCCCGCGTTGTCGCGGCCGATCCTGGACCCGACCGTGCCGTTCGAGGCCCACTCCTGTGCGGGCTCCGCGTTCGACGTGATCGCCGGCGCGGAGACGGGCGCGAGGGCGGCGTTCCGGCCCGACGACCCCGACTTGACCGACTACGTCATCCTCGAGTTCGACGCGTTCGAGTGGCGTGAGGAGGACGAGCCGATCGTCAGCCATCCGCACGATCCGTTCGGCCGGATCGACGTCCTGCGCAGCAGCCGCCACGTCCGCATCGAGTTGGACGGCCGGCTGCTGGCCGAGTCGTCGCGGCCGATGTTGTTGTTCGAGACGCTGCTGCCGGTGCGGTTCTACCTGCCCCGCGAGGATGTCGTGGTCCGGCTCGACCCGAGCGACACGGTTAGCTACTGCGCGTACAAGGGCCGTGCGACTTATTACTCGGTGCCGGACGGTCCGCGGGATGTGGCGTGGACCTACCACGAGCCGTTGCACGACGCCGAGCCGGTGCGGGACCGCATCTGCTTCTTCGACGAGCTGCTCGACGTGATCGTCGACGGTGAGCGGCGCGACCGGCCGGTCACGCCGTGGAGTGAGTGATGACGGTCAGAAGTTGAGCGGATAGCCGCCGCTGACCTTGAGGGTCTCGCCGGTGATGAACGCGCCCTCGTCGGAACAGAGAAACAGCATGGCCGACACCACGTCGCCCATCGTGCCGAGCCGGTGTATGAGTTGCCGCTCGTTCACGAACTCGTCGATCAACGGTCGGGGGAGGTCGGCCAGCGCGTTCTCGGTGTTCATCAGGCCAGGGGCGATGGCGTTGACCCGGATCCGGTCGGGCGCGAGTTCGGTGGCGAACGCCACGGTCAGGCCGCGCACTGCGAGCTTGGACACCGCGTACGGGGTGGCACTCATGTAGCCGGCCATCGACGAGATGTTCAGCACCACTCCGCCGCCCCGCTCCCGCATCGAATCGCGGCAGGCCAGTGTCACGTTGATGACGCCAATGACGTTCACGTCGAACAGTGCGTGAATTTCCTTGCGCGATAGCGCACCGAACGGCTGGTTGTAACGCATCAGGTGCAGCCCGGCGTTGTTGATCACGATGTCCACGCCGCCGAATCGCTCAACCGTCGCCGCCACGGCGGCATCCACCTGCTGCTCGTCGGCGACGTCACAGCGCACCGCAACGGCCTGCCCGCCTGCCGAAACCAGTTCGGCGGCAGTGCTTTCGGCCATCTCGCTGTCGATGTCGGCGATCGCCACGGCGGCGCCCTCGGCCACCAAGGCGCGGGCGAAGGCCCGGCCGAAGCCGATTGCGCCACCGGTGATGAAGGCCGTCCGGCGGTCGAATCTCACAGCAGCCTCCCAGCGCGGCCCGTGCGCCGCTGTACTCATCCTGACGCGTACGCAGGTTTTGCGGCGAGTTCCCGAGATGCCTGGTTTCAGTTCGGGGTGATCTGGCAATATTACCGACGAGTAAGAAGTTTCCTCCGACACTCACTAGGTGGGGCACATGAGGGGTTCACCGGAGATTTCGTTCCTTGCCGCGGCCGACGAGGGTGGTGGCGCGGCGCTCAACGAAGTGATCGGCTTGTCGGTCTTTGGTGCCGTCGTGACGGCACTGCTGCTCTGGGTCGGCTGGCTGCACCGGAGCCGCAAGATCACCTGGCTGGCGAGTTTCGCCGAATGGGCCGGCCGCAGGTTCAAACGGCCGCCGTGGGTGGCGCTGCCCATCGCCATGTTCATCACGGCCATCATCTGCGCGCTGTTCGGCTTCATCTGGGACGTGAGCCTGCACATCGGCAACGGGCGGGACTCGGGGCCGCTGGCCAATCCGGCGCACTACTTCATTTTGGCCGGGCTGTTCTTCGTCTTCGTCGCCGGCTGCCTGGCAATGGTGTTGCCGCACGACAAGCCGGGTCCGTCGGCGGTGCGGATCACCGACAACTGGTATGCGCCCGTCGGCGGTGTGGTGATGGCGGGCTGCGGCCTCTATGCCCTGCTCGGGTTCCCGCTGGACGATGTCTGGCACCGCATCTTCGGCCAGGACGTCACCCTGTGGGGTCCGACCCATCTGATGATGATCGGCGGCGCCGGTTTCTCGACGCTAGCCGCGTTGTACCTCGAGCACGAGGGCCGTCAGGCAGTGGGCGACGACACCCCGAAGGACGGCGCCGGTCTGAAGTTCGTCCAGTACCTGGGCTTCGCCGGGGTCGTCGTCGGCATGTCGGTCTACCAGATCGAGTTCGACTTCGGGGTGTCACAGTTCCGCCAGGTCTTCCAGCCGATGTTGATCGCGGCCGCCGCGGCATTCGGGCTCGTGGCCGCGCGTATGTTCCTCGGCCGCGGCGGGGCGATCCTGGCCGCGCTCTTGGCAATCGCGCTTCGCGGGCTGGCGGCTCTGGCGGTAGGCCCGGTGCTGGGCGCGCCGATCAACTGGTTCGCGCTCTACCTGGGCCCGGCGATCGTGGTCGAGGTGATCGCGCTCACGCCACTGCTCAAACGGCCCATCATGTTCGGGCTCGTCAGCGGGTTGGGCGTCGGCACCATCGGTTTGTGGCTGGAATCGCTGTGGATCAGTGCCGTGTACCCCTATCCGTGGCCAATGAGTATGTGGCCCGAAGCGCTGGCGATGGCGGTGCCGGTGGCAATCCTCACCGGCGCGTGCGGGGCCATGGTCGGCATTGTGCTGTGCGGGCAGCGACTGCCCACCCGCGCCATCGGGATCGGCCTCGTCGCGCTTACCGTGCTGGTGATCGGCGCCGCGACCGCCAACGGCCTTCGTTACGACGTGCCGCAAACCGAAACGGCCTCCGTCACGCTGACCGAGGCGCCGGCTATCGAGGGCGAGCGGTTTGTCACCGCCGACGTTCGGGTCGACCCGCCCGATCTGATCAGCGAGGACCCCAACTGGGTGTCGGTTCTCGGTTGGCAGGGCGGCGTCGACAATCAGCGAGGGATCTTCATCGACCATCTCGAGCGGGTCGGGCCAGGGCATTACCGTTCGACCGAGCCGATGCCAGTGTCCGGTTCGTGGAAGACCCTGCTGCGCGTGCACGACGGTAGGACGATGACCGCGGTGCCGATCTATCTGGCCGCGGATCCAGGTATCGGCGCGCAAGAGGTGCCGGCGGAGGCTTCATTCACCCGACCGTTCGTCGCCGAAATCACCATCCTGCAGCGTGAGCGCAACCCGGAGACGCCCGAGGTGCTGTGGCTGATCGGTTGTCTGATCGTGCTCGCATGCACGCTGGTCATGGTGGCCGGACTCACATGGGGCGCAGGCCGAATCAACAAGAACGAGCCCAGCGGCGCCCAGGCGAAACTGCAGCCGACGGCGCAGGCATGACAGGTCGTCCGGACGTTCAGTTCCTTGCTGATCATCCGATCTGGATCGCTGTGCCCGCCTTCGCGCCAGCAATCGTGGTGGCCGCCGTCGTGGTGTACATCGCAATGAAAGATCGACGGAAGGGACACGGCCCTCACCGTGACGACTCATAGGAAGCTTCTGGCCCTGTCGACGGCCCTGCTGATTTCCGCCGGCTGCGGCGGATCCGACACCGGGCAAAGCCCGTCGGAGATGACCGATCAGCAAGCGCCACCCGCGCAGCTGGTCATCGATGTCAACATCGCCGGCGGCAACGTCACCCCGACCAATGCCCAGCTGCAGGGCAAGGTGTCAGAACCCATCATCGTGCGAGTCAACAGCGACGCCGCCGACGAACTTCATGTTCACTCTTCGCCCGAGCACACCTTCAAGATCGAGCCACGCACCGGCCAGTCATTCCAGTTCACCGTCGACGTGCCGGGTCGGGTAGAGATCGAACTGCATCAACTGCAGCGCACGATCGCCACCGTCCAAGTGCGGCCGTGACGGACCGACCCGCGAGGGTGCTGGCGCACGGCCTTGGCGGGTCGACGGATCTGCCGATCCCGTACACCTACGCCGTCATCGGCGCCGCGTGGGCGCTGACGTTCACGTTCGCCGTGGTGGCCTTCGCGTGGCGGCAGCCGCGGTTCGATCCGGACAAGGCCGGTCGTCCATTGCCGCAGTGGGTGACGACGGCGACCGACGCGCCGGTCACCCGGTGGTCCTTGGCCGCGGCGGGACTTTGTTTCGCTGCCTGGGTCGCGATGGCCGCCGTGTTCGGGCCGCAGGACGACAACGCGTTGCCGGGCGTCTTCTACGTGCTGCTGTGGGTCGGTCTGGTGGCGGTGTCGCTGGCCATCGGGCCGGTGTGGCGGGCGATCTCGCCGGTGCGCACGGTGTATCGCCTGCTGCGCGGGGCGGGCGTGCCGCCCGGTCGCGGGTATCCCGACCGGTGGGGGTACTGGCCCGGGGTGCTCGGCCTGTTCGCGTTCGTGTGGCTGGAGCTGGCCGGCCCGGACCCCGGTTCGCTCACCGCGATCAAACTCTGGCTGCTGATCTACCTCGCGGTCACGCTCATCGGAGCGCTTGTGTGCGGCGACCGCTGGTTCGGCCGCGCCGACCCGTTCGAGGTGTACAGCGTGGTCGCGTCGCGGTTCTCGCCGCTGCGCCGCGACCGGCAAACTGACCGCATCGCGGTCGGCAACCCGTTCGACCACCTGCCGTCGCTGCCCGTGCGGCCGGGCACCGTGACGGTGCTCGCCCTGCTGCTGGGGTCCACCGCGTTCGACAGCTTCTCGGCGATGCCGCGGTGGCGCAACTTCGTCGACCAGCTCGCGGCCGCCGCGCCGCTGGTATCACCCTCGGTGGCGGCGACCCTGGCGCGCAGCGCCGGGCTGCTGGTCTTCGTGACGGTGGTGGCGGTGTCGTTCTCGCTGGCGGCCCGCAGCACCGGCGGCGTCGACCGGCGCGGGCGCCGCGAGCTGCCCGGACTGATGGCGCACTCACTGATCCCGATCGTGCTCGGCTATGTCTGCGCCCACTATCTGTCGTATCTGGTCGAACGGGGTCAGCAGACCATCATCGCCCTGGCCGACCCGCTGGGCCGCGGCTGGAATCTGCTCGGCCTGGGCGACGCCCAGGTCAACTACGTTCTCTCGCTTCATCCTTCGGTGTTGGCCACCATCAAGGTGGGCTGCGTGGTCGCCGGCCACGTCGCCGGTGTGCTCGCCGCACACGACCGAGCGGTACGGGTGCTGCCGGCCGGAAATCAGCTGACGGGACAACTGGCGATGATGCTGGTCATGGTCGGCTACACGTTCACCGGGCTGTATTTGCTATTCGGTGGATGACTCCTCGCGGCTTCGCCTACATTGTCGTTGTGCCAGGTGACGACACCATTGAACAGGCTCTGGCCGGTGGTTCGCCGCAGCGCGTCGGTTGGTTCCGGTTCTACTTCGCCGACGAGCGCTGGGAGTGGTCGGAACAGGTGCAACGGCTGCACGGTTACCAGCCGGGCTCGGTGACGCCGACCACCGAGCTGGTGCTGTCGCACAAGCATCCCGACGACTATGTGCAGGTCGCTGCCACCCTGGACGATATCCGGCGCACGCACCGGACCTTCAGTACCCGGCATCGCATCATCGACACCCACCAGCAGGTGCACGACGTCGTCGTCATCGGCGACCAGCTCCACGACGACAACGGCGAGGTGATCGGCACACACGGTTTCTACGTGGACGTGACGCCGTCGGCCCGCGCGCGCGAGGAGTTGGTCAGCGCCGCGGTCGCCGAGATCGCGGAGAACCGAGCATCGATCGAGCAGGCCAAGGGCATGCTGATGGTGATCTACCGGATCAACGAGGAATCGGCCTTCGAACTGCTGAAGTGGCGGTCGCAGGAGACCAACGTCAAGGTGCGTATTTTGGCCGAGCAGGTGCTGGCCGACTTCGCCGAGCTGACCTACGAGGAAACCTTGCCGCCGCGCGCGACCTTCGATCACCTGCTGCTGACCGCTCACCTGCGGGTGGATGCCAACGGGCCGGCGGCCAAGACCGCGTCGTAGCGGGCGAGCAGACCCGCCGCCGCGGCGATACGGTGGGCGTATGCGGGCGCTGCTGATCGTCGATGTGCAGAACGACTTCTGCGAGGGCGGCTCCCTGGAAGTGGTCGGCGGGCAGACGGTGGCCCGCGCGATCAACGAGTACTTGGCCACTCCTCGCGACTACGCCCACGTGGTGGCGACCAAGGACTACCACATCAATCCCGGCGAGCACTTCTCCGACAACCCCGACTTCGCGGTGTCATGGCCACCGCACTGTGTGGTCGGAACGGCGGGCGCCGACTTCCATCCGGACTTCGACCCCTCCGCCGTCGAAGCCGTGTTCACCAAGGGCAGGTATTCGGCGGCCTACAGTGGGTTCGAGGGCACCGACGAGGCCGGCACCCAGTTGGCCGACTGGCTGCGGCAACGCGGCGTGGACGAAGTCGACATCGTCGGCATCGCCACCGACTACTGCGTCGTGGAAACCGCCACCGACGCCGCCGAGGGGGGATTTTCCACCCGCGTTCTGCTGGACCTGACCGCCGGCGTCGCGCCGGAGTCCAGCGCCAAGGCCGTCGACGACATGCGCGCGGCCGGAGTCGAAGTCGCCTGACGGCTCGCTGGACACGGCTACCGGTCGGCTCGCACCTCCCGGGCAGCAACCACCATGTTCCGCAGCGACGCAGTCACTTCGTCGGATTTGCGCGTCTTCAGCCCGCAGTCGGGATTGACCCACAGCCGTTGTGCGGGTATCGCTCGCAGCGCAGCCCGCAACGACGCCGCGATCTCGTCTGTGCTCGGCACCCGCGGGGAGTGGATGTCATACACGCCCGGCCCGACACTGTTGGCGAACCCGATCGCGTTCAGGTCGTCCAACACCTCCATGTGCGAGCGCGCAGCCTCGATCGAGGTGACGTCGGCGTCGAGATCGGCGATCGCCCCAATCACGTCCCCGAACTCCGAATAGCAAAGGTGCGTGTGGATCTGGGTCGCGTCGCTGACCCCGGAGGTCGCCAGCCGGAACGCGCCGACAGCCCACTGCAGATAGGCGTCCTTGTCCTTGGCGCGTAGCGGCAGCAGCTCCCGCAGCGCCGGTTCGTCGACCTGGATGATCGCGATACCCGCGGCCTGCAGGTCCACGGTCTCGTCGCGGATGGCCAACGCGATCTGGCTGGCGGTGTCGGCCAACGGCTGGTCGTCGCGCACAAAGGACCAGGCCAGGATGGTGACAGGTCCGGTGAGCATGCCCTTCATCGGTTTGTCGGTCAGCGACTGGGCAAAGGTGATCCAGTCGACCGTCATCGGACGTGGCCGCACCACGTCGCCATACAGAATCGGCGGGCGCACGCAGCGGGTGCCGTAAGACTGCACCCACCCGTTCTGGGTGGCGAAGAACCCGTCCAGCTGCTCGGCGAAGTACTGCACCATGTCGTTGCGCTCCGGCTCGCCGTGCACCAGCACGTCGATCCCCAGTTCTTCCTGGAGCTTGATGACGTCGGCGATCTCGGCCTTCATCCTGCGCTCATACTTGGCCCGATCAATCTCACCGGATCGCAGCGCCGCGCGCGCCTTGCGGATTTCCGATGTCTGCGGGTACGACCCGATCGTGGTGGTGGGCAACACCGGCAGACGCAGGCGGGCGTTCTGACTTTCCCGCCGGGCCTGCGCGGGTCCACGGTGGACGCCGGAGGCGAGCACCGTTGCGAGCCGCGCGCGGACCTGGCCATTCTGCAGACGCGGGTCTGACTTTCGCGACGCGATCGCGTCGGTGGAGCGCTGGATCGCGTCAGCAACAGCTTCACGGCCGGCCCGCAGCGCCGTCGACAGCGTCGCCACCTCCGCGACCTTCTCGGCGCCGAATGCCAGCCAGCTGCGCAGCGAGTCGTCGAGCTCGGTTTCGGCTTCCAGCGAGTACGGCACGTGCAAGGTGGAGCACGAGGTCGATACGGCGATCGCGCGTGCCGAGCCCAACAACGTCGCCACGGTGCTCAGCGCCGCCTCCAGATCGGTGGCCCAGATGTTTCGCCCGTCCACGACACCGGCGACGACCAGCTTGTCGGCCAGGTCAGGAACCGCCGCGACGGCCTGCTCGCCACCGGCCACCAGATCGATGCCGATGGCCTCCACCGACGTGCGGGCCAGCGCGGGCAACGCACCGTCAAGGGCGCCGAAATAGCTAGCCACGAAAAGTGCTGGGCGCTCGGCGATTTCGGCCAGTCCGCGGTAGACACGCTCGGCGAGTTCGGCCGCGTCGTCGAGACTGTCGGTGACCAGCACCGGCTCATCGAGCTGCACCCACGCCGCACCGGCGTCCTGCAGCAGGCCGAGGAGTTCGGCGTACAGCGGTATCAGTTCGTCGATGCGCTCGATCGGCGCGGCGGCACCGTCGACCGCCTTGGACAGCGAAAGGAACGTGATCGGCCCGATGACCACCGGGCGCGCGGCGACACCCTGCGTCTGCGCCTCTGCTAGTTCGCCGAGCACCTTGGCGGGGTTGAGGGCGAACGTGGTTTCGGTCCCGAGCTCGGGAACGATGTAGTGGTAGTTGGTGTCGAACCACTTCGTCATCTCGAGCGGTGCGATCTCATCGGTGCCGCGGGCGGCCGCGAAATAGCGGTCAAGGTCGTCCTCGATGCCGGCCACCCGCGGCGGCAGCGCACCGAGCATCACCGCGGTGTCGAGCATCTGGTCGTAGTAGGAGAAGGTGTTGACCGGGATTGAGTCCAGACCGCCGGCCTGCAGCTCGGCTCGGGTGCCAAAGCGAAGACCGGACGCGACGGCCTCCAGCTTCGAGCGGTTGATCTTGCCTGCCCAATAGCCTTCGATGGCCCGTTTGAGTTCGCGATTCGGCCCGATTCGCGGTGAACCCAGCGTGGTGGCGGTGAACGGTGTGGTTTGGTGCGGTGTCACGCGTTGTCCTTCGGGTGCGACGGGTGGTCATCGCCCGTTGAACGTTTCACCGAACCGGCTGCCTCAGTCGCGGTGGCAACCGTCTCGGCCATACGCCCAGCCCTCGAGGCGATGCGCCGCCGGACGCGGCGCGCCCGGCACAACTGGCAGGTCTTCGGACTCGCAGGCCCGCACGACTTGTCGTGCCCCTACTGGCCGTCGCTTCCCAGCCGTGAACCGTGGTTCACGCGCCAGTGCCGATGACGGCGCTCGTTCCTGCTAACCGCTGCGGGACAGTCCCGGATTCCCACCGGGTTCCCTCTCGCCACACACCTGAATAAGCGCGTGTCGCTCGACGCCGACACCGAACCGAGGCGCGGTGCCGGCAGACCAGCTGCACCGGTCAGGTTACCGATCGTCGACCACGGCGTCGGCCGGGGTGCGTGATAGTGGCCACGCTGCTGGTGACCGTGCATCGGACCGCCCCGTATCGTCGCCCTGGTGAACGATGCCGTGACGGCGCCGATATGGCCGGGCAAGGCCTACCCGCTGGGGGCCGCCTATGACGGGTCGGGCACCAACTTCGCGGTCTTCAGCGAAGCCGCGGAACTGGTTCAGTTGTGCCTGTTCGATGCCGACGGGGCCGAGACCCGAGTGGCCCTGCCCGAGGTCGACGGGTTCGTTTGGCACGGCTTCATACCCACCGTCGAACCGGGCCAACGCTACGGCTACCGGGTACACGGGCCGTACCAACCGCCCGCCGGGCAACGCTGCAACCCGAACAAGCTGCTGCTGGATCCCTACGCCAAGGCCATCGACGGCACGTTCGACTGGGACCAATCGCTGTTCGGGTATGACTTCGGCGATCCGGACAGCCGCAACGACGACGACTCGGCCGCGAGCATGCCCAAGTCGGTGGTGATCAACCCGTTCTTCGACTGGGCCGTCGATCGCCCGCCCGGCCACGAGTACGCCGACACGGTCATCTACGAGGCGCACGTCAAGGGCCTCACCCAGACCCATCCGGACATCCCGGAGGACCTTCGCGGTACCTATGCCGCCGTCGCCCACCCGGCGATGATCGAGCACCTGAAATCGCTGAGCGTCAACGCGATCGAATTGATGCCGGTGCACCATTTCGTCAACGACTCGACGCTCGTCGAGAAGGGGTTGACCAACTACTGGGGCTACAACACCATCGGCTTCTTTGCGCCCGACCCCGGCTACAGCAGCAGCCCGACCGCGGGCGGACAGGTCCAGGAGTTCAAGGCCATGGTTCGCGCGCTGCACGAGGCCGACATCGAGGTCATTCTCGACGTGGTCTACAACCACACCGCCGAAGGAAGCCACCTGGGACCGACACTGTCCATGCGGGGCATCGACAACGCCGCCTACTACCGGCTGGTGGAAGACGACAAGCGCTACTACATGGACTACACCGGCACGGGCAACAGCCTCAACGTCGGCAATCCCCATTCGCTGCAGTTGATCATGGACTCGTTGCGGTACTGGGTGACCGAGATGCACGTCGACGGATTTCGATTCGACCTCGCCGCCACGCTGGCACGTGAGTTCTATGACGTCGACCGGCTGGCGTCCTTCTTCGAACTCGTGCAACAGGATCCGACGGTCAGCCAGGTCAAGCTGATCGCCGAACCATGGGACATTGGCCCCGGCGGTTATCAGGTCGGCAACTTCCCACCGCAGTGGACCGAGTGGAATGGCAAGTACCGCGACACCGTCCGGGACTACTGGCGCGGCGAGTCGGCCACCCTCGACGAGTTCGCCTACCGGCTGACCGGCTCCGCCGACCTCTACGAGCACACCGCCCGCCGTCCGGTCGCCTCCATCAACTTCGTCACCGCACACGACGGATTCACGCTGCGGGATCTGGTGTCCTACAACGAGAAACACAACGAGGCCAACCGCGAGGACAACCGTGACGGCGAGAGCCACAACCGGTCATGGAACTGCGGTGTGGAGGGCCCGACCGACGATCCGGCGATCAACGCGTTGCGGGCCCGGCAGCAACGCAATTTCCTTGCCACGTTGTTGCTGTCCCAAGGCGTTCCGATGATCTCGCACGGCGACGAACTGAGCCGCACCCAGCAAGGCAACAACAACGTCTACTGCCAGGACAACGAGCTGTCCTGGATCGACTGGGCGAACGCCGACACCGAGTTGATGGAGTTCACCCGATCAGTCTCGGGGCTACGGGCCGCACATCCGGTGTTCCGGCGGCGCCGGTTCTTCAGCGGCCGTCCGGTCCGGCGGCGAGGAGTCTCCGGACCACCCGACATCTCATGGTTCGCGCCCGACGGATCGGAGATGACCGACGAGGACTGGGAGACGGGGTTCGCCAAGTCGGTGGCGGTCTATCTCAACGGTCACGGCATTTCCGATCTCGATGTGCGCGGTCAGCGGGTCACCGACGATTCGTTCGTGCTGTGTTTCAACGCACATCACGAACCGATCCAATTCGCCCTTCCCCCCGACGAGTTCGGTGCCGCATGGGTGCCGGTGATCTACACCGCGGCAGATGCGATCGAGGACACCGACCCAATAGACGCCGGCGCCAAGGTCACCGTCGACCCCCGCGCGGTGATGGTGCTTCAGGCGGCCCCTGAGTAGCTGGGGTAGTCACCGACTGCTCACTCGACGACATCGAAGAACGAATCGCCGTCCTCCGGCGTCCCGTCGATCTGGCCACGTTCGCGCCCATGCTGCTGCGGATCAAGGCGGTCCAGGTCGTCATCGGGCATGATCGACTCGTCGCCGGCATCCTCGGCGTCACCGGAGGCGCGTAGCCGAAAATGCCGCCCATACCAGGCAGTATGGTACGGTTGCCCAGCAGCCGTGGCCGCTTATTCGGCACCGAGGGGAACTCGATCTGTGCCGCCGGCCGGGCGGGCTGGACGTAGAAGCCGAAGAGCGGCGGCGACTACCGGCGGCCACGGTTGCGACAACTTGAAGCTCTTCTCCGTAGCTTAATTTTCGTCAGTGTCAGTAGCAGTCGGTGCAGATCGCCGTATGCTGCCGTCCATGACGCCGCGCGGTGCCGCGCACCGACTGTCGGTGGACGACTGGATCCAGGCCGGATTCGCACTCCTCGCCGACGAAGGCCCGAATGCACTGCGGGTCGATCGACTGTGCGAAAGGGTGGGTGTCACCAAGGGCAGTTTCTACTGGCATTTCACCGACATGCCGACCTACCGGTCCACCCTGGTCGAAGCCTGGGGGAGCCTTCGTGATCAGGACCGCCAGCGGTTCGAGAACATGCCAGACGTCAAGCCCCGCCAGCGTTTGACGGTCATGATGGAGGCGCTGGTCAATCCGCAGCAGTGGGCGCTCGAGCGGGTCATGCGGGTCTGGGCGCTAACCGACGAGACCGTCGCGGCGAACGTGCAGAAGAGCGACCGAAGGGTTCTGCGCGCAGTTCACCAGGCGTTCCTCGATTGCGGGTTCGGGCCAGCCGACGCCCGGTTGAGAGCGGTCACGCTGTTCGCGGCGGGCATGGGGCTGCTGCACGGCTCCGATCCGAACATCGAGGCCCCGGCCGATCTGCGGGAGCGGTTCCTCGACTTCATGCTGCGGCCTTAACGCGACGCCGTCGTCGGATGCAGGCCGGTCTTGGCGTCCAGGTACTGAAGCAGATCGTGGGCGGCCAGTTCGATGTGCCAGTCGGCGTATTCCTCCCACGAGTGGTTTGCCAGGAACCCGTTCTGCGCGTCGGCCCGCGGCTGCACGTCTCCCCAGTCGCGGTCCAGGACATACCGGCGCGCGTCGATCAACGTCCGCGCCTTGATCACGCCGGCCTCGTTGAGCAGATACTTGGCCATGCCAACGGTTACCCACTGCGCAGTGCGCGCAAAGCATCGCTGAGCGTCCAAACCGAGATGCCCAGCAAGGCAATGTCCTTCATCAGGAACCCACCGTCCAGCGACAATGCGGGGAACCCACCCTGGGATGCGTCGAAAACCCCGGGTGTGGTGAACATGAAGCTGATGGTGCCGAGGAACAGCATGATCGCCAGCAGGCTGCCGAACGCTGAAACCCTTGGCCACCAGGGCTTGACGGCGAGCAGCGCCGCGGCCGCGAGCTCGAAGACGCCCAGCAGCGCGGAGAAGGTGTAGACGGAGAAGATGTTGTACAGCCAGCCCATGAACGGACTCGCGGACACCAACGGCTGGATCCCCTGCGCTTCGTAGTTCATGAACTTCAGGCCGCCGTACCATGCGATCACGATGACCAGGCCGTACCGGGCCAGCAGTCCGCCGACGACGTCGAGGGTGTTCTTTCTGGTGGATGCAATCTGTTGAGAGGTCATGTACCGGTGGTGCCGCGATCAGCGACGACCGTTACGCGGACGAGTTCAGGCTGGCCACCCGTTCGCTTTGGATGACTTCGGTCGCGGCCCGCTCGCCCGAGCGGACGGCGCCGTCGACCCATCCGCACATCACCGCGGAGCTCTCGGTCCCGGCCCAGTGGATGCGCCCGCACGGTTCCCGAAGGGCGGGACCGAATTGCGTCAGCACTCCGGGCGGGGCGTGACTGAGCATGCCGCCGCCGGAGTAGCGTTCCGTCGTCCATTCCTGCTCGATGTAGTCCACCGGCGAGCCGGCCTTCGCCCCGAACCGCCCGACGAGCTCGGCCAGGATCGATCGTCTGCGCTCATCCGGATCGAGTCTGCCGACCTGACGCGCGATCGGGCCTTCAACGATGACGCATAACACGCCGGGACGCTCCGCGTCGGTTGATGCGTCGATGGTCACCGTGGCGGGCGATCCCGGCGCCGCCGACTGACCCGACAGGCCGTCGGTCCGCCAGAACGGCTCGTCGTAGACGACGTTGATCTTGAAGATCGCTCCACTGGGCATCCGCTGATGTAGGAACGATCGATCGGGGGGAAGCATTGGGTCGTAGAGGATTTGACTCGCGATGGCGATCGGCACCGCGACGACGGCCCGACGGGCTCGGACGGTCATGTCGTCGGAGCGCACCGTCACGCCGTCGGTGTCCTGGTCGATGCGCCGGACCGGTTGCGACAGGTGCAGCGAGTCGCCGATCTGTTCGGTCATCGGCCGGTAGATCGCCCCCATGCCGCCGACGACCCGGGAATCCTGAGACGCGTCCTTGTTACCCAACACGAAGCCGGGGCCGCCGCCGGAGGCCATCTGATAGAGCATGAACAGCATCGAGACCTCTGACGCGTCGGAGGTGTAGCACCCGGCAATCGCCGTTTCCAGCAGCGCGTGGGCCGGCTTGGACAGCGTGTGGTTGCTCAACCACTTCGCCAGGCTGATCTGATCCCACTTCTGTGCGTTCTTCGCCTCCCACGGCGCCTCCAGCGGGATCGACTTGCACATCTGGGTTATCTCGTAGAAGACGGCGCCGAGGTTCACCGCCGCCCACGGGCTCATCGACAATGGAATGGTGCCGGTATAGCGGTACTGCTTGCCGTCGACCACCATCATCGATTGGCCGTCGGTGTACTGCTTGTAGCTCCGCACACCGAACTCCCTCATCAGCGCGTAGATGCGGTCCTGGCCCGGCCCCACCCATGCGCCGCCGCGGTCGATCCACGTCCCGTCGTCGCGCACCACGGTGAACGTCCGCCCGCCAACCCGATCACGGGCCTCCAGCAGCGCCACCGAATGCCCGGCCTGTTTCAGCCGCAATGCGGCGCTCAGTCCGGCGAAACCGGCCCCTACTATGCAAAAGTCCACGTCAGCCATCGTTGAATGGTCCGCTTGCATCGATCGACGCGCGGCCTTTTGGCAAATTTTTACGCAGACGTCAGCAAATCACCCCGACGGTGCGGGCGATGGACCGCAACGGGATCGGTAACCACGCCGGTCGATGCCGGGCCTCATAGGCGACCTCATAGACCGCCTTGTCGAGTTCGTAGGCCGCCAGCAGCACACCGGAGTCGCGCGGGTCCGCGCCGGAAACCGTCGCATATCCGTCACAGAACGATGCCTGGTTGCGCTCGACCCACTCGCGGGCGCGGGCACCGATCTGCTTGTCCTGCTGATCGCCGGCCTGATCCACCAGTCGCTGATATGCGGCGTATTCGTAGGACCGCAGCACGCCCGCGACGTCTCGCATCGGAGAGTCCGGCCGCCGGCGATCCTGCAGTGGCTGCCCGGGCTCGCCCTCGAAATCGATCAGCAGCCAGCCCTCCGGGGTGCGCAGCACCTGACCGAGATGCAGGTCGCCGTGCACGCGCTGCACGGTGATGGTCTCCTCGGCCACCTTGCGGAACCGGTCCTCGATGGCGAGCAGGTACTGATCCAATTCGGGCACCGCGGCGGCCGCCGACCACAGCCGTGCCAGCAGCTCGTCCGTCGGAAAGATCGCCGTCGCCGAACCGAGCTGTTCGGCCAGTGCGGCATGCACCGAAGCGACCGCCTCGCCGAGCCGATACGACTCGCCGGCGAAGTCCCCGCCGACCTCGTCGGCGTACAGGTCGCCCTCGGCGAACAGGTCGCGGGTGCTCGCGGTGGCCATGTCCCAGCCCTCCGCCGAGTTGGCGGCGAACGCGGTCACCATTCCCAACGCGCACGGTTCACCGTCCGGGGTCTCGGTCTCGAACGACCCGAGCAGCCGCGCCACGTGTGGATTGCCCGCCCGGCCGAGCACCCGGTTCAGCTCGATGTCGGGGTTGATGCCGGACGTGATCCTGCGGAAGACCTTGAGGATCGCCTCCTCCTCGAACACCACGCTGGTGTTGGTCTGCTCGGCGCCAGACACCCGCGGCGACGCGGCCAGCGGAAGCGTGACGTCCGGCTCCTTGGTGAAGGTCACGCCGCCGACCACGGCCGACGCGTCGATCAGCGACAGCAGATACTCGGGTGCTGACGCGTCGTAGAGCGCGTCGTAGGCGGTGCGGTCGTCGACGGTGCCGATCGTCGCGACGGTGAGATATTCGTCGATGGGACCTCCGCCAAATGTCGCCGCGTCCGCGGCTCCGCCAGCCCAACGCACGATCACCTGGTAGCGCTCCGACGAGCCGTCGGTGTAGGACACATCCAGCAGCACCAGGTCGAGGTCGTCGCGCAGCGCCACCGCCCGCGCCGGTTCGATCGAGGACAGTTCGCGGCTGCGTCCGGCATACCACCGCTGCTCGGGAAGCCACTGGAACCATGGCAAGTTCGCTGGCTGGCTCATGGCTTCTCCTCAGGCCCGCGCAGCTCGAACCAGTAGAAGCCATGACCCGGCAGCGTCAGCAGGTACGGCAACTGGCCGATCGGCGGGAACTCAACGTACCCGGTCATCTCGACCGGGGTGTACCCATTCCAATGCTGCAGGTTCAGCTCGATCGGCTGCGGGAACCGGGACAGGTTGTTCACGCACATCACGGTGTCTTCGGAGCCATCGTCTTCTATCTCGCGCAGGTAAGCCAGCACCGACGGGTTGGATCCGCCCAGTTCACGGAACGTGCCGGTGGCGAACGCGTCGTGCCTGCGGCGCACCGTGAGCATGGTGCGGGTCCAATGCAGCAGCGACGTCGAGCTGTCCCGCTGCGCCTCCACGTTCACCGAGTGGTAGCCGTAGATCGGATCCTGGTTGGGCGGCAGATACAGCCGGCCGGGGTTGGCGTCGGAGAACCCGGCGTTGCGGTCGGGGGTCCACTGCATCGGGGTGCGCACCCCGTCGCGGTCGCCGAGCCAGATGATGTCGCCCATCCCGATCTCGTCGCCGTAGTAGATGACCGGCGACCCGGGCAGCGAGAGCAGCAGCGCGGTGAACAGTTCGATCTGGTTGCGGTCGTTGTCCAACAACGGGGCCAATCGACGCCGGATGCCGACGTTGGCCTTCATCCGCGGGTCCTTGGCGTACTCGGCGTACATATAGTCGCGCTCTTCGTCGGTGACCATCTCCAGCGTGAGCTCGTCGTGGTTGCGCAGGAAGATGCCCCATTGCGTCATCTCCGGGATCGGCGGTGTCTGGGCCAGGATCTCGGAGATCGGGAAGCGTGATTCCCGCCGCACCGCCATGAATATGCGTGGCATCAGCGGGAAATGGAACGCCATGTGGCACTCGTCCCCGCCGGTGTCCGGGTCGCCGAAATACTCGACGACGTCGGCCGGCCACTGGTTGGCCTCGGCAAGCAACACCCGGCCGGGGTATTCGTCGTCGACCACCTTGCGGCAGTGCTTGAGGAACGCGTGGGTCTCCGGCAGGTTCTCGCAGTTGGTGCCCTCCCGCTCGAACAGGTAGGGCACGGCGTCCAGCCGGAAGCCGTCGATGCCGAGATCGAGCCAGAAGCGCAGGACGTCGATCATCGCCTCCTGCACCGTGGGGTTGTCGTAGTTGAGGTCGGGCTGGTGGGAAAAGAATCGGTGCCAGTAGAACTGCCGCCGCACCGGATCGAACGTCCAGTTCGACTCTTCGGTGTCGACGAAGATCACCCGGGCATCGGAGTACCTCTCGCTGGTGTCGCTCCATACATAGAAGTCGCCGTACGGCCCGTCGGGGTCGCGACGGGATTCCTGGAACCAGGCATGCGAGTCGGAGGTGTGGTTCATCACCAGGTCGGTGATGACCCGGATGCCGCGGCGGTGGGCGGCGTCGAGGAGTGCGACGAAATCGTCGACGGTGCCGAATTCCGACAAAACCTTGTAGAAATCGCGGATGTCGTAACCGCCGTCGCGCAACGGCGAATCGTAAAACGGCGGCAGCCACAGGCAGTCGACGCCAAGCCATTTGAGGTAGTCGAGCTTGTCGATCAGCCCGCGCAGGTCACCCGAACCATCGGCGCTCGAGTCGTAGAACGCCCGCACCAGCACCTCGTAGAACACGGCGCGCTTGAACCAGCTGCGATCTTCGGGAAGGACACGCGCATGGCCGAAATCGTCGGCGGTGGGATGCTCGACCACGCCGTCCTCGACGTGGCTGCCCTCGGTGGGGTCATGCTCGACGTTCTCGTCGGCGGCGCTCGTCGCATCCATCGATCTTCAAACCTACCCACGCCCGCCGAACTTGAATCTGCTCATGGTCCTTACGGTGTTTGCGCAGAAACGGTTGAATCCACCGTCGAGACGGGTTACCGTTTCGGCGAACTGCTCCGGCAAACGGGGCGTCTTGGTCATCAATCAAGATCTTCGACGACGAATCGAGTGGCCGTGTCTGAGCCAAATGATGGTGAAGCTCCAGTAATTGTTGGTCTGGCCGATGCGGCTATGCACATGTATGCGGCCGCGATCGATGCCCTGCCCGACCCCGGCGACCCGGCGTACCCCGACCGCGTCGGCGTGATCCTCGCCGGTCTGCGCAAGCTGTCCGGCTCGCTGTCGGACGCCGCCAGCCGCAGCCGGGTCACGCCGTCCGTCATCGTCGCGTTGAGCGGTGTCCGCAACCGCTTCGACGATCTGATGGCAACCGCGGCGAACGGGCCGGCGGCCACCTTGGGTCAGCGCCTGTACATCGCCCGCGGGCGCGCCAAGCTCTCCACCAAGGAGGCGGCGAACGGCGTGGGCCTACGCAAAGACCTCATCGAAGCCGTCGAGGCCGAAGAGCCGGTGCTCGACGACGAGGCCACCAAGATCAAGGACTTGATCGCAGCGCTCGGCGGCTGACGCCGAAACAAATCTGACGGCGCCTACCGGAGTAGGCGCGCGGCCGGGGTCATCCGCACCATCCGACCCGTTCTGGCCTGTCGATACCCAATGGCGGTGCCGCCGAGGGTGAACAGCAATATCCCCGCGAGGCCGGGCAGAGCGGCTCCGAACAGCCCCGATAGCCCGGCGGTGCGCAGATGCTCTGCGTAGCCGAGTCGCTGCGGCCGGGTGGCCAACGGCGCGGCGGTGCCCGCGGGCGGCGCTTCCGGTTGTGCGTCGCGCACCCGAACCGCCGGGGTACCCGACCCGCCCGCGGC
>NZ_JBOGDB010000282.1:0-7939 GCF_050701515.1 Mycobacterium sp. | reverse complement strand
GGCGTGGCCCGCCCGAGGGTGGGCGCCGCATTGGGGCGCGGCGGGCGACGCCCGGAACGCACCGCGGCCACCGCGTCGGCGAACGGGCCGCCGGAGCGGTAGCGCATCCCCGGGTTCTTCACCAGGGTGATCTCGATCAGCTCGCGGACGTTTGGCGGCAGATCCGCCGGGAGCGGGGCAGGCGCCTCCTTGATGTGCTTCATCGCAACGGTCAGCGCGCCGTCGCCGGTGAACGGCCGCTTGCCCGAAACCGCCTCGTAGCCAACGACGCCCAGTGAGTAGACATCGCTGGAAGCGGTCGCGTCATGCCCCAGTGCCTGTTCGGGCGCGATGTACTGCGCGGTGCCCATCACCATGCCGGTCTGGGTCACCGGCGCGGCGTCGACCGCCTTGGCGATGCCGAAGTCGGTGAGCTTCACCTGGCCGGTCGGCGTGATCAGGATGTTGCCCGGCTTGACGTCGCGATGCACCAGCCCAGCCGTGTGGGCGACCTGCAGGGCACGGCCGGTCTGTTCGAGCATGTCCAGCGCGTGCCGCAGCGAGAGCCGTCCCGTGCGCTTGAGCACCGAGTTGAGCGGCTCGCCGTTGACGAGCTCCATCACCAGGTACGCGGTGCGGCCTTCGCCGTCCATATCGGTCTCGCCGTAGTCGTAGACGCTGGCGATGCCGGGATGGTTGAGCATGGCGACGGTGCGCGCCTCGGCGCGGAAGCGCTCCACGAACTCCGGATCGGAGGAGAACTCGGCTTTCAGCACCTTCACCGCCACCCGGCGACCCAGGCGCGAGTCGAGGGCCTCCCACACCTGGCCCATGCCCCCGGTGGCGATCAACCGCTGCAGGCGGTAGCGGCCGGACAGCGTGACTCCGACGCGGGGACTCATGCCTCGACTCCCACTCGCTCCGGTCCTCGCTCGTCCCTCGCTGCGATCCTCACTCGTGCTCGTCTTCGGGGACTCATGATCCCTCCCGCAATGCCGCGGCGATGGCGGCCCGGCCGATGGGCGCGGCGAGCGCACCTCCGGTGGCCGAGAGTCGATCGCCGCCATTCTCTACCAGCACGGCAACCGCAACCTTGGGTGCGCGGGCCGGCGCGAACGCGATGTACCAGGCGTGCGGTGGCGTGTTGCGCGGGTCCGCTCCATGCTCCGCGGTGCCTGTCTTGGATGCGATCTGCACGCCGGCGATGGCTCCCTTCTGCTGCGTCACCTGCTCGGCGTCGACCATCAGATCCGTTAGTGTATCCGCGACCTGCGAGGAGACGGCACGCCGCTGTTCACCGGGGACGGTCGTGGCGATATTGGACAGGTCGGGCCCCTTCAGGCTATCGACCAGATACGGCTGCATCGTTACCCCTTCGTTCGCGATGGTGGCGGCCACCAGCGCGTTCTGCAGCGGTGTGAGTGCGACATCTTTCTGCCCGATGCTCGACATCCCCAAGGCGGCGGCGTCACTGATCGGGCCAACGGTGGACTCGACGACCTGCAGCGGAATCGGCGGCGGACTGGTGTCCAGGCCGAAAGCCTGCGCAGTGGACTTCAACGCGTCGGCACCCGTGTCGATGCCGAGCTGGACGAATGCGGTGTTGCAGGACTTCGCGAACGCTTCCCGCAGCGGGGCGGTGGGACCGCCGCCGCAGGGTGTACCGCCGAAGTTCTCCAGCGTTGCGGTGCTGTCCGGCAACGGAATTCGTGCGGCCGCGGGCAGCTGGGTGTTCGGCGTGGCACCGTTTTGCAGCGCCGCGGCGGTGGTGATGACCTTAAATGTCGAGCCGGGCGGATAGGTTTCCGAGATCGCCCGGTTGAGCAGCGGCGAACTGGGATTGTCCCGCAGCTGCTGCCAGGCGGTGGACTGCTCTTCGACGTCGTGGCTCGCCAGCAGATTGGGGTCGTAGGACGGCGCCGACACCAGCGCCAGTACCTTGCCGGTGGACGGCTCCAACGCCACCACCGCGCCCTTGCACGGCCCGTTGCAACCGTCCTCCATCGCGTCCCACGCCGCCTGCTGCACTTGAGGATTGATGGTGGTCGCCACGTTGCCGCCGCGTGGATCGCGCCCGGTGAAGAAGTCGGCAAGCCGACGGCCGAACAGCCGCTCATCGGAGCCGTTGAGGATGGTGTCCTCGGCCTGCTCCAACCCGGTGCTCGAGTAGCGCAGCGAATAGAAGCCGGTGACTGGGGCGTAGGTAAACGGATTGGGGTAGACGCGCAAGAACCGGAACCGGCCGCTGGTCGACACCGAGTACGCCAGCAGCTGGCCGCCGGCCGAGATCTGGCCCCGCTGGCGCGAATACTCGTCCAGCAGGACGCGCTGATTGCGGGGATCTGACCGCAGCCCGTCGGCGGTGAAGACCTGCGTCATCGTGGCGTTGAGCAGCAACAGCACGATCAACGCCATGATCATGACGGAGATGCGACGCAGGGAGGTATTCATACGCGCTCGATTACCTCGGTGCTCGCCGCGGCGATCGGCGAAGTGTTCGGCGGCCGGGTCACGATCGGTCGACGGGCGGCGTGCGAAATACGGACCAGGATCGCCAGCAGCACATAGTTGGCCAGCAGCGACGAGCCGCCGTAGGACATCCACGGTGTGGTCAGCCCGGTCAGCGGGATCAGCTTGGTCACCCCGCCCACCACGATGAACAACTGAATCGCCAGGGTGGACGCCAGCCCCGCCGCCAGCAGCTTGCCGAAGCTGTCCCGCACGGCGATCGCGGTGCGCAGGCCGCGGATGATGACGATCGTGTACAGCATCAGCACGCCGGCCAGGCCGACCAGCCCGAGTTCCTCACCGATTGCGGCAATGATGAAGTCGGTCGCCGCCTCCGGCACCGCGCCGGGTTGCCCGTTGCCGAGGCCGGTGCCGAAGATGCCACCGGTGGCGAAGCTGAACAGCGACTGCACAATTTGGTAGCCGGCCCCGTCGGGGTCGGCGAACGGGTCGATCCAGGTCTGCACCCGGGTCTGGACGTGATCGAAAACGTAATACGCCGCAACGCTTCCCGCGGCGAACAAGGTCAAACCGATGACGACCCAACTGAACCGCTCGGTGGCCACGTACACCATCACCAGGAACGAGGCGTAGAGCAACAGCGATGTGCCGAGGTCCTTTTCGAAGATCATCACGCCCACCGAGATGATCCAGGCGGCCAGCAGCGGCGCAAGGTCGCGGGGGCGGGGCAGGTCCATGCCGAGGAAATGCTTGCCGACGCTGGTGAACAGATTGCGCTTGGCCACCAACACCGCGGCGAAGAAGATGAGCAACAAGATCTTGGAGAACTCGGCCGGCTGAATGGAGAAACCGGGCAGTTCGATCCAGATCTTGGCGCCGTTCTGCTCCGAAATCGACCTGGGCAGCACGGCCGGAATGGCCAGCAGTATCAGGCCGGCCAGACCGCAGATGTAGCCGTAGCGTGCGAGGATCCGATGGTCCCGCAGGAAGATCACCACCAGTGAGAACGCCGCCACTCCAACCAGGGTCCACAGCATCTGCTGATTGGCGCTCGGGCTGCGCATTCCTCCCGAGGTGAGTACACCTTCGGCGAGGTCCAAACGGTGAATCATGACCAGGCCCAAGCCATTCAGCAGCGCCACAACCGGCAGCAGCAGCGGGTCGGCGAATGGGGCGAAGCGCCGGATGGCAAGGTGTGCGCCGGAGAACAGCGCCACGTAAGCGACGGTGTAGGACGCCAGATCCCAGCGCAGCCCCTGGTCTTGATTGGCTTCCACGATGAGCAGTGCCAGCGTGGTGATCAGCGCGGCAAAGCCCAGCAACAACAGTTCGGAGTTGCGCCGATTGGGCAACGGCGGCAACACAGTGACGGGCGGCTGCGGCTGAGTCGTCATGACACCATCCGGCAGTCCTTGCCCGGCTCGGAGGGCGGCGGCGGCAGGGCGGTAGCGGTGGGCGAGGGCGGCGGTGGCGGCGCCGTGACAGTGGCGGGCGTTTCCGGCGCCGGGCCGGGACCCGGTGGGCGTGGATTGTCGGGAGGATTATCCGGGGGACCGGGCGGTTCCGGGGGCGGCGGCGGCGGTGCAGTGGTGGTGGGCGGGGTCGAGGTAGTGGGGGTGCGCGGTGCACACGGCGGCAGCACCGAAGTGCGCGCCAGCTCCTCGATCTGGGCGATGGCATTGTCCAGACTGCCCGAGGGCAAGCCGGCGATCACCTGCGCCCGCTCCGAGGGCCGCATGTCGTCGACGCCCAGCATCCGGCAAGCGAGATTGTCACGGGATTGCCCGTAGCTGATGAGCGACAACTCATTTCGCGCGTTCAAGCACCCCAGTAGATATGGCTGCTGAAGTTCGATGCCGAGAAAGGAGCCCTGAACACCTCGCATGATCGACACCGTGCCGGCGTGCTCGCTGACGTAGTAATTACTGCGCACAATCTCCCGGCCGATCGCCAGCCCGGCCAGCACGACGAGCACCAATAGCGCCGCCGCGATGAGCATTCGGCGCCGCGAGCGTGGCTGCTGCACCAGCTCTTCCAGTTGCGGCACAACGCGTTTGGCCTCGTTCCGGCGCGGATTGAACGCCGATGCGCGTCCCGCGGCGGTGTCGGGTGGGGCGAGGTCGTCGTCACCGGACACCGCGCCGGCAAGAATGGGTTGGGTCTGGCCGTAGTCGTAGTCGATGACGTCGGCGACGACGACCGTGACGTTGTCCGGCCCGCCACCCCGCAACGCCAGCTCGATCAGGCGGTCGGCACTCTCGGCCACATCCTGAAGCTGTAGCGCTTCCAAGATGGTTTCGTGGCTGACCGGGTCGGAGAGGCCGTCCGAGCACAGCAGGTAACGGTCACCGGCCCGCGCCTCCCGCACGACCAGCGTCGGCTCTACCTCGTGGCCGGTGAGCGCCCGCATGATCAACGAACGCTGCGGATGGCTGTGCGCCTCCTCGGCGGTGATGCGGCCCTCGTCGACCAGTGTCTGCACGAAGGTGTCGTCCTTGGTGATCTGCGTGAGGTCGCCGTCACGGAGCAGATAGCCACGGGAGTCACCGATGTGCACAAGCCCAAGCCTGTTGCCGGCGAACAGGATTGCGGTCAGTGTGGTACCCATACCTTCGAGATCGGGGTCCGCCTCGACGTGCGCTGCAATCGCCGAGTTGCCATCCCGGGCGGCGGCGTCGAGCTTGGAGAGCAGGTCGCCACCGGGCTCGTCGTCGTCCAGGTGCGCCAGCGCGGCGATCACCAGCTGGGACGCCACCTCACCGGCCGCGTGCCCGCCCATCCCGTCGGCCAGCGCAAGCAGGCGGGCGCCCGCATACACCGAATCCTCGTTGTTGGCCCGGACCAGGCCGCGGTCGCTGCGCGCGGCGTAACGAAGCACGAGCGTCATTGCGCTCTACCCCTACCCTGCGGGTGGGAGGTGCCCCCACGCGGGCGCGCTGTCACGGGCGCAGCTCGATTACCGTCTTGCCGATTCGAACCGGCGTGCCCAGCGGAACCCGTACTGCCGTAGTCACCTTCGCCCTGTCAAGGTATGTGCCGTTGGTCGATCCTAGGTCCTCGACATACCATTCCGAACCTCGCTGAGACAGCCTGGCGTGCCGCGTGGACGCGTAATCGTCGGTGAGTACCAGCGTGGAGTCGTCGGCCCGGCCGATCAGCACCGGCTGGCTGCCCAACGTGATGCGGGTACCGGCCAGCGCGCCGTCGGTCACCACCAGGAAGCGGGCGACGTGGCGGCGCTGTCGTGACGGCAGAAGTGAGCCGCGCAGCGCCAGGCCGCGCCGGACCATGACCGCACCGGTCGGCGCGTAGATGTCCGTCCGCAGGATCCGCAACACCGACCAGATGAACAGCCATAACAGCAGCAGGAATCCGACGCGCGTCAGTTGCAGTACTAATCCCTGCATCTGACGTCCTCTCCGGGCAGTCCAGCGACCATCGGCAACGTCACGATACTTGGACGGGAAGCGGCGTGAGGGTGAAGCCGACAGCTTCTCCCTCGGGCTCTGACCGGCCGAGACCTCAGTGAACCCGGACGATGATCTCGGAGTGCCCGAGCCGGATCACATCGCCGTCGGCCAACTGCCACTCCTGCACCGGCGCATTGTTCACCGTCGTGCCGTTGGTGGAGTTGAGGTCCGACAACAACGCAACCTGCCCGTCCCACCGGATCTCCAGATGCCGGCGGGACACACCGGTGTCGGGAAGCCGGAACTGGGCGTCCTGGCCGCGGCCGATCACATTGGCGCCCTCGCGCAACTGGTAAGTCCGGCCACTGCCGTCGTCGAGCTGCAGCGTGACGGCGGCACCACCGGCCGGGTAGTCGCCCGGCCCGTAGCCGCCATAACCGGCCGGCTGACCGGCAGTGGGTCCGTACTCGTAGTCGGCGCCGGCGGGCTCGGCGTAACCGGGTTCGGCGTATCCACCGCCGGCCGGCGGCTCGCCGTAGCGGCCGTAGTCGGGTTGCGCGTACTCCTGGCGACCGTAGGGCTGGCCGTATCCCTGATCCGGATAGCCGCCACCCTGGTCCGGATAGCCCGGGCGCGGTTCGGGGCGGTACTCGTCCTGGCGGGGTGGGGCGGGCGGACGGCCGTAGTCGCCGCCGTAGCCGGGCTGGCCGCCGGGCGGCGGGCCGTAACCGCCGGGTGCCTGGCGGTAGCCCTGGTCGGGTGCACCACCTGGCGGGGGGCCGTAGCCGGCCGGCGGGCGCTGCTCATACTGCGGCGGGTAACCCTGGTCGGGGTAGCCGCCCTGATCCGGGTAGCCGCCCTGGTCGGGGTAGCCACCCTGGTCGGGGTAGCCCTGACGGGGTGGATAGCCCGGCTCGGCCGGCGGCGGGTAGCCGCGCTGGTCTGGCGGATACTGGCCGCGGGGATCCGGGGCGCCTTCGCGGGGATCTTCGGGCGGCGGTCCGTAACGCTCGTCGTAGTACTCGTCGGCGGGCCGCCCCTGTCCCTGGCCTCCGCGGTGACTCGGATTGTCAGTCATCTGTTGTACTCCTGGTTCTGCGGTGTACGCACGGTCTCGTAGTGCTGGGGCGGGTTCGCCGGTGGCCGAGTCAGGGTTGACCGCACCACGAGCGCGAAACTGTCCGGTGTGCAGGGTCGCGGACTGCTCAAAACTGACGACCACATCACCATACGTTTGCCATCCCTGCTCATGGATGTATCCCTCCAAGTGCTTGGCGAAAGTGGCCGATGTGATGTCTGGGTCAGCGCTCACCTTCTGGTAGTCGGGCACACTGAGGGTAATGACGTAATCGTTGGGGGCCAAAATCCGGCCGCCGGCCAACTCGCCGGCCCCGGCCTGGGCTTCCCGGTGCAGCATGGCCTCTACTTCTTGGGGCACGATCGATCCGCCGAACACCCGGGCGAAGGCATCGCCCACGGTCGACTCGAGTTTGCGCTCGATGCGGTCAACCAGACCCATCTCACCGCCCCCTCGCTCGCCGTAGTCCGCCGTTCCTGTTCACGCCATCACTCACCCGCGTGTCGGGTGGCCGCACCGGGTATCTGCATGGTATCGGCCCAGCGCTGCGCTGCGGGACCAACAGAACTCTGAGAATCAATTCGATGCAGGTCAGCGAGCCGCCGGAGACGGTTCTGGCGGTTGCTGGCGGGTCCGCGAGAGCGATCGGTACGGTTGAGGAGCAGGGCGGCGTGCGTGATAGGCTCCCCCGGTTGTTGGGGCGAGTGGCGGAATGGCAGACGCGCTGGCTTCAGGTGCCAGTGTCCTTCGGGACGTGGGGGTTCAAGTCCCCCTTCGCCCACCATCTCCTTCGCTGAACCACCCCTATCCGGCGCGCCGGAAGACGTACGACGACGCCGTGATGGCCCTGTCGCCGGCGCCCTCGTCGTGAATCACCGCGCGGACGGCCAGCGTTCCCTGCGCGCCGGCAAACGGCCGCACTGCTACCCGGAACGGACCCACCTTCCCGCGGGCAAGAAACATCACGTGCGAGGAAACGCCTTGGAGTTGGTCGGTTCCGGCC
>NZ_JBOGDB010000281.1:0-9462 GCF_050701515.1 Mycobacterium sp. | reverse complement strand
TGCTGTCGGTGCTGCGGTCGCTGCTCACCTACGGCAACCTACTGTTGAGACGCGACGCCGATGTACTGCATCTCCAGCACGGGCTGCTGCGCAAGCGCGAGCACACCTTCGACATGCGCCGGCTGCGCGGCGGCACGTTGCGTCAGCCGCTGCTGGTCCGTCTGCTCGGCGGCGCGCGGCTGGACGCGATCATGACGGGTGTCGCCGGGGCCGGCGAGGCGTCGCTGTTGCTGCCGCCCTGTCCGGTTCGCACCGCCGAATCCGTGCTGGCCGAATTGATCGAGAACCCCGAGGCGGTATCCGGCCCGCTGCGCGCGCATGGCCCGGCGGCGACGCGCAGGCGCTGGATCCGCGCACTGGCGGTGCCGGCGACCGGCGCGGTCGCGGTGCTCGTCACGGCGCAGTTGGTGAATGTGCCGATCTGGGCCTGGATTGCGGTGGCGGTGCTCGCGGTCTGCTGCGCGCTGCTGGCCGCCGACCGGTCACGCGCGTTGGGGCACCGGGTGGACGACCGCTGGCTGGTCGGGCGCGCGGGCAGCCTGGAACGTCGCCGCGACTGCGTCGCCGCGGCCGGAATCATCGGCTGGACGGTGCGCCAGACGCTGCCGCAGCGGCGCGCGGGGGTGGCGACCCTGATCGCGGCGACGGCGGCCGGGGTGAAGCGGTATCAGTTGATCGACGTTCCGGCGGAGCTGGCGTGGTCGATCGCTGCGACGGCCTCGCCGTGGGTGGCCGACAGCGAGTGGGCGCGCGGATAGCCGCGTTCGCCGTTTACTGTCGCAGCATGGCGGTCGGTGGCGTGTTATTCGACATCGATGGCGTCCTGGTGACCTCGTGGAAGCCAATTCCAGGCGCGGCCGAGACGCTGCGGGTGCTGGCGGACAACCAGATTGCGTGCTCGTACCTGACGAACACCACCACCCGCACCCGTGTCCAGATCGCCGAGTTGCTCGCCGAGGCGGGGATGGCGGTGCGCCCCGACGAGGTGATCACCGCCGCGGCGCTGACCGCGGAGTATGTCCGCGGCCAATATCCCGACGCGCGATGTTTTCTGGTCAACAGCGGCCAGATCGCCGAGGACATGCCGGGCATCGATATCGTCTACTCCAGCGACTACGACGCCGACGCGGTACCGGAGACGCCGGACGTGATCCTGCTCGGCGGCGCCGGTCCCGAGTACAACCATTTGACGCTCAGCCGCGTCTACGACTGGATGGCCCAGGGCGTGCCGGTGGTCGCCATGCACCGCAGCACCGCATGGGACACCACCGAGGGTTTGCGCGTCGACACCGGCATGTACCTCATCGGAATGGAGGAGACATCCGGGCGCCAGGCCACCGCCGTCGGCAAGCCGGCACCGGCCGGCTTCCTCGCCGCCGCGGGACGTCTCGGCGTCGACCCCGACGAGATGTACATGATCGGAGACGACCTGAACAACGACGTGCTGCCCGCGCAGGTGGTCGGGATGACCGGCGTGCTGGTCCGCACCGGCAAGTTCCGCCAGGACACCCTTGACCGGTGGGCCGCCGACGAGTTCGCGATGCAGCCCAACCACGTCATCGACTCGGTGACCGATCTGCCGCAGCTGCTGCGGGTGTAGCGATGAATTTTGGCCCCGTCGACGGTCGGTACTGGCGTGACTGAAGAACACATGAAAGCCACCACCACCGTTAATGCGCCCGTAGAGGTCGTGTTTGACGTGCTGGCGGACCCGTCGACCCATGAGGCCATCGATGGCACCGGATGGGTGCGGGAATCGCTGGGCGGCAAGCGCCTGACCGAAACCGGCCAGATCTTTCGGATGGCGATGTACCACGACAACCACCCCAACAACGACTACGAAATGGCAAATCGGGTCGAGGTGTTCGACCGACCCCGCGCCATTGCGTGGCTGCCCGGTGCGGAACCCCGGCATATCCCCGGTCACCAAGGTCCCGACGACGCCCCTCTCGAATTCGGCGGTTGGTTCTGGCGCTACGACCTCGAACCCGTCGGTGCCGACCGGACCGAGGTCACGCTGACCTACGACTGGTCGAAGGTACCGCCGCATCTGCGGGAGGAAATCCAGTTTCCGCCGTTCGACGTGACGCACCTCGACAACTCGCTTGAGCACCTGGCCGAGCTGGCCGCGTCGGCTACTCGATGAAGAAGTTGTCGTTCTTGATGAACCACTCCCGGCGTTCCTCGTCGGTGAGGTTGTGCAGCTGGGCCAGCCCTTCGAAGTAGTGCTCACGCGGGGCGCCCGGAGCAAACAGCATCAACATCGACGTAGGCTCGTCGGTCTCGTTGCGGAATCCGTGAATGCCGCCGGGCGGGACGTAGAGAAAATCGTTCGGGTGCCCGTCAACCCAGTCGGTGCCGTCGTAGAGCTTGACGGTGCCCGAGAGCACGAAGAAAGCCTCAGACATGGCGCGGTGAAAGTGTGGACCCGGTCCGCCGCCCTTGGGCGCGATCTCGACGCGGTAGAGCCCGTAGTCCCCGTCGCTGGCTTGCTGGTTGGCCAGGTAGTGGTATTTCACGAGGCCGAACGAGTCGTAGTCCGGTGGTTCAGTGCCTCGCCGAAGCCAGGCACTGACCTCCGGTTCGTCCTTGGTGTATCGCGGTGGAGGATAGGGCGGCACGACGAGCGACATCGAAATCCACCCTGCCACATTGGGCCGGGCCGAAGCGATCTTGCACTCGTCCTGGCTGAGTGCTAAAAATGAGTTTGGCACTCGCGACCGGTGAGTGCTAGGTCGGGACCGGTGAGACCGAGCCGCACAGCTCATGGTCGTCCGTCGCGGGCACTGCTCCCGACCACAGCTTTGGATGGAGCGACCCGCCGAGCGGTCGCTCTGACTGTGCATTACCCACTTTCGGAGGAATCACTTCGCAATGGCCAAGACAATTGCGTACGACGAAGAGGCCCGCCGCGGCCTCGAGCGGGGCCTGAACAGCCTCGCCGACGCGGTACGGGTGACGTTGGGTCCCAAGGGCCGCAACGTCGTCCTGGAGAAGAAGTGGGGCGCTCCCACGATCACCAACGATGGGGTTTCCATCGCCAAGGAGATCGAGCTGGAGGACCCCTACGAGAAGATCGGCGCCGAGCTGGTCAAGGAAGTCGCCAAGAAGACCGACGATGTCGCCGGCGACGGCACCACCACCGCCACCGTGCTGGCCCAGGCGCTCGTTCGCGAGGGCCTGCGCAACGTCGCGGCCGGAGCCAACCCGCTCGGCCTGAAGCGCGGCATCGAGAAGGCCGTGGAGAAGATCACCGAGACGCTGCTCAAGTCGGCCAAGGAGGTCGAGACCAAGGAGCAGATCGCTGCCACCGCCGCGATCTCGGCCGGTGACACCCAGATCGGCGAGTTGATCGCCGAGGCCATGGACAAGGTCGGCAACGAGGGTGTCATCACCGTCGAGGAGTCCAACACCTTCGGCCTGCAGCTCGAGCTGACCGAGGGTATGCGCTTCGACAAGGGTTACATCTCGGGTTACTTCGTCACCGACGCCGAGCGTCAGGAAGCGGTCCTCGAAGAGCCGTACATCCTGCTGGTCAGCTCCAAGGTGTCGACCGTCAAGGACCTGCTGCCGCTGCTGGAGAAGGTCATCCAGTCCGGCAAGCCGCTGCTGATCATCGCCGAGGACGTCGAGGGCGAGGCGCTGTCCACCCTGGTCGTCAACAAGATCCGCGGCACCTTCAAGTCCGTCGCCGTCAAGGCCCCGGGCTTCGGTGATCGTCGCAAGGCGATGCTGCAGGACATGGCCATCCTCACCGGTGGTCAGGTCGTCAGCGAAGAGGTCGGCCTCTCGCTGGAGAACGCCGACGTCTCGCTGCTCGGCAAGGCTCGCAAGGTCGTCGTCACCAAGGACGAGACCACGATCGTCGAGGGTGGCGGTGACAGCGAGGCCATCGCGGGCCGCGTCGCCCAGATCCGCGCCGAGATCGAGAACAGCGACTCCGACTACGACCGCGAGAAGCTGCAGGAGCGCCTGGCCAAGCTGGCCGGCGGTGTTGCGGTGATCAAGGCCGGCGCCGCCACCGAGGTGGAGCTCAAGGAGCGCAAGCACCGCATCGAGGACGCGGTCCGCAACGCCAAGGCGGCCGTCGAGGAGGGCATCGTCGCCGGTGGCGGCGTGACCCTGCTGCAGGCCGCGCCGGCGCTGGACGATCTGAAGCTGTCGGGTGACGAGGCCACCGGGGCGAACATCGTCAAGGTGGCGCTGGAGGCCCCGCTGAAGCAGATCGCCTTCAACTCGGGTCTGGAGCCCGGTGTTGTTGCCGAGAAGGTGCGCAACTCGCC
The DNA here is from genome assembly GCF_050701515.1 of Mycobacterium sp. GTDB lineage: Bacteria > Actinomycetota > Actinomycetes > Mycobacteriales > Mycobacteriaceae > Mycobacterium. The sequence goes on along the minus strand of NZ_JBOGDB010000281.1, from coordinate 5,179 downwards.
TGCCGGCGTCGGCCTGAATGCGCAGACCGGTGAATACGAGGATCTGCTCAAGGCCGGCGTCGCCGATCCGGTCAAGGTGACCCGCTCGGCGCTGCAGAACGCGGCGTCCATCGCGGCGCTGTTCCTGACGACCGAGGCGGTCGTCGCCGACAAGCCGGAGAAGGCCGCCGCACCCATGGGCGACCCGACCGGTGGCATGGGCGGCATGGACTTCTAAGTCCTGGTCGACGAAAAGCCCGGCTCCCACAAGGAGCCGGGCTTTTTCGTGTGTTGGGTTCGCCGTTGCCGCGAGTGTGTCGTTTCATACACGACACGCCGCGCAGGGCGGATAAATCCGCACAGTTCACGGCCGGACGTGTCAGCCGGTTGGTTGTGATGGCAACGATGCCCTCGTGCGAGGATCGCTTCATGCCAGAGAATGATGGCTACTTTGCGGCGGGCGCTGAGGCGAGCGACGAGCTTGCGCGCCTGCGGCTACTAGAGGCTGAACTCGATCTGACCTGGACGCGATCGGAGTAGGCGCGGGATGGCGTTGTCTCGAGGTCGGTGCCGGGGCCGGCTCCGTCGTGCGGTGGTTTTCCGAGCGCGTCGGCCCGACGGGACTGGTCGTCGCGGTCGACATCAACGACGATGAGCTGGAGCCGAACTTCTATGACGTCGTCCACTGTCGGCCGCGGCGTTGCGCCGCATGGTAACGACGCTTCGTCCTGGCTGCTGGCCGAGGAGCCCGACAGCGGGATCTTTGAGGCGTTGGATCGCGCCCACCCGTTGGCTGAGGCATTCGACTCCTCATTCCGCAAGCGGATCGAGTTCCTTTCGTCGGCCGGAATCGTGATATGTGCTACGGCAGGGTCTTGCTAGGCACTCGGTCTGGGGTCGCAAGCCGCCGCAAGACTAGACGCCAGCGGTGCGCGCCAGCCGGCGCGTAACTCGATTGTGCGGTTTCACACGCGCAGCGCCGCCGAGGGCGTATCGAACCGCACACTGAGCCACCGGAGCTTGTGGATAACCACTCGGCGAGTGGTGTTGGTGTCAGGCAGGCGTGCGAGTGTCCGCCCATGCAGACGATCGACTGGCCATTTCGCGCCGACGAGGCGCTCGAATCCGCAGCGTTGACATTCCGCGAGTTGCGCCGGTTCCATGCCGGCATCTATCCCGGAGTGTGGGCACCACGGGGCGTCGAACTGACGGCGAAAGACCGAGCCCGGGCAGCGTGGCTGTGGTCCCGACGTGTCGGCGTCATCGCCGGTCAATCGGCGTCAGCGATGCTGGGCGCCAAGTGGATCGAACCCGACTCGCCCGCAGAGCTGATCCACGCGAATCGACGGCCGCCTCCGCTGATCAAAGTGCACACCGACAACCTGCTGGCCGGTGAAACGCACTTGGTCAATGGCATGTCCGTGACGACGGCAGCTCGCACCGCGTTCGACTTGGGCAGACGGTCAGGCCTTGAGGATGGCGTGAAGCGCATCGATGCGTTGCTGAACGCGGTGGACCTGAAGGTCAACGACGTCGATGCGATCGCGCTACGACATCCGGGCGTACGTGGTCTATGCCAGCTACGTCAGACGTTAGATCTGGTGGACGGTGGCGCCGAATCGCCCTACGAATCGCTGACCCGACTGTTGCTGGTACAGGCCGGGTTTCCTCGCCCGCAGACGCAGATTCCCGTGCTCGACGAATACGGGTTCGTCGCGGCACGAATCGACATGGGGTGGTCCGAGTACCTCGTCGGCGTCGACTTCGAGGGTGCTCACCACTGGACCAACCCCAAGCAGTGGGCGTGGGATGCGGAGCGATACTCGCTTCTGCCCGAGCTGGGCTGGATCGATGTCAGGGCGACCAGCGGGATGGTGCACAACAGCCCGCGAACCTTTCTCGACCGCGTCGGCCGGGCGCTCATATCGCGCGGCTGCCCCAAGACGTGGTGACTGTGCGACGTGATCCGCTCACAGCGGCAAGTCGCGTATGAAACCGCACGGCCGACGAAGGTGTTACGCGGGAGCTGGCTGGCGGCCGCGGACCAGCCTGCCGGGACGCGCGTCGGTCGGCACGCCGTTCTCGGCAATGATCTCGCCGGAGACCATGGTCGCGACGTAGCCATCTGCGGTTTGGTCGAGTCGGCGGCCGCCCGCGGGCAGGTCGTGGGTGATGACGGGCTTGTGCAGCCGCACCGCCGCATGATCGATGACATTGAGATCGGCCTTGTAGCCCACCGCAATTCGGCCGCGGTCCGCCAGTCCGGCAACTCGGGCTGGCACCGATGTCAGCTCGCGGATCGCCTCGGGAACGCTGAGCCGGCCCTTGCCGCGATCACGTGTCCAGTGGGCCAGCAGGAACGTCGGATAGCTTGCGTCGCAAATCATTCCGTAGTGCGCCCCGCCGTCGCCGAGGCCGAGCACCACGTCGTCGCGGCGGATCAGCTCGCCGACCGTGTCGAGCGAGTTGTTCTCGAAATTGGCCATCGCGACCAGCATCATGGCGTGGCCGTCGTCGTCCAGCAGCCGGTCGTAGGCCTCTTCCATCGGGCTGACACCGCGCGCCTTCGCCCGCGCCGCAATAGAGGTCGACGGATCCGGCTCGTAGCTGGGATTCTCGGTCAACGGGAAGATCCAGTTCCAGGCCTGCGCCAGATACAGCAGCGGATGGCCGCCGTCCGAGGGCTTGTCGGCCAGGATGCGAGCCCGCACCTCGGGCTTGCGCATCTGCGCCACCCGCTCCGCCAGCGGCAGGTCGGCGATCTCGCGGTAGCTCGGATAGAACACGAACGGGTTGCCGGTGAGCTCAAGGCCGATGACCAGGCCGATCGGGCGCGGGAACACTTGCGCGGTGATCGCGGTGTCCTCGTTGGCCACGGCGTTGAACTTCTCGATCATCGTGATCGCGTCGGGCCAGATCGGATCGCCGGCGTTACCGGTGGCCAGTGTGAACGTCACCGGCAGTCCGTTGTCCTGCGCGGCCTCGAAAACCTGTTGCAACACGTTCGCATAACCGCCCGCTGCGATGTCGGGGACGAACTGGATCAGCCCGCCGCCTCCCGCGGCGATACCGGAGGCGATCGCGTCGATCTCGGCCTGCGCCGCGTCGTAGCTGGGGATCAACTCGCCGCCGGCGGTCTTGTGGAACGAGAACCGCGACGAGGCGAACCCCAGCGCGCCCACCTCGATCGCCTCCTTGGCCAGCCCCCGCATCCGATCCAGATCCCCGGCGGTGGCCGGCTCGCGGTCGCCGCCGCGCTGACCCATCACGTACACCCGCAGCGGCGAATGCGGCAGGTACGCGGCCACGTCGATGTCACGCCGCCGCGAGTCAACGGCGTCCAGGTACTCCGGAAATGTCTCCCAGTCCCACGGCAGCCCGTCGACCATGACGACGCCGGGGATGTCCTCCACCCCCGCCATCACGTCGACCAGCACCTCGTGGTCCTCGGCGCGGCACGGCGCAAAGCCGACACCGCAGTTGCCCATCACCGCGGTCGTCACACCGTGCGCGGACGACGGTGTCATCCGGTCCGACCAGATGGCCTGCCCGTCGTAGTGGGTGTGCAGGTCGATGAAGCCGGGCGTGACGAGCGACCCCGTCGCGTCGATCTCGCGGCGTGCGTCGCCGTCGATGGTGCCGACGGCGGCGATCACGCCATCGGAGACTGCGACATCGCCGACGAAGGGTTGACCGCCGAGGCCGTCAACGATGGTCCCGTTACGGATGATGAAGTCATGCGCCATTAGCTGAATGTACGACGGTGTCAGGCGACCATGCCAGGATGGGGCCCGTGATTGACCACTTTGGAATCAACTGCGCGGACTGGGAGAAATCGAAGGCGTTTTACGACAAGGTCCTCGGCGTGCTCGGCTTTAGCCGCCAGATGGACTACCAGGTCGCGATCGGCTACGGCAAAGACGGAAGGCCCGACTTCTGGATCGCCGACATGAACGCCGGTGACGCGGCGGGGCCCAACCGGGAGATTCACGTGGCTTTCGAGGCCGCAGACGTCGATGCCGTCAAGGCGTTCTACGACGCCGCGCTCGAGTTCGGCGCCGAGTCGCTACACCCGCCGCGGCTGTGGCCGGAGTATCACCCCAGCTACTTCGGCGCGTTCGTCCGCGACCCGGACGGCAACAACGTCGAGGCCGTCTTTCACCGCGCCCAGCCGGGGAGCTAGACGCCGAGCAGCTTGGCGTAGCGGTCGCGCAGCGACTCCCAGTCATGCCGTTCGGCGTCTTGGCCCACCACACGCCCTGAGGCTGTGCCGGCAAGCGTTTCCTCCAGCACGTCGAGGCAGATTTGCCAGCCGGCGGCGTTCATTGCGGCCTTGTCCCGGTCGCGCATCGACTGCTCCAGCGTCAGTCGGCAGCCGGTCGCCGTTGGTTCCAGCCGCCAGCGCACCACGTCGTCGTCGCCCCAGCGATGTTGGAGTTCGTGCGGAGGATCGACCGCGATCACATCGCCGGTCACCGGTTCGTCGCCGGGGTTCTCCCGGACCTGTCGCGGGCCGACGTCATCGAGGGGCTTGTCCGGCACAATCGGCGACCAGCGCCGCAGCCTATCGGGCTCAACAAGCCACGGCCACACCCTCTCGACCGGATGGGCGATGTCCCGCACCAGCGTCAAAACCCATGCGCCGTCGCGGTTTTCCAGGGTTCCCTGCAAAGAGTTCGTCATGACTGCTCCTCTTCGATGAGTTGGGACAGACGGTCCAGGCTGGCGGCCCACTTGCGGTGATACGGCGTGACCCAGGCCAGCACCGCCGGCAGCGGATCTTCGGCCAGCCGGTAGACGCGCCGCTTGCCGTCCACCTGCACGTCGACGGTGCCGGCGTCGCGCAATACCCCCAGATGCTTGGACACCAACGGCTGCGAAATGCGGAGCCGGTCAACGAGAGTGCCGACGTCGGCGGCGCCCTCGCGCAGGGTGTCCAGGATGCGCCGCCGGGTGGGGTCGGCGATCACGGCGAATGCGTCCACCCTTTCATATCACCACTGAGCCATATGATTGTCAAGTGATATGACTCACGCGGCAAGTATGCCCGCCGCCAAGGATTTGCGCCGCGGAGATGTTCCGGCTTTTATGTCTAGATGCCCGAGATGGATCGCCGCCGCATGATGATGTTGACCGGGATCGGTGCGCTGACCGCCGCCATCCCGCTCCCACAGGCGGGGGCCGACCCGGCGCCGCCCAA
>NZ_JBOGDB010000280.1:0-1533 GCF_050701515.1 Mycobacterium sp. | reverse complement strand
GGACTCAAGACCAAGCGCAAGGTCGTGGAGGCAGGACTGCAGCTTCTAGCCCGGCGCAAGCGGCAGGCCGATGCCCGAAAGCTGTTCGGCCGCGTCCGATGGGAAGGTGATCTGCATCGGGAGCGCCTGGACGAAGCGGTCGATCGCCACGAATGAGGATGCTTGTCGACAGCTCCGTCTGGATCGATCACTTACGCGGCGTCCGGACGCGCGAGACCATCATTCTGGGTACGCTTCTCGATCGGCTGGATCCCGCCGCGGTCGATACGGAAAATCAAATCGACCTACTCGTCGCCGACCTCGTGCTCTGCGAGGTTCTGCGCGGTATCCCCGATGCCGCCGAGCACGCGGCGGTCAGGGACGTCTTGCTGAGCTTCGAGCTTGTGACGATCGGCGGAGTCGATCTGGCACTCCAGGCCGCGGATTACTATCGCGCGCTACGGCGGCTCGGCGTGACCGTGCGCAAGACGATCGACCTGCTGATCGGCACCTGGTGCATCGCCATGGACTGCGACCTGCTGCACAGTGACCGTGACTTCGATCCGATGGCGCTGCACCTTGGACTACGTGCGCGGTAGATCTGAAGAGCACCGAATGTCTTAGCTCGGACGCCGGGCGCTCAGGTGCCGTGGTACTCGCGGTACCACTCGACGAATTTGGGCAGCCCCACCTCGATCGGCGTCTTCGGCTCGAAGCCGAGATCGCGCCGGCTGGCTTCGATGTCCGCGAACGTCGCGAGCACGTCGCCGGGAGGCATTGGCGCAAGCCGGATCTCGGCCTTCCTGCCGAGGGCCTGTTCCAGAATCTCGACGAAGCGCCGCAGCTCGACCGGCCGGTGGTTGCCGAGATTGTAAATGGCGTGTGGCGGCCCGCTGCCCGCCGCCGGCGGCCGGTCCAGGGCGGCGAGCACGCCGGACGCGATGTCGTCGATATAGGTGAAGTCGCGCTGCATCTCGCCCTGGTTGTAAAGGGTGATCGCGCGGCCGTGCGCGATGGCGTCGGCGAAGGTGTAGTAAGCCATGTCGGGCCGTCCCCAGGGCCCGTACACGGTGAAGAAGCGCAGGCCGGTCGCCGGAATCCCGAACAGATGGCCGTAGCAATGGCTCATCAGCTCGTCCGCCCGTTTGGTCGCGGCATAGAGCGACATCGGCTGATCGGTGCGGTCCTCGACCGCGAACGGCACCTTGGTGTTGCCGCCATAGACCGAGCTGGAGCTGGCGTACACCAGATGCCGCAGCTTCGGCAGCGCGCCCCGGCACAGTTCCAGAATCGCGAGGTGCCCTGTCAGAGTGTTGTGCGCATATTCGAACGGCGCTTCGAGCGAGTAGCGGACGCCCGGCTGGGCGGCGAGATGGACCACCGCGGTGATCTGGTCCTCGTGCGGAGCGACCAACGCCCGCATCGCGTCCAGATCGGCGATGTCGAGCTGCTCGAACGTGAAGTCCCGCTGGCTCAGCAGTCGCTCGAGGCGCGCCCGCTTGAGCCCGGGGTCGTAATAGCTGCTGAGGCTGTCGACGCCGAGCACCCGCTCGC
>NZ_JBOGDB010000279.1:0-6827 GCF_050701515.1 Mycobacterium sp. | reverse complement strand
AGCTCGTGGTGGCGGCGCGGGTCCGCGACGATCGCAAACAACTCGGCCGCAGGGGCAGGAACTTCGACCGAGCGGCTGACCTGGCGAGGTCCGGCATCGACGGTGGTGACGGTCATGGCTCTGCCCTCCTGTTTTGAGGTGAACAGCCGTCTCCACACTAGTCCTGCGCGTGTCGGCTTGGAGATCCAACATCGTCCAGCAAGGGTGACCCGTGCCAAGACCAAGGTGCGCCTTGAGCGCGTGTCGATGAACTCCCGCTAGTGAGCGGTTCCGCGTTGATCCGCGCGTCTCAAAACAGACGAGATATGAGGGTCTCAAATCTCGGTCTCAGTCGTCCGATCCCGGTCAGCTCGGCGAGACTGTCGACATGACGAAGGGCTGAAGCGGATCTCACTGCAGCGGCTGGGTCCGGGCCTCTGTCAGGCGCTGCGTGGGGCGTACATGATCACGGCGACACCCGCCAGGCAGATGAGGGCACCGGTCACGTCCCATCGGTCGGGCCGGAATCCGTCGAACACCATCCCCCACGCCAGCGATCCGGCGACGAAGACACCGCCGTATGCGGCCAGGACGCGGCCAAAGTGTGCGTCGGGCTGCAGGGTGGCGACAAAGCCGTAAGCACCCAAGGCGACAACGCCAAGTCCTACCCACAGCCAGCCTCGCTGTTCGCGGATGCCTTGCCACACCAGCCACGCACCCCCAATCTCGGCGACGGCGGCCACAATGAACAGGAGAACGGAGCGCACCAGCATGGTCTGACCCTATGAGAGGTCACGGAGTCGGCGCGGCGGTTCAGTCTCCTGTTGGGCGCAACCGCACGCGGCATCGCCCGCTTGGCTTGAACGCTGGTCGGTCGCGCACCGCTGACGGTTCCGAACGACGGCCACCACCAATCCGACAGCACCGACGGCGATCAGCCCAAGGCCGATCGGCTCCAACCATCCAGCCCCGGCCAACAGTAGGCCGCTGCCAGCGATGCCCGAGGCAACGACTATCGGCACCACCGTGCAGCAGGCCACGCAAGCCACCGCGCCAACACCTATCGTGGCGAGCCACCGCCTGACCGCTGAGACCCTTCTCATTGCCCTTAGCGCACTCCATCTCGTTCGGTATCTACGCCGTCGAACGGCACTGGGCAACACGCACTCTCGGCGCATTCGATGAGGTTGTCGCACCCCGCGTCGAGGGCGTCGCGCAGCGTGTCCCGCACGGTCCTGAGCTCGACGAGTTTGGCCTCGACTTCAGCCAACTTCACCCTGGCACAGGCCTGCAATCCGGCGTCGGCGCGACGGCGACCACGGAGTTGGGTCACCTCCAGCAGGTCGGCGACCTCCTCCAGCGTGAAACCAAGGCGCTGGGCAGCCTTGATGACCCGCAATACGGTGATCGCTTCGGGCGGGTAGAGGCGGTGTCCGCCGAGGGTGCGATCGGGTTCGTCCAGTAGCCCACGTCGCTCGTAGTAGCGCAGCGTCTGCACATTCACCCCAGCGGCATCAGCAACATGGCCGCTGCGCAATCCGGTCTCAGCCATGGTTGGCGACACCACGGGTCCGCACGAGGCTGGAGACCCTGCCCTGCAAGGCGTCGAGAACATCCACATGCGACGTCGGGACACCGATGCGCATGAGCACACCATCGGCGGCGGGTTGGAAATCGAAGGTGAAGAACGAACAACAGCCGACCTCGCGGTTGGCGATGTCCCGAGCCGATGCTTCTACACGCGAAGCGATTGTGAGGTCCAGTGCTGTCGCACTTGGCCGAGCCCACCTCACCACGGAGGACTCGAACAACTCATCGAACTCGGCGACACGGAGCGACTGATCGATTGTCGGCAACGTGCACGACGTCGGAACCCACCCGCCAGAACTACCTTTATTGGCCATACGCCCAGGTTAAACCCGTACCTAGGTACCGAATGCAACCCCAAATCCGATCCGCCTGCCGCAACCTACCGACTGTCTCGAATCAGACGGTTTTCGAGAGTCTCAGATTGGCTGTCGAGCACGACATGTCTGCCCAGGTCACGCCGTCTCAGATGGCCGTCTCAGAAATGGCTGTCTCAATAACGGGGCTGATTTGGTTAAGGGACAAACTTCCGATCTGGCTGCCAGCTTGAACACCGGTGTACGCCTTGGAGGGCTACGGCCGCCAGCAGGCTTACCGCCTGAAGACGTGCACGTGGGAGTACGTGCGGCAACACAACGGACCCGGCTGGTCAAGGACGCTGCTGAAGCGCCGGGTGGAAGCGATCGGCGACTACGGCCGCGTGTCGGTCGAAGAGCTTGACGAGTGGATCTCGGACAACCTGGCGAGAGGGGTGATTGGGCCGTTCCGGTCGATGTCGTTCATCGGCTGAAGCAACGGGCAGGAATCCGGCGCGGTACCGCCGCGTCGTCGCGGTCGACACGGCCGACACGGCCGACCCCGTCGACCCGTCGGGCTTCGACACTCGGATCACCGACCACCCCGGCTCGCCGCAGATCGATAGCGGCGGACCCAACATCGTCCAGCAAGGCGTGGACGTCGCCGATGATGTCGTAGCCTTCCACACCTCCATGGTCACATCCGGGTGTGACATCCGGAACCGTCAGCGGATAAGTCGACGGCTGCCTTGCCGGCGGGAAGTTGGCCACGGGTCGCGGACAAACGTCACCGGAATCCGTCATCATCTCGAACCAACCTCCTATCGTGGCCACCGATGGCACTTCACCTCCATCGCGCTGATCGCACCGACCTTCTCGCCGACGGCCTGGGTGCGCTGCTCGCCATTCCGCTGCCGGACCCGTTCGCCGAGGAGCTGGTGCTGGTCTCGGCGCGCGGCATGGAGCGCTGGCTGAGCCAGCGGCTCTCCCACGTGCTGGGGCGCGGTGACGGCGCCGACGGGGTCTGCGCCGGGGTGTCGTTCCGCTCCCCCGCCTCGCTGATCGCCGAGATCACCGGCACGGTCGACAACGATCCCTGGTCCCCCGATGCGATGATCTGGCCGCTGCTGGAGGCCATCGACGCCAGCCTCGACGAGGACTGGTGCCGCACGCTCGCAACGCATTTGGGCCACTTCGCGGCGAACGAGGACGAGGCCGAGCTGCGTCGCGGCCGCCGGTACGCGGTGGCACGGCGGCTCGCCGGGCTGTTCGCCTCCTACGCTCGGCAGCGCCCACAGCTCCTTGTCGATTGGGAAAACGATATCGCCGGTGATATCGATCCGGATCTGCTCTGGCAGCCCCCGCTCTGGCGGGCGCTGGTCGACCGCGTCGACGCCGATCCGCCGCATGTCCGACACCAGACCACTCTTGCCCGCCTCCGAGCGACACCGAGCGACCTGCCCGAGCGGCTGTCGCTGTTCGGCCACACCCGGCTGCCGGCCACCGACATCGAACTGCTGCAAGCGCTGTCCACCCATCACGACCTGCACCTGTGGCTCCCGCACCCCAGCGACGACCTGTGGCAGAGGCTCAATGACCTCCACGACCTCGTTCCGCGCCGCGAGGACACCAGCCGCCACCATGCCCGCCACCCACTGCTGGACACGCTCGGCCGAGACCTACGCGAACTGCAACGCAGCCTGCCAGCCGGTGACACCGACGAATTCGTCGGCGCCGCAACGCGACCCGACACCCTGCTGGGCTGGCTGCAATCCGACATCTGCGCCAACGAGGTCCGGCCCGGCTCGCGCCTGCTCACGGAAAGCGACCGGTCCGTGCAGGTGCACAGCTGCCACGGCGCCGCCCGCCAGATCGACGTGCTGCGCGACGTGCTGCTCGGCCAGCTGCAGGACGACCCGACACTCGAACCGCGCGACATCTTGGTCATGTGCCCGGACATCGAGACCTACGCGCCGCTCATCGTCGCCGCGTTTGGCCTCGGCGAGGTGCCCGGCCGCAGCCACCCGGCGCACCGGTTGCGGGTGCGGCTGGCCGACCGGTCGCTGGTGCAGACCAACCCGCTGCTCGGGGTGGCGGCCCAGCTGCTCGACATCGCCGACACGCGCGCCACCGCCAGCCAGGTGCTCAACCTCGCGCAGACCCCGCCGGTGCGCGCCCAATTCGCGTTCACCGACGACGACCTCGACACCATCTCGCAGTGGGTACGCCAATCCGGCATCCGATGGGGCTTCGACGCCACGCATCGGGGGCCGTATCGCCTCGATCATTTCGCGCAGAACACCTGGCGCTTCGGGCTCGACCGGATCCTCACCGGTGTCGCGATGTCCGACGACGCGCACGCGTGGATCGACACCGCGCTGCCGCTCGACGACGTCGGCAGCGACCGCGTCGACCTGGCGGGACGCTTCGCCGAGTTCGTCGACCGGCTGACCGCGGTGGCGGACCGGCTGACCGGCGTCCGGCCACTCACCGAATGGCTGGACGCCCTGCGCGACGGCGTGGAGGCGCTGACCCGGGTCGGCGCCGGCGACGTCTGGCAGACCGGCCAGCTCCAACGCGAGTTCTCAAAGGTGTTGACGGAAGCGGCAACTCGCACCGACACCGAGATGCGGCTGACGGACGTCCGGTCGCTGATGGCCGGGCACCTCGCCGGACGGCCCACCCGCGCCAACTTCCGCACCGGCACCCTGACGGTGTGCACCATGGTGCCGATGCGCTCGGTCCCACACCGGGTGGTATGCCTGGTCGGCCTCGACGACGGCGTGTTCCCGCGGCTGGATCTGGTCGACGGCGACGACGCGCTGGCCCGCCGTCCGATGACCGGTGAACGCGACATCCGCTCCGAGGACCGGCAGCTGCTGCTCGACGCGATCTGCGCGGCCACCGAGACGCTGGTCGTCACCTACACCGGAACCGACGAGCACACCGGCGCGCACCGGCCGCCGGCCGTCCCGCTGCTCGAACTGCTGGACGCGTTGGACCAGACCACCCCGGATCCGGTCCGCGAGCGCGTCGTGGTGGAGCATCCGTTGCAGCCGTTCGACATCAAGAACGTCGAGCGGGGAGGGTTGATCGCGGACCAGCCGTTCACGTTCGACCCGGTCGTGCTGCGCGCGGCGAAAGCGGCGACCGGCGTGCGCTCGGAGCGACGGCCGTTCATCGCCGGTGTCACCTCCGAATTGCCCAGCGGCGACGTCGAATTGGCCGACCTGCTGCGGTTCTTCAAGCATCCGGTGGAGGGCTTCTTCCGCGAGCTGGACTTCACGCTGCCGTGGGAGGCCGACGGCGTCGAGGACGCCATGCCCGTGGAGATCGACGCGCTGCAGCAGTGGTCGATCGGCGACCGGTTGGTCGGCGACCTGATGCGCGGCGTCGACCTCGAGGTCGCCACCACGGCCGAAGTGCTGCGCGGGACGCTACCGCCGGGCCGGCTGGGCGAGCGCAAGGCCCGGGCGCTGAGCGACGAAGCCGCCGAACTCGCGATGGCGGCGCTGAAGTATCAGAGCAACACCACGACGGCCCACGACCTCGACGTCGACCTGGGAAACGGCAGGCGACTGACCGGAACGGTGTCACCGGTCTACCGCCGCGGCATTGTGTCGATCACCTACTCCAGGCTGGCGCCCAAACACGTTCTGCAGTCGTGGATCTCGCTCGTCGCGCTGGGTGCCGCGGGCCACCAATATGCGGCGGCGTGCATCGGCCGCGGCGACAGAGGGGAGATCACGGCGCGGGTGTTCGGGTTGCCGCCGGATCCGATGGCGGTGTTGCGTGATCTGGTGGCGATCTATGACGCGGGACGGCGGGGACCGCTGCCGCTGCCGCTGAAGACGTCCTGCGCCTGGGCCGAGAAGCGCCGACGGAACCGAAACCCGTTCGCGTTCGCCCGCACCAAATGGGAGGAGGGCGTGGCCCCGGAGAACGCCGACCGCGCGCACGCGAAGATCTGGGGCGCCGACGCGAAACTCGGCGCCTTGCTCGACGAGCCTCCCCGGCCCGGCGAAGAGGTCGACGGCGAGGACACCCGGCTGGGCGCGCTCGCCGTCCGGGTGTGGCTGCCCGTACTCGACGCCGAGCGGAGCGTCGGCTGATGCAGCGGTTCGATCTGCTCGGCGACCTGCCGGGACCGTGCACGACCACGGTGCTCGAAGCCAGCGCCGGCACCGGAAAAACCTTCGCGCTGGCCGGACTGGTCACCCGGTACCTCGCCGAAACGGCGACGACGCTCGACCAGATGCTGCTGATCACGTTCAGCCGCGCGGCGAGCCGGGAACTACGGGAACGGGTCCGCGGCCAGATCGTCGACGCCGTCGCCGCGCTGGAGAATCAGCCGGTCGAGACAACGGATCTCATCGAGCATCTGCTGCAGGGCGCCGACGACGACCGGGCGCGGCGGCTGGCGCGGCTGCGCGACGCACTGTCCGGCTTCGACGCCGCGACGATCGCGACCACGCACGAGTTCTGCGGCCTGGTGCTCAAATCGCTCGGCGTCGCCAGTGACAGCGAGGCCGGCGTCACGCTGGTGGAGAGCCTGGACGAGCTGGTCGTCGAAATAGTCGACGACATCTACCTCGCCGACTTCGGCCGGCAGGACGACGATCCGCCGCTGACGTACAGGGACGCGCTGGAGTTGGCCCGCGCGGTCGTCGGCGACCCGTGCGCCGAGCTGCGACCCGAGAACCCGGATCCCGAAACCGAGGCCGCCGACCGGCTGGGCCTCGTCACCAAGGTGGTCGCCGAGCTCGAGCACCGCAAGCGGCGGATGGGCATCCTCGGCTACGACGACCTGTTGAGCCGACTGGCCAAAGCGCTTGAGGGCGAGGACTCCCCGGCGCGTGACCGCATGCGCCAGCGCTGGCCGATCGTGATGGTCGACGAGTTCCAGGACACCGACCCGGTGCAGTGGCAGGTCATCGACCGGGCATTCAGCGGGCACTCGACCGT
>NZ_JBOGDB010000278.1:0-6056 GCF_050701515.1 Mycobacterium sp. | reverse complement strand
TGGATTTTCTGGGTTGTCACTTCCGGGCGCGCATGTCGGGGCGGTTGTGGGAGCAGAAGCGCATTGTGCGCTACTACCTGCACCGCTGGCCCAGCCAAGCGGCCATGGCCCGGGTGCGGGCCAAGGTGCGCGACCGTACCGGACGCAACCGGGCCGGGATGGTTATCCGTGATGTGATCGCGCTGAAAAGTTCCGCCAGATCGACAGCTACGTGGTGGGCAGGCTGCGACACTTGATGATCAAGAAGCGCGGCCGCAACCTACGCCCCGGGCAAGCCGATCAGTGGATCGGGGAGTGGTTTAACGGGCACGGCCTACACCGACTACGCGGCACCATCCGCTACCCAAAGGCTGCGTAACCATGTCAAGAAGATCATCGGAAAGCCGTGTGCGGGAAAACCGCACGCACGGATTGAAAGGGGGATGGGGAAACGGACCCGCACCGCGGGCACCGCGCCCCTGACTACCAATGACGCAGTTGCCGAGCATGTTGCCCACCGGCTGGTTCCAGGTGGCATGGAGCGCTGACATCGCGCAGGGCGGGACGCTGCCGCTGCATTACTTTGGTCGCGACCTTGTCGCCTTCCGGCAGTTGGACGGATCCGTGTGCGTGCTCGACGCGCACTGCCAGCACCTCGGTGCCAGCCTCGCCCACGGCGGTTGTGTGGTCGAGGACGGAATCCAGTGCCCGTTCCACGGCTGGGTGTGGGACGGTCGGGGGCGCAACGTGCGCATCCCGTACGAGAAGCGGCCCAACAAGGGACGCCGCATCCGGTCGTATCCCGTCGCCGAGAAGAACGCTTCGATCTACATCTGGCACGACGTCCGCGGTGATGAGCCGGCGTGGGAGGCGCCGGACGGGTTCGCGGTACTCGGCGAGCACGTCTCGTCGCGCGGCTATTACCCGTTCGACGCCGAGTGTCGTACCCGGTTCGAGAACGTCAAGGTCCACCCGCAGGTCATCGCCGAAAACGCTGTCGATCCACACCATTTCCGCTTCGTGCACCGCACGCCGATCAGTCCGACCGTGCTTCGGGAGACGCGCGACAACACGGCGTGGTCGGCGAAGGTCGGGTTCGGCAAGCGCTGGGCTGACGGTGCGGATCGTCCCGGTGACACTCTGAACACCATCGAGATCTACTGGTCAGGCCTCGGCGTCAGCTTCAACGGCGAGCACACCCGCGAAGGCGTTCGTGTCATCTCGATCTGTGCGACCCCCATCGACGACACGAGGTCAGACATCTTCGCCGGCTACTGGATCAGTGATGACTCCGACGGCTTCGCCGACCGGCTCGTCGGCGCCAAAATGGCGCTACCCGACGACATTTGGATCTGGGAGCACCAGCAGTACATGGACCTGCCCGCACTGGCGCCGTCTGAGGCTGAGGGATTCGCCGCGCTGCGGTCGTGGGCGGGCGGCTTCTATCCCGAACCCGTCGGGCACGGTGTCTGACGATCCGGCTGCGGGCGGCCGCAAGTCTGACCGCACGCGGTTAGCCATTCTCGACGCAGCGCGAGTTGCATTCGCCCGCAAAGGATTTTCCGGTGTGACGATTCGCGATATCACCGACCTGGCGGGCGTGACGCGGGCGAACTTCTACTACTACTTCACCGACAAGACCGAGTTGTTCATCGAACTCGGCACCGCAACCTATCGCGAGGCGATGGCCGTCGTCGAGACGCTGGCCGACCTCGAGGATCCGCCCTCGTTCAGCGCTGTCGCGGAGTGGGTGAGCCGGTACTTCGCCTATCTGGACCGCAACGGCGCGTTCGTCACCCGTTCGGAGGAGGATATGCCACGCGATCCCGCGTTCCGCGCAGCGGTCGCCCGCTCGCATCGACGCACCGCGGCAGCACTCGGTCAGCGCCTCGCCAAGATCGCGTCGACGCCTCTGACGGTCGATGCCGCGACGGGACTGGCCGTGATGGCCATGCTGGAGCGGTCCTGGCTGATGGTCCAGCACAACGCGGTGGCCGCTGTGTCCCGCGACGACATGCTGGCCGCCACCTCCGAACTCATCCTGCGCTCGGTGGCCTGAGGCATCACAGCGTTGCGGCTACGGACGGATCGTCGGACAAATCGCGCGGTTCGCGGCGAGCACGAACGGAGACCGACGTGCCCGTTCCCGATTTCAACGGACATGCCATGGCTCAGGTGGCGGGCGATCGCGCGGCCCGCTTGACTGGTGCGGCACCGTGCTTCCCGGCCGCTTCCGGTGAGAGGATCGGCAGGACTGCATCCACGGCCTCGGAAACCAATCCGATGAGGTCTGAGCCCGGTGTGGTGGCCCACCTCCGATAGCCGACGTTGAGTGCGCCGATCAGCGCGCCAGCCCGAGCCTCCCACGCCACGGTGTCGCCCGAGTCGCCGGGCGTCGCGTCACGCAGGATGTTCGCCAGCCGCGGCAGCAGCCGCTGGGCGGTCGACAGCCATAGTTGCGATACTTCGTCCTCGGTGACTACAAGGTGCATCAAGGCGCGGCTTTGATCGCTCGCATCGATTGCCGTATTCGCGAAAGCGGTCAGAATCGACCGCCGGAGCGGCCATCGCTGCACGTAGGCCGCAAGTTGCTCAGGGAAGTCGGCGGCACCGACGGAAATCGTGGCGACGAACAGCGCGCTCTTGCTGCCGTAGTGACGGTACAGGGTGCGCGGGGAAACTCCCGCGGTGGCGGCAATGGATTCCATCGTGGTACGCGCGTAGCCGTGGATGTGGAACATCTCCATCGCGGCTGCGGAGACGATGCGGCGAGTTTGCTCAGCGCGTAGATCCGCAGCGATCGGCCGATACGTCGGAAGAATCGTCGTGGGCTTTGGCGCACTCTGCATCTGTCACAGTATGACATTGGCAGTGGCTGACAACCAACCGGCTGTCGATGGACGCCCTCTATGTGCATGTCAATGCCGCTCGCTGCCGGTATTGAGAACCTCGAAGTAGTGAAATAGTTAATCAATAAGCTTTTCGTCAGCTAGTGTTGCTCGCGTGAAGAGCTGTGTTGTACGGTTCACCGGCAGGCTTGTGTGTCATGCATCACGTCGTTTGCGGGGGACGGTGCCCAGCGTCGAAAGGATCAGTAGCTGATGGCGTTCGGGTCCAGGCCAAGGGGGAGCCGCTAGTGGTCCTTTCCGCCGGTGCCACCAAGTCGCTTCGAGTAACCGGCGACTTCTTCGCGATGTCGCTGGACACGATCGTCGCAATGTTTCGGCCGCCGTTTGCGTTTCGCGAGTTCCTGGACCAGACCTGGTTCGTCGCGCGCGTCTCGATGTTCCCGACGGTCGCGATGTCGCTCCCGTTTGTGACGTTCGTCGTGTTCATCCTCAACCTGCTGCTCATCGAGCTGGGCGCCGGCGACCTGTCCGGGGCGGTCGCGTCGATCGCCACCGTGCTCTACATCGGCCCGATCATTACCACGCTGGTGGTCGCCGGGGCCGGCGCCACCGCGCAGTGCGCGGACCTCGGCGCCCGCACCATTCGCGAGGAGATCGACGCGATGCGGGTGCTCGGCCTCGACCCCATCCAGCGGTTGGCGGTGCCGCGGGTACTGGCGGCCACCCTGGTCGGGACCATGCTGACGTCCGTGGTGATCATCGCCGGCCTGGCCGGCTCCTTCATCTTCTCGGTGTATCTGCAGGACGTCCCCCCGGGTGCCTTCGTGGCGAACATGAGCCTGCTGGTGGGCGTCCCCGAGTTGATCATCGCGCTGGCCAAGGCGTCGCTGTTCAGTTTGTTCGCCGGCCTGATCGCATGCTACAAGGGGCTGACGGTCACCGGCGGGCCACAGGGTGTCGGCAACGCGGTCAACGAAACCGTGGTGCTGACGTTCATCGTGCTGTTCGCGATCGGAACGGTCATTACCGTCATCGGCCTGCAGGCAACGGTATGAGTCAAAGCGGCGGCGCGAGCCCCCACGGTGGGCGGATCACCCTAACCGCCAGGAATGTCGGTGACGGCTGGAACCGGATCGGCGAGCAGGCCCAGTTCTACGCGAAGACGGTCGCCGGTACCAGGGACGTCTTCGTGCACTACAAGGTCGAGCTGTTGCGGATGATCGCCCAGATGAGCCTCGGGCTCGGGGCGTTGGCGCTCATCGGCGGCACCATCGTGGTCGTCGCCTTCCTGCTCTCGCAGGCCGGCAGCCTGGTTGCCCTACAGGGCTACAGTGCCCTGTCCAACGTCGGTGTCGAGGCGCTGACCGGGTTCGCCACCGTGTACATCAACGTTCGCCTCGCGCCCCCGGTCATCATCGCCGCCGCGCTGGCCGCCACCATCGGGGCCAGCACGACCGCGCAGCTGGGCGCGATGCGGATCAACGAGGAGATCGACGCGCTGGAGTCGATCAGCGTCCGCACGGTGCCCTATCTGTGCTCCACCCGGCTGCTCGCGGGACTGTTCCTGTCGATCCCGCTGTACTGTGTCGCGATGCTCGCGGCCATGGGGGGGAGCCGGCTTGTGGTCACCGCTTTCTACGGACAGTCCGACGGTGTCTACGACCACTACTTCAACACGTTCCTGAACCCCGTCGACGTGTTCCTGTCGTTCCTGCAAGGGATCACGATGGTTTTCGCGGTGATGCTGGTTCACACCTACTACGGCTACCACGCTTCCGGAGGGCCGGCCGGCGTCGGGGAGGCCGTCGGTCGCGCGGTGCGCGCCTCGCTGGTCACCTCCCTGTTCGTCAGCTTCTTCGTCGGCATCGCCATCTTCGGCGCCACCGGCGGCCTGGACATCTCCGGGTAGCGGCATGGCGGCGACGACAGCGAGAAGACCGGGCGAATGGCGTATCTCGCCGGGCTGGTGGACCCTGTTCCTGCTCCTGATCATCGTCGGGCTCGTCGGAGTCAGCGTGTTCTTCTTCACCGGTTCTTACAAGTCCTACGTTCCGGTCACCCTGACATCGGATCGGGCGGGGCTGGTGATGAACCCCGGCAACGATGTCAAGTTGCGCGGGGTCACGGTCGGCCGGGTCGAGCGGCTCTCGGCCGACAGCCAACCCGTGAGCCTGAAGCTGAACATATCGTCCGACCAGCTCCGCTACATTCCCGCCAACGTCGAGGCCGAGATCAAGGCGACGACGGTGTTCGGGTCGAAGTACGTCGACCTGATCGTTCCCGACGACCCGAGCCCGCAGCGGTTGGCCGCGGGTGCAATCGTCCCGGCGCGCAATGTCGCCACCGAGGTGAACACCGTGTTCGAGAACGTGGTCGAGCTGCTCAAGCATATTGACCCCGCCAAACTGAACGCCGTGCTATCCGCGCTCGCCGAGGGCGTTCGTGGCCAGGGTGAGGCCCTCGGCCAGGCGACCACAGACCTCAACGAGGTGCTGATGGAGATCAATCCGCGCAGCGAAACCATCCGGCAGGACTTCCGAGCGCTCAAAGGATTCAGCGATACCTTCAGCGCCGCCGCACAGGACATCGTCACCGTGCTCGACGCTGCGAGCACCACCAGCACCACCATCGTCGAGGAAGCCGAACAGCTCGACTCGCTGCTGCTCAATGTCATCGGGCTGGCGAACAGCGGGATCAACCTGATCGGGCCCAACAAGGACAACCTGGTCAACGCGATCAACATCCTCGAGCCGACCACCAGCCTGCTGAGGAAATACAGCCCGCAACTCACCTGCACCCTGGTCGGCGGGAAGAACGTCATCGACTTCGGGTTCGCCGACATCGCCGGCGGTGAGAACGGCTACTCCGTGCTCCTCGACGTCGCGCTGCTGTTCGGCGACGACGCCTACAAGTACCCGGAACACCTACCGGTCAATGGCGCCAGGGGCGGCCCCGGCGGCAAGCCCGGCTGTGGTTCGCTGCCCGACGTCGCACAGAACTGGCCACAGCGCCAGCTGATCACCAACACCGGATGGGGCACCGGTGTGGATATCCGGCCGAACCCGGGCATCGGCTTCCCGGGCTACACCAACTTCTTCCCCGTCACCCGCGGCGTGCCGCAACCGCCTACCGTCAACCGCGTCGACGGCGGACCGGCGCCAGGCCCGATCCCCTACCCGGGCGCCCCGCCCTACGGCGCCCAGCAGTATGCGCCCGACGGAACACCGC
>NZ_JBOGDB010000277.1:0-20168 GCF_050701515.1 Mycobacterium sp. | reverse complement strand
AAGCAGAATGACGGCAACGGGCCGCTGGTGAACAGCCGCACCGGGTCGGTCTACATCGTGAAGCCGAAGATGCACGGTCCCGACGAGGTGGCCTACACCGTCGAGCTGTTCAGCCGGGTCGAGGACGTGCTCGGCCTGCCGCAGAACACCCTGAAGGTCGGCATCATGGACGAGGAGCGGCGCACCACCGTCAACCTCAAGGCCTGTATCAAGGCCGCCGCCGAGCGAGTGGTATTCATCAACACCGGCTTCCTGGACCGCACCGGCGACGAGATCCATACCTCGATGGAGGCCGGGCCGATGGTCCGCAAGGGCACGATGAAGAGCCAGCCGTGGATCCTGGCCTACGAGGACAACAACGTCGACGTCGGTCTGGCCACCGGCTTTGTCGGGCGCGCGCAGATCGGCAAGGGCATGTGGGCGATGACCGAATTGATGGCCGACATGGTGGAGCAGAAGATCGGACAGCCCAAGGCCGGCGCCACCACCGCGTGGGTGCCGTCGCCGACCGCGGCGACGCTGCATGCGATGCACTACCACCAGGTCGACGTCTTCGAGGTGCAAAAGGAGCTTGCCGGCAAGCGCCGCGCAGGTATCGACCAGTTGCTGACCATCCCGCTGGGCAAGGAGCTGGCCTGGGCGCCCGAGGAGATCCGCGAGGAGGTCGACAACAACTGCCAGTCGATCCTGGGCTACGTGGTGCGCTGGATCGACGCCGGTGTTGGCTCCTCGAAGGTGCCCGACATACACAACGTGGCGCTGATGGAGGACCGCGCGACCCTGCGCATCTCCAGCCAGCTACTGGCAAACTGGTTGCGGCACGGCGTCATCACCGCCGATGACGTGAAGGCCAGTCTGCGGCGGATGGCCGCGGTGGTGGACGAACAGAACGAGATGGACCCGGAGTACCGGCCGATGGCGCCTGACCCGGACGCCAGCGTCGCGTTCCAGGCCGCGCAGGAGCTGATTCTGTCCGGAACGCAGCAGCCCAACGGCTACACCGAGCCGATCCTGCATCGACGCCGGCGCGAGTTCAAGGCCGCGAACCCGTGATTAGACCTCGGCAGGCCGGTGACCGGCCAGCGATGATTCGCCAACGGAGAGGACGCAAGCGCAGGAATGGGTAGGCACAGCATTCCGGACCCGGAGGATTCCTCGGGCCAGCCTCCCGAAGAGCCGCAGGAGCCGCCGTACGACCACACCGGCTACCGGCCCGACTACGACGAGCCCGAGTACGGTGAGCCCGACTACGGCGATGCCGGCAAGGTCGGCTATGACGAGCCTCCCTGGCAGCCGCGGTATCGCGAGCCCGAATACCAACAGCCGGAGTACGAGCTCGACTATGAGCCGGAGTATCCGCGCGAGTACCACCCCGAACCCGAGTTTCGTCGCCCCGCCGCCGAACCCGAGTTTCGTCGCCCCGCCGCCGAACCCGAGTTTCGTCGCCCCGCCGCCGAACCGCCGTCCTTCTCGCCGCCATCACCACCGCCGCCGCCCTCGGGTCCGAAGCACACCGGCGACTGGGAGGAAGGCGAATGGACCGGTAGTCACCGCGCCGTGGCCACCGGCCGGCGCGGCATCAGTGTCGGCGTCATCGCGGCGCTGGTCGCCGTCGTGGCGGTGGTAGCCACCGTCATCGTGTGGCGCTTTTTCGGCGACGCGCTGTCCAACCGGTCCGACGCCGCCTCGGCGCGCTGCGTGGACGGACAGCAACCCGTCGCCGTGATCGCCGATCCGTCCATCGCCGACCAAATTTCGGCGCTGGGCAAGCAGTTCAACGAAACCGCCAACCCGGTCGGCGACCACTGTGTGGCGATCGACGTCAAACCGGCCGACTCCGACCAGGTGATCAATGGCTTCGTTGGCAACTGGCCGGCGGAACTCGGCGAACGGCCGGCGCTGTGGATCCCTGCCAGCTCGGTGTCGCAGGCCCGCCTGGAGACGGTGGCGGGGGAACAGACCGTCAGCGACAGCCGGTCGCTGGTCAGCTCTCCGGTCGTGCTTGCTATCCGTCCAGAACTCAAAGCCGCACTAGCACAGCAGAATTGGGCTACTCTGCCGGGTCTTCAATCCAACCCGACCGCCCTGAACGGGCTTAACCTCCCAGGCTGGGGGTCACTGCGGCTATCGCTTCCGCTGAGCGGTGACAGCGACGCCTCCCACCTGGCAGCCGAGGCCGTTGCGGCGGCGTCCGCCCCGGCGGGGGCTCCTCCGAGTGCCGGCATCGGCGCGGTGAACACCCTGGTGGCCGGTCAGCCCAAGCTCGCCGACGACAAGGCGAGCACCGCGATGGACGCGTTGGTGAAGGCCACCGATCCGGCGGCCGCCCCGGTACACGCCGTCGTCACGACCGAGCAGCAGCTCTATCAACGCGGAACGTCACTTCCCGATGCCAAGAACATCGTGGCCTCGTGGCTGCCGCCCGGGCCGGCGGCGACCGCCGATTATCCGGCTGTCTTGCTCAGCGGCACCTGGCTGTCCGAGGAACAGGTGACCGCTGCCAGCGAATTCGCCCGATTCATGCGGAAACCCGAGCAGCTCGCCGAACTGGCCAAAGCCGGCTTCCGGGCGGAAGGCGGCACCTCGCCGCAGAGCGACGTCACGAGCTTTGCACCCGTTTCGGCACCGCTGTCGGTCGGCGACATGTCAATGCGCGCCACGCTGGCCAACGCGTTGACCGCGCCGGCGGGCAACCCGGCCGTCACGATCATGCTCGACCAGTCGATGCCCACCCAGGAAGGCGGCGAGTCGCGGCTGGACAACGTGCTCGCGGCATTGGACGCGCGGCTGCAGGCGTTGCCGCCGGCGTCGTCGGTGGGGCTGTGGAGCTTTGACGGCGTCGAGGGCCGCTCCGAGGTGGCGACCGGCCCGTTGTCCGATCCGGTCGATGGCCAGCCGCGCTCGGCGGCTCTGGCAGCAGCGCTGGACTCACAGTCCGCGTCCGGTGGCGGCGCGGTCTCGTTCACCACACTGGAGATGATCTACGACGAAGAGCTTGCGAAATACCGTCAGGGACAGACGAATTCGATCCTGGTCATCACCGCCGGACCGCACACCGACCAGAGCATGGACGGCTCCGACCTACAGGAGTACGTGCGTCGCACCTTCGACCCGGCCCGACCCATCGCCATCAACATCATCGACTTCGGTGCCGACCCCGATCGGGCAACCTGGGAGGCGGTGGCCCAGGCCAGTGGCGGCAGCTACCAGAACCTGGCCACGTCGGCCTCCCCCGAGCTCACCTCGGCCGTCGCCACCTTCCTGGCCTAACGCAAGGCGTCGAGCAGACTCAGCGCCCCCGGGCAAACACGTCCGGCACTTCCACCCATCTAGGCCCCACAGGAAACCCAGCGGCTTGGGCGAATCCCGTACCGCGCCATGCCATCGCGATGCGTATCGCACCCGCTCGTCGAGGTAGGAGATCAGTAGATGGGCGATCCGGTGCCCGCCGTTGTGCGAAATCAGCGCCCACTGCGCGTCCGCCTCCTCCGCCGAAAGCGGATGGTCCTTGCCGAACAGCTGGGCGAAGCCGCGGGCGAACATAGAACCCGTCGAGATCAATCCGCCGCCATCGCGCCACTCGGCCACGCTCGCGGGCAACACGCATGAGACCGTACGCGAATACTCGCCGATTGTGTGTCGCTTGTTGCGTCCGCTACTCGCGTTTTGCCGCAACAAACGACACAGAAGCGAAGGAATCTAGCCGAACGACTCCACCGGCGGGCACGAGCACATCAGGTTGCGGTCGCCGTAGGCGCCGTCGATGCGGCGTACCGGCGGCCACACCTTGGGCCGGAAGTTCTTGCCGAGCGGATAGGCCGCCTGTTCGCGGGTGTACGGGTGGTTCCACTCGGACACCAGCAGGCATTCCGCCGTGTGCGGCGCCCCTCGCAGCGGGTTGTCGTCGGCAGGCCACACACCGGCGCCAACCTGATCGATCTCGGCACGGATCGCGATCATCGCTTCGCAGAACGCGTCGACTTCCGCCAGGCTCTCGCTTTCGGTCGGTTCGACCATCAGCGTGCCAACAACCGGGAAACTCATGGTTGGCGCGTGAAAACCGTAGTCCGCCAACCGTTTCGCGACATCGTCGACGGTGACACCGATGGCCTTGGTGATGCCGCGCAGATCGAGAATGCACTCGTGGGCAACCATGCCGTTCTCGCCGGTGTACAGCACCGGGTAGTACTCGTCAAGGCGGCGGGCGATGTAGTTGGCCGACGCGATCGCGGTGAGCGACGCCGCGCGTAGCCCCTCGGCTCCCATCATCCGGAGGTAGGCCCAGGTGATCGGCAGGATGGATGCCGACCCGTACGGCGCCGACGACACCGTGTGCTCGTCGGGCAATTCGTCGGCGAGGGGATGGCCGGGCAGATACGGCGCAAGGTGCGCCCGAACGGCGATCGGTCCGACACCGGGTCCTCCCCCGCCATGCGGAATGCAGAACGTCTTGTGCAGATTCAGGTGGCTGACGTCGCCACCGAACTTTCCCGGCCGCGCCAGCCCGACGAGGGCGTTGAGGTTGGCGCCGTCGACGTAGACCTGGCCGCCGACATCGTGCACCGCCGCACAGATCTCGGCGATGTCGTGCTCGTAGACGCCGTGCGTGGACGGATACGTGATCATCAAGGCGGACAACCGATCAGCGTGCTCGGTGACCTTGGCGCGCAGATCGTCGAGGTCCACGTCGCCGTTCTGCCGGCACGCCACCACCACCACACGCATGCCGGCCAGCGCCGCGGACGCCGCGTTGGTTCCGTGCGCACTGGACGGGATCAGGCACACGTCGCGGCCGGGCTCACCGCGCTCCGCGTGATATGCCTGGATCGCCAGCAGGCCCGCGTACTCGCCCTGCGAGCCGGCATTGGGCTGCAGCGATACGGCGTCGTAGCCGGTCAGCTGGGTCAGCCAGGCTTCCACATCGGCAATCAGCTTGCGCAGCCCCGGGGCATCGGAATGCGGCCCAAACGGATGTTGACGGGCGAACTCCGGCCAGGTGATCGGCTCCATCTCGGCGGCTGCATTCAGCTTCATGGTGCACGAACCCAGCGGAATCATGCTGCGGTCCAACGCAATATCCTTGTCTGCCAAGGACCGTAGGTAGCGCATCATCTCGGTTTCGGTGCGGTAGCGGGTGAACGCCGGATGGGTCAGGAAATCCGACCTACGGGTCGAGATGTCCGGCCCACCGAAGTCGCCGACGCGCGAGGCTCCGAAAGCCGCGAGCACCGCGTCGACATGCTCACCCGTGGTGACCTCGTCGCACGACACCGAAATGTGGTCGCCGTCGACGCACCAGACGTTGATGCCGCGCGCCTTGGCCCGGTCGCGGACCTGCCCGGCCCGACCCGGCACCCTGGCCAGCACGGTGTCGAAGAAGCTGTCGTGCACCACCTCGATGCCCGCCGCGGACAGCCCGGCCGCCAAACTGCGCGCGTGGCCGTGTACCCGGCGCGCGATTCCGGCCAGGCCGTCGGCGCCGTGATAACTGACGTACATCGCGGCGATCACCGCCAGCAGCACCTGTGCGGTGCAGATATTGCTGGTGGCCTTGTCCCGGCGGATGTGCTGTTCGCGGGTCTGCAGGGCCAGCCGGTAGGCCGGCGAGCCGTCGCTGTCCACCGACACCCCGACCAGCCGGCCCGGCAGCTGTCGTGCGTGCCTTGTATGCACGGCCAGATAGCCGGCGTGCGGTCCGCCGAATCCCATTGGCACGCCGAAGCGTTGGGTACTGCCGAAGGCCACGTCGGCGCCGGTCTCACCGGGCGGGGTGATCAGCGTCAACGCCAACAGATCGGCGCCGATGGCGACCAACGCACCGCGCTCGTGGGCCTCCGCTACCAGTCGGGTCCAGTCGGTCACGGCGCCACCGGCGCCGGGCAGCTGGGCAATCACGCCGAAAAACTCGCCGTCGGGCAGGCCCTGACGCAGGTCGGCGGTGACGATCTCGATGGCGAGCGGCTCGGCGCGGGTGGCCAACACGGCGGCCGTCTGGGTGTACACGTCGGCATCGACGGCGAGCCGGTTCGCTGGGCCGCGCACCGCACGGTGCATCAGCGTCATCGCCTCGGCGGCCGCGGTGCCCTCGTCGAGCATCGATGCGTTGGCGACCTCGAGCCCGGTCAGGTCGGCGACCATGGTCTGGAAATTCAGCAGTGCCTCGAGCCGGCCCTGACTGATCTCCGGCTGGTATGGAGTGTAAGCCGTGTACCAGGCCGGGTTCTCCAGGATGTTGCGCAGCAGCACCGGCGGCGTCAGCGTGTCGTAGTAGCCCTGGCCGATCATCGACACCGCGACGGTGTTGGCGTCGGCCAGCGCGCGCAACTCGGCCAGCGCCTGCTCCTCGGTGGCGGCCTGCGGCAGCCGGTCCAGCCCGGGCGCCACGCCGTCGGCGGTCAAAGCGTCGAGAATGCCTGCCGGCAGCGCCTTTTCGGCGAGTTCGTCGAGTGAGTTCACGCCGATGGTCTTGAGCATGGTGGCGACGTCGTCGGCGTCCGGCCCGATGTGCCGGTCGGCGAAACTCGGTTGATCGTGGGAGAAGATCTCCATCTTGGCCATCTCCTGACGCTCGGGGCGAGAACCGCTGCGGTTCCCTCTCCCTCTGTCGTCAACCCGATCCGGGCGCCTGAGAGATTCGGCGGCCTGAGGCGGCGCCTTTCCCCATGGGCGGGTGAGCCAGCCAGACGAGCACTGCGCTCACCACTTTCCAGAGGCATCGGGGCCCTGCGCGGTCCGGGTGCCTGAGAGGTTGACGGAGAGGTGTTGCTCCTTCGGCGTCCGTGGCTGGCCGTCACGGAACTCTCCCGCACAAGGGCGATGCGCGGACGATTCTACCGTCCGCGCACCTGAGGGTGGCTCGTCAGCCGATCTTGCGGTCGCGGTGCTTGCGCCGAGACGCCAGCTCGTCCTCGGGCGTGGTGATCGACTCGCCGCCATCGGCTCGCTCACCGGGGAAGTCGGCGATGGCCCCGGTCAGCTCCCGCATCGCGCCGGACACGGCGATGCCGAACACACCCTGTCCACCCTGCAGCAGGTCCACCACTTCCTCGGCCGACGTGCATTCGTAGACGGTGGTGCCGTCGGAGAACAGCGTGATGTTGGCCAGGTCGCGCACACCGCGCTGACGCAGGTGGTCGACCGCGACGCGGATGTTGTGCAGGGAGATGCCGGTGTCCAGCAGCCGCTTGACGATCTTCAGGACCAGGATGTCCTTGAACGAGTACAGCCGCTGGCTGCCCGACCCGGCGGCGCTGCGAATCGACGGCACCACAAGCGAGGTCCTGGCCCAGTAGTCCAACTGCCGGTAGGTGATGCCGGCTATCTGGCAGGCGCTCGGCCCGCGGTAGCCGACCAGCTCATCGGGCACCGAGTCGTCGGGGAACAGACCGGCCTGTACGGGTTCGCTGGGAGCCGGTGGGGAGCCCTCCGCGGTCCCGTCGGACGACGAAAGATCCAGCTGCTCTTGACGTGGCGTGTCTCCCACTCTCGAATCCTCTCGCCGATCGAACTCGCGTCTGTGACCTGCACCGCAGCACGTTTTCCCAAGCCCGAATGTGTCGAGCATACGCTCCCCGACGAGCGATGACTGCTCGTCGTGACCATCAAAGTATCGCTGCCCCGCTCACGGTTGGCGGAATCCTGCGCCGCGTGTCGAGTCCGAAAACGTCGGTTGAGACGCATCCGTGATGTTGCACCGGGGCATATGCCAGGTCAGGTCGCCTTGAAGTCGTCGGGCGAGACGCTGTCCAGGAACTCCTTGAACTTCTCCACCTCGTCCTCGCGTACGGCACCGGTGGCTTCGTCGTCATTCTCGTCGGGAATCAGCAGGCCGGCCTCGGCCAGTACCGCCTCCTCGACGTAGATCGGCACGCCGACGCGCAGCGCGATGGCCACCGAGTCCGACGGCCGGGCCGACACCTTGATGTCACGGTCGAAGATCAGATCGGCGTAGAAGGTGCCTTCTTGAAGGTCGACGATCCGCACCTCTTTGAGCGAATGACCAAGGGCGGCAATGAGATCTCGGATGAGGTCGTGGGTCAGCGGGCGGGCCGGTTCGACGCCCTGCTGCTCGAGCGCGATCGCCGCGGCCTCGGACTGGCCGATCCAGATCGGCAGATAGCGGTCACCGTTGGATTCCCGCAGCAACAGCACTGGCTGGTTCTGGGGCTGCTCAACGCGAATGCCGACCACACGAACCTCACCCATCTGTGTCTGCCCTCCGCACCAGAAGAAGCCGTCGACTCGAGTCTAATCCTCACCGATCCAGAACGTCGCGCACGGCCGACTTGATCAATGACGTGTGCAAGGTGATCGCCAGCGCCGCCACCTCGCGGGCCAGATCGTCGGCGCGATCCCGGGCACCGGCCTTACCGGCCTTGACCACCGGACCGGCGATCTGCGCGATCAGATCGGACTGGCGGTCGGCCGCCGACCGGAAGGCCCGCAGATGCCGCGGTTCCACCCCGTACTCGGCGAGCGCCCGTGCGCACTGCGCAATGACCACCGAATGCTCGTCGAAGAAACCGCCCGGCCCGGTCTTGATCACGCCGGCCCTGACCAACGCGGTGAGCAGCTCCTCGTCCACCCCCGAGCGGGCCAATAGGTCTTCTCGGCTCAGTCGCACCTGGGTGGGCGCCACCCCAGACGTCCCAGTCGTGCCGCTAGCGTCCGGTTCGACGCCGCCCGACACCGGCACCAAACGTGGTACGCCGTAAGCGGATCCGGTGCGCGGCAACTCACCGTCTGGCTGGGCGTCCAGCTGGGCCTTGATGATCTTCAGCGGCAGATACCGGTCACGCTGCGCGGTCAGGATGAAGCGCAGGCGAGCGCAATCGTAGGCGGTGAACCGCCGGTATCCCGACGCGGTCCGCTCCGGTGTGACCAGTCCCTCGGCTTCCAGGAAGCGAATCTTGGAGATCGTCACGTCCGGGAAGTCGGGTCGCAGCAGGTCCAGGACCGCTCCAATCGACATCCCGGTCAGCGCGGGCCTGCCGGGCGCGGTCACTAGCCGCCCGGGCCGCTATCGTCGTCGGTTTTCGGCCCGGTCAGAAACACCAGGCGGAACTTGCCGATCTGCACCTCGTCGCCGTTAGCCAGCACCGCCGAGTCGACCGGCTCCCGGTTGACGTATGTGCCGTTGAGGCTGCCGACGTCGACGACCTGGAACTCGGCGTTCTCCAGACGAAACTCGGCGTGGCGACGGCTCACGGTGACGTCGTCGAGGAAGATGTCACTGTCCGGATGTCGGCCGGCGGACGTGGTGGGCTGGTCGAGGAGGAAGCGTGACCCCGCGTTGGGACCGCGTTTGACAACAAGCAACGCCGATCCCACCGGCAGGCCTTCGACCCCCGAGACCGCCCCCTCGGTCCCGGCCGCTGCCGGGGCATCCAGTTCGTTGAGAAAGTCGGCGCGGAAGACCGAGGTCGTCTCCACGGTGACTTCGTCAGACGTCTGGTCGTTGTCCTTTTCCGTCACCCGGTGCTCCTCACTGGCTGCAGTGGCGTCTTCTGGCCGCGGCCGGCCAGACCCCCTCTTCCAGCCGTCATTCGTCTCCCGTCGACCGTACCGCGCTGCGGTCGCCGTTGTGTCCACCACCGCCGGATCAACTTCAAGACTCCCCGCGGTCAGACGGTTTAGCCGATCGCTGGCACCCTAACAACATCTCAATCGGTCACCAGGGCCTGGTAGCGGTCCGCATCAAGCAACCCGCCCAGGCCGTCCTCCAGGCTCGGCTGGTCCGCCCGCAGCTCGATCAGCCAGCCTTTGCCATAGGGGTCGGAGTTGACCAGCTGTGGGCTGCCCTCCAGATCACCGTTGACCGCAACAACTTTCGCTGTCACCGGTGCGTAAAGGTCGGACACCGACTTTGTCGACTCCACTTCACCGAAGGACTCCCCCGCGGTGACATCGCTCCCGACGTCCGGCAGTTGCACAAAGACCACGTCGCCCAGCGACGACTGGGCAAAATCGGTGATGCCAACCCGCAGCGTGTCGTCAGCGGTGCGCTGCACCCATTCGTGTTCGGAGGTGTAGTACAGGTCGGGCGGGATTTCGCTCACGGCGCTCCTCTTTGCGGGAAATGTTCACTTGGTGGGCTGAGCGTATTGGCGGTCTTTCGGTTGCCGCAAGGCG
Source organism: Mycobacterium sp. (assembly GCF_050701515.1). Taxonomy (GTDB): domain Bacteria; phylum Actinomycetota; class Actinomycetes; order Mycobacteriales; family Mycobacteriaceae; genus Mycobacterium. The sequence goes on along the minus strand of NZ_JBOGDB010000277.1, from coordinate 10,037 downwards.
GTCACATCCACCCGTTCGGATTGTTGTACCACCATCGTGCCGCCCACCCGCTCGATGCTGTCCATCGCGCCGCCGGGAATGTTCATCGCCGCGGCCAGCGTCGGCGGATCGCCAATGGCCACAACGGTATACGGCGGGTTGAGGGTTTGGTCGTCGATCGCCAGCGCGCCCGGCGCGCCCACCACCCAGGTGTCCACCCCGACCCGAACGACACTTTGTCCGCCGCGGATCTCCATCGCTTCGGCGCCGGCGGCTCGCAGCTCGTTGATGACGTCCAGCATGGTTTCGGGAGCGACTCCCGGCGCGGTGTCCTCGATGGTCAACGTCACGCCGGGTCCGGTCGCGGGCACCGTGCCGATCAGGATCGACAACGCGGCCAGCCGGGCCTGCGCGTTCTCGATCGCGGCTTGGTCGCTGCTCCCGGAGGCGTGCAGCGACGCCAGCGTCCGCTGCAGGTCAGCGACCTCGGTGTTCAGCGCGGCCTCGCGCTGTTGCAGGGAATCCAACAGCACCAGCAGGTCGGCCGGTCGTGCCGTCTCCAGGTAGTCGCCGGATTCGTTCTGCCGCACCTGGGTGACGATCGCCACGCCGAGCAGCACGCACAACAACACGCCCAGCGCCCCGAACACGATCTGCGAGCGTCCCCGGCGGACCACACCCTCCACCCCGCCGGGCTGTAGGTCGCCGATCTGCGGGGTCGGTTCGTCGGGCGGCAGTTCGTGGCGGCCGTGCTGGTCGGCTTCGTGCTGTCCGGGGGTGTCCTCCGTCATGGGTTAAGCGCCAAACAGTCTGCGCCGCAGGGCGGCGGCGTTGCCGAAGATGCGGATGCCGAGCACCACGATGATCGCGGTGGACAACTGCGTGCCGACGCCGAGCTGGTCGCCGACGTAGACGATGAGCGCGGCGACCAGCACGTTGAACACGAACGACACCACGAAGACCTTCGAGTCGAAGATCCGCTCCAGATAGGCGCGCAGGCCGCCGAACACCGCGTCCAGTGCCGCGACCACCGCGATGGGCAGATACGGCTGGATGAACTCGGGCACGCTGGGATGAAAGACCAGACCCAGCGCGATGCCGATGACAAGTGCGGCGATTCCGATCATTAAGGCCCAATCTCCTTGGCGAAGTTGACATCTCGAACCGAACCGGCCGGCAGGGTGATGCCGTCGGTGGAGCTCACATTCACCCCGACCCCATAGGCGGTCTCCAGCAGCCGGAGCCGCTGCAGACCGGGGCTGCGGTCGAACACATCACGCATGGCGTGTGGCGGTCCGACCGCAAGAATGACGTATGGGCTGCTGATCGGTTGATTGTCGACCAGGATGCCGCCGCCCGCCTGGCGGATCGTCACGTTCGGTCCGATTCGGACACCGCCGACCGAGATCGCCTCCGCCCCGCTGGTCCACAGCGAATTGACGACGAGCTGCAGATCGCGGTCCAGGATGACCTGCCTGCTGCCCTCGACGCGTTCTTTGGACACGTCGCTGAGATCCTTGGACACACCTGGATCGGTGACGGTCACGGTCAGCCCGGGACCGACAACCGGCGTGGCCGCCGCCGCGAAGTTCGCATCGTCCAGGCTGCCCAGCAGCTGCTGGCCGCGCTCGTCGCCCGCCAGCCGGCTGCGCCGTTCGGCGTCCACCTCGGCGGCGATCGCGTTGCGACGGTCGGTCACCACGTCCGCGGTGGCTTCGGCCGACCGCACGCTGCCGCCCAGCACCTGCTGCGTCTGGCGCACACCGGGAGCGGTGGATTGCGCCTGCGCGAGGGCGAACGCGAAGACCGTCGCGACCGCGAGTGCGGCCAACACCTGCCAGGCCCAGGTGGCGATCCGGCCGCGGGGTCGTCCGCCATTGCGGCGTTCGGCGGCCGCCGCGGCATAGCCCGGGTCGAGATGGTCGGACAGCAGCGAACGCAACAACGACGGCACCGGAATCAGGGTCGGTGCGTCGGCCTCATGCACATTGCGTCCGGCTTCGGGGTCGTACCCGCCGAGCGCCCGCCCCGGATCAACCATGCGCTGGGCCCTCTGCTCTTCGCCCTGGAGGCTCATCGCCGACCTTCGGCATCCGCCGCACCACCATTGCCACCTGGACGAGGTACAGCACGGCCGACCACAGATACAGCGCCAGCCCCCAGATCAGGAACGCCCAGCCGCACGCCAGGATGACGCGGCTCCACAGCGCGTCCCACTGGCCGAGCAGGATCAGCGGGAACGCCGACATCAGCGCAAAGGTCGCGCCCTTGCCGATGTAGCTGACCGGCAACGCGGTCAACCCGCGGCTGCGCAGCACCGGAAGCGTCACGGCCAGAACGGCGTCCCGACCGATCAGGGTGATGACGATCCACCAATCCACGATGCCGGCGACACCGAACGAGAGCGGAATCGCCAGCATGTAGATCCGGTCGACCGCCGGATCCAGCAGCTCCCCCAGCCGCGACGACTGGTTGTCAACGAGACGCGCGATCTTGCCGTCGGCCCAGTCGGAGAATCCGCTGAACATCAGCACGGCGACCGCCCACCCGTTGGCGTGAACGACCAGCAGCAGATACAGGAACACCGGCACCAGCAGCAGGCGCAGCACGCTCAAACAGTTGGGCACCGTCAGCACCCGGTCGCGCGGCGGCGCGTGGTCCATGCGCTAAACCTATCGGAAGACTCCGGGCAGGCTCAGCGCCGACATCGCGTCGTCGGCCAGCGGGTTGTCGTGGATCATGTACGTCCACGTCGAGGTCGGCCGCGCGAGCTTGGACAGGTCCAGCCCGGGCTCCTCTTCGAGCACATTCGCCGTCTCGAAGGTCTGCTGGGCGGCCTCGATCGCGTCGGCGGCCAGCGACGCGAACGCGTCGACGGCCATCCGGTGGAACTCGTCGAGCGGGCTCTGCCGGCCCAGCGCGCGCAGGTGGATGCTCTCCCGGATGTCGGCGAGATACGCCAGGTGATCGGCCCAGCCGCGGTCCAGGTGATACAGCATGATCAGCCGGCAGATTTTCTCCAGCTGCTCCTCGGACAGTCCCCCGCGAGCGGGAGGTGGAGGTACCCCCACCTCGGACAACTCCGCATAGCGCTCGGGCGAGCGCTCGGCCAGTTCTTCGCGTGCGGTCGGCGTGCGCAGCAGCGTGTCGCGGCGCTCGACCAGGATCGCGCGTTGCTGGGCGATCAGCTGGTTGTACCGCCAGGTGTTGGCGTGCACGTCGAGCAGCCTGCCCTCGGCGATCCGCTGCGCGTGGTCCAGCAGACTGGACGCCTTGACGTTGACGATGCGGCCGTCCTCGTCGGTGGTGGTCGGCAGCTTGTTCGGTTCGAGGTGGGCGGCCACGACGTCGTCCTCCCAGCTGGAGAAGAACACCGACGAACCGGGGTCGCCCTGACGTCCGGCACGGCCACGCAGCTGGTTGTCGAGCCGTTCGGTGTGGTGCCGGCCGGTGCCGATGACGTGCAGACCGCCGAGTTCGGCGACTCTTTTCTTTTCCGCGGAGTGGTCGCCTACGTCGGACCCGCCGAGTCGGATGTCGGTGCCGCGCCCGGCCATTTGCGTCGACACCGTCACGGAGCCGAGCTTGCCGGCCTCGGCGATCACCCGGGCTTCTTCGGCGTCGTTCTTGGCGTTCAGCACGACGGCCGGGATGCCGACCTTGACCAGGCGCTCGTGCAGCTCCTCGGATTCGGCCACATCGCGGGTGCCAACCAGGATTGGCTGATTGGTCTCGTGCACCTCGGCGATGTGCTCGACGATCCCGACGTTCTTGGCCGCGACGGTGATGTAGACGCGGTCGGCCTCGTCCTCGCGAATGTTCGGGGTGTTCGGCGGGATGGGTGACACCCCGAGCTTGTAGAACTGGCGCAGCTGCTCACCGGCGGCCAGCGCGGTGCCGGTCATCCCGCACACCGTGGGGTACCGGTTGATCAGGGCCTGCACGGTGATGGTGTCCAGCACCTCGCCGGTCTCGGTGGTCTCGATGCCCTCCTTGGCCTCGACGGCGGCCTGCAGGCCGTCGGGCCAGCGCTGCAGCTGGGCGATGCGACCCCGGCTGGCGTTGATCAGGTGCACGGCGTCGTTGCGGACGATGTAGTGCACGTCGCGCTGCAGCAGGACGTGGGCGTGCAGGGCGACGTTGACCTCGGTTAGCGTGGTGCCGACGTGTTCCTCGGAGTACAGGTCGATGCCGCCGAGTTTGGCTTCGATCTTCTGGGCACCGACCTCGGTGAGGTGGACGTTGCGGCTGTCGGCGTCGGTGTCGAAGTCCTTGACGGGGGTCAATTCGCCGACCAGCCGGATGATTTCGAGCTTCGGGGTTTCCCGGTGCGTGGTGCCGGCCAGCACCAGCGGCACCAGGGCCTCGTCGACGAGCACCGAGTCGGCCTCGTCGATCAGGGCCACGTCGGGGTTGGGTGACACCAGGTCTTCGACGTCGGTGACCAGCTGATCGCGCAGCACGTCGAAACCGATTTCGTTCACCGACGCATAGGTGATGTTGCATTGGTAGGCGGTTCGCCGCTCCTCGGCCGTCGAATCCGCGGTGATCCAGCCGACGGTCAGGCCCATCGCCTCCAGCAGCGGGCCCATCCACTCGGCGTCGCGGCGGGCCAGGTAGTCATTGATGGTGACCACATGCACGTGGCGCCCGGCGAGCGCGTAGCCCGCTGCCGCGATCGCGCCGGCCAGCGTTTTGCCCTCGCCGGTGGCCATTTCGATGACGTCGCCGGCCAGCATCCGCAGTGCGGCGAGCAGCTGGACGTCGAACGGCCGCAGCGTGGTGGTGCGCTCGGAGGCCGCCCTGGCGATCGCGAGGAACTGCGGAATGTCGTCCGATTCGGCCAGGTCGCCGAGGTTGAGCAGCTGGGTGGCCTTGCGCAGCCGGTCTTCGTCGAGGTCGGCGGCCTTCTCGTGGAACTCCTCCGACGCGCGCACCTGCGCCATCGAGTGGGCTTGGTCTCTCTCGGTGCTGGCGCCGAGCAGCTTCCAGAACCGGTTGCCGACATGTCCGGCGGTGCGGGTTTTCGTCTTCGACACACAGCCACGGTACGCGGCGCCGTTCGGCCGCTCGTTATCAGCCGTCGCCCGCAAAGTCCTCCGGAAACCTGCCTGCACGCAGCAGGGTCAGCTCTATGTTGGTCACGACGGGATGACGGCGATACCGCGGTTCGGCGACCCCGCGAGCGTGCGCGTTTGTTGGATTCTTCTCGGCGTGTCGGCCGCAGACACGCACGGTCGCGGGACGGTCGTCAGGCGAGGTTTGACCGCCGTGGGTAGGCAACGGTCGGATCGGTCAGCGTGTTCACCACGGCAGGCAGCCCGGAGGCGAACGCCCGCTCGAGTGCGGGCCGCAGCTCGTCAGGCGTAGCGACGAGTTCGCCGTGCCCTTCGAGCGCGGTGACGACTTCGTCGTAGCGGGTGCCCGGCCGCAGCTCGGCGACGACCGAGTAGCCGTACAGCATTTCCATCGGATGTTTCTCCAGCGCCCAGATGCCGTTGTTGCCGATCACCGAGACCACGTGAACGTCGTGGCGCACCAACGTATCCCACTCCATCCCACTGAACCCGAAGGCGCCGTCGCCCTGCAGCAGCACCACCTGCCGGTCCGGCCGGGCCAGCTTGGCGGCCAGCGCATACCCCGGCCCGGAGCCCAGGCAGCCGAACGGTCCGCTGTCCAGCCATGCGCCCGGCACGTAGCTGTCGATGACGCGACCGGCGTAGGAGCCGAAGTCGCCGGCGTCGATGACGACGATGGCGTCGCGGTCCAGCAGCGGCTTGAGCTCGGCGTACACCCGCATCGGGTGCAGTGGGGTGCGGTCGTCGGTCAGTTCGGCCTCTTCCGCGGCGCGCGCGGCGGATTCCACGGCCCGCAGCTCGCCGATCCACGTCTCATGGTCGACGGATCGCTGACCCGCAAGCGCCGAAAGGATCGTCGACAGATCACCGTAGAGGCCAGCCGCCACGGCGCGCGGATGTGACCGCCCGGGCGTGACGCGGTCGGCGACGACGAGCTTCGTCTGCTCGCCGAACACGCCGCCGAAGCCCAGCCGGAAGTCCATCGGCACCCCGATTACCAGCGCAACATCGGCCTCCTTCAACGCTTTTGACCGTGCGCGGGAAAACGCCAGCTCGTGATCGGCCGGAACGGTGCCGCGTGCCATGCCATTCATCAGCACCGGGATGCGCAGCGTTTCGGCCAGTCGCAGCAGCGCCGCTTCGGCATGACCCCACCAGACGTTGGTGCCGGCCATGATCACCGGGCGCTGCGCGTCGGCCAGCAGACCCGCGGCGACGTCGGTTGCGTCCCCGTCGGGTTGCACGGCGGCCGGCGGGTCGGCAAGCGCGCCCGGGCCGCCCGCATCGAGGGCCTCACCGAAGACGTGATCCATTGGGAAGTCGATGAACGCGACGCCGGAAGGCGCGCCCACGGTGGCCCGCAGTGCGTCATCGATCAGCCCGCCGACCGCATCGGCAGACTCCGCGGTCGCGGCGAACCGGGTCAGCGGCGCGACGAACGGCACGTGGTCGATTTCCTGTAGCGATCCCTGTCCCCAGCGCAGCGCCGGCGCCCGGCCACCGAGCACCAGCAGCGGCGATTGATTCTGCTGCGCGGCGGCCATCGCGCTCATCCCGTTGGTGACGCCGGGACCGGCGGTCAGCGCGGCGACGCCGGGCAACCGGGTCACCTTCGACCAGCCTTCGGCGGCGAAGGCCGCGGTCTGCTCGTGCCGGGTGTCGATCAACCGGATGTTCTCGGCGCGGCAGCCGTCGTAGATGGAGAACAGATGCCCACCGGACAGGGTGAAGATGGTGTCGATTCCGCTGGCCCGCAGCCGGCGGGCGATCACATGTCCGGCGTTGATTCTGCTGCCAATCGGAGCGTCGATGCTCATGGCGGCAGCATAATCACATCGATGGCCGACTCCGCAGAAACCCAAGTGCTGATCGCCGGCGCGGGCCCGATCGGGCTCACAGCGGCAATCGAACTGGCGCGCCGGGGAATCGACGTTCGCATCGTCGACCCAATACCGGATCCACCGCAGTACGCCAAAGCCGTTGGCGTGCAACCACGCACGCTCGAGGTGTTCGAAGGCATGGGGGTGCTGCGCCGGATCCTGGATGCGGCCATCGAGATGAATGGCCAGATCGTCTACGTCAACGGTGAGAAGACCGGGCAGGTCGACTTCGCGACGCCCGCCGATATCCCGTTCGGCTTCATCGCGATCCCGCAGTACGCCACCGAGCGGGTGCTGCGCGAGGAACTGGCCATGCACGGCGTGCACATCGAGCGAGGTCTGCGGGTCGACGGCTTCGAGCAGGACGCCGCCGGCGTGACCGCAACGCTGGTTGGCGACGGCGGCCAGCAGACGGCGCGGGCGGGCTATCTCATCGGCGCCGACGGCGCGCACAGCACCGTGCGCAAGGCACTGGGGCTGACATTCGAAGGCGCGGCGTTCGAGGAGCAGTACCTGCTGGGCGACGTCGAAGTCGACTGGTCGCTGCCGCGTGGATACGGCATCCGGGCGATGCACCAGACCGACGGCAACACCGACGATCTGCTGGTCTGCATTCCGCTGCCGGGCCGTGGTCGCTACCGGATGTCGATGCTGGTGCCCGACGAGCTCGGTGGCGGGTCGGCGGCCGATGGCGTCGCGCACGGTTTCGAGGGCGCGCGCAAACCGGAGCTGGGCCACATCCAGGCGGTGCTGGACCGGCTGGCGCCCGAGCCCACCACGGCACGCAATCTGCGCTGGTCTTCGGTGTTCCGGATCAGCCACCGCATCGTCGACGGGTACGGCCGCGGCCGGGTGTTCGTCGCGGGCGACGCCGCACACATCCATCCGCCCACCGGCGCGCAGGGCATGAACACCGGCATCCAGGACGCACACAATCTGGCCTGGAAGCTGGCGCTCGCGGTGTCGGGAGTCGCCGCCCCCGGCCTGCTGGACAGCTACGACGCCGAACGGCGGCCGGTCGGCGAGGAGGTGGTGGGCCGCACGGTCCGCAGCGCACGCGAGGGCGTCGGCGCCGACTCGACCGACGTCGACTACGTAATCCGCCGTGAGGCCCAGCTGCTGATCAGCTACCACGACAGCCCGATCGTGTCCGACCGGGCCGGCGGTCGCGCCCCAGACGCGACGGGGTTGACCCGCGACGCGGTCAGCGACCCGCTGCGCCTGTTTTCGCTGTTGGGCAGGCGCGAGCACACCATGCTGCTGTACGCCGACGCCGGCGCGGACGACGTCGCGCCGTTCGAGCGGGCCGCCGACGCCGCGGTGGCCGCGGCGCATGGTCACGTCGACGTCTACCTGATCGCCGCACCGGGCGCCGACGTGGATACCACGGTGTTGCCGTTGGTCCGCGACCGCGCAGGCGACTTCGCCCGGATGTACGCAGCGACCGGGCCATCGATTTACCTCATACGGCCCGACGGCTATCTGGGCTTCGCGGCGTCCGGGCTCGATGCCGACGGTCTGGTCGGGCATCTGCGGGCGACATTTGCCTAGTGTCGTCGACATCCGCGCCCGACACAGCTGGCTGCGGTAGCTTCGCCGCAGAGTTCTTAACCCGGCGTCGCGGGACGCCCCGCACAGGAGATTCGTCCGTTGGAATCCGAAAAGTTCGCGCCGTCGATCGACTGGGGAAACGAGCTCAGCGCCTCGCTGATGTGGGTGTTGAAGGCGTTTGGCATCAGCGCCGTGTGTGTGTTGTTGGTGTTGGTGTTGCTCGCCCGGTTCACCACCTGGGGGCGGCAGTACTGGCGCATCACCGGCGACTACTTCAGGGGCCGCGACAGCATTGTGGTCTGGACGCTGTTCGGAGTGCTGCTGTTGTCGACAATCCTGTCGGTGCGCATCAACGTGCTGCTCAGCTACTACAGCAATGACCTGTTCTCGGCACTGCAGATTGCCTTCCAGGGCGCCGCGACGGACGACGCGGCGGTGCGCGACTCGGGCGTACACGGATTCTGGGTGGCGATCGGCATTTTCGCCATCCTGGCCACGCTGCATGTCAGCCGGGTGATGCTCGACATGTATCTGATGCAGCGGTTCATCATCCGGTGGCGGGTCTGGCTCACCGATCGCCTCACCGGGGACTGGCTCAACGGCTACGCTTACTACAAGCAGCGGTTCATCGAATCGCCGATCGACAATCCGGACCAGCGCATCCAGCAGGACATCGACATCTTCACCGCCGGAACCGGCGCCCAACCGAACCATCCGTCCAACACCTCGAGCACCACGTTGCTGTTCGGCGCCGTCGACTCGATCGTGTCGGTGGTCTCGTTCGCGGCGATCCTGTGGAACCTGTCCGGGCCGCTGACGCTCTTCGGGGTCACGCTGCCCAAGGCGCTGTTCTGGATCGTCGTCGCGTACGTGGTCTTCGCTACCGTGATTGCGTTCTGGATCGGGCATCCGCTGATCCAGTTGAGCTTCCTCAACGAGCTGCGAAACGCCGCATTTCGTTATGCACTGATTCGTTTGAAGGATGCCGCCGAAGCCGTCGGCTTCTACCGCGGCGAGCGCGCCGAGCGCCAGCAGCTCAGCACCCGATTCGCCGATACCATTGCCAACTATCGCCGTTATGTGAACCGCACCATTGGCTTTCAGGGCTGGAACCTGGTGATGAGCCAGACGATCAACCCGCTGCCGTTCGTCGTCCAGGCGCAGCGCCTTTTCAACGAGCAGATCTCCTTCGGCGACGTCATGCAGTCGTCGACAGCGTTCGACAACATTCAAAGCGGGCTGTCGTTCTTCCGCAACGCTTACGACGAGTTCGCCAGCTACCGCGCCGCGATCATCCGTCTGCACGGCTTGGTAACCGCGAACGAACGCGCACGCGAATTACCAGACCTGGCAACCGAATCCACCTACGACGGCTCGGTGGTGCTCGACGACGTCGAGGTGCGCTCCCCCGACGGCACCCAGCTGATCAATCCGCTGGACTTCAGCCTGGAGTCCGGCGACACGCTGGTGGTCACCGGCGCGTCCGGCAGCGGCAAGACCAGCCTGTTGCGCAGCCTCGCACAGCTGTGGCCGTACACGTCGGGCCGGC
>NZ_JBOGDB010000276.1:0-3994 GCF_050701515.1 Mycobacterium sp. | reverse complement strand
GATCCCATCGCGAACTCGTCCATGTTGGTCTTGCCCAGAATCGGGATGCCGGCCGCGCGCAGCCGCACCGTCACCGTCGCGTCGTACGGCGATGTCCACCCGTCAAGAATCTTCGACCCGCAGGTTGTCGGCATGTCGGTGGTGGTGAATACGTCCTTGAGCGCCAGCGGCACACCGGCCAGTGGCGAGACCGGTTCCTCGCCCGCGGCCATCGCGGCGTCCACCCGGGCCGCCGCGGCCAGCGCCTCCTCCTCCGCGACGTGCAGGAATGCCTGATAGTGGCCGTCGGTCTCGGCGATCCGATCCAGGCAGGCCCGCGTCGCCTCGGTCGACGACACTTCCTTGGCCGCGATCTTGGCGCCCAGCGTCGCCGCGTCCATCCGGATCAAGTCGCTCATTCGGCCTCCCCCAGAATGCGTGGCACGGCGAACCGGCCATCGACCGCCTTCGGCGCCTCGGCCAGCGCCTCCTCCTGGGTCAGGCACGGCTCGACGACATCGGACCTGAAGACGTTGACGTCCTTGAGCGGATTGCCGGTCGGGTCGACGCCGGTGACGTCGACGGCCTGAATCTGGCTGACGTGGCTCAGGATGGCGTCAAGCTGACCCGCGAAGCTGTCCAGCTCGTCCTCGCTCAGGGCGAGGCGGGCCAGGCGCGCCAGATGGGCAACCTCGTCTCGGGAGATCTGCGACACGACACGCAAGCCTAGTCAAGCCTGGGCGCCCGCCATCTGCCGGGAATGCTGAGCCGCCAGCCCTGTGCAACAGTGTTGCGCGTGCCTTCGTATCTGCTGCGGGTCCAGTTAGAGGACCGACCGGGCAGCCTCGGCTCATTGGCCGTGGCGCTGGGGTCGGTGGGCGCCGACATCTTGTCCCTCGACGTCGTGGAACGGGGCACGGGATACGCCGTCGACGATCTGGTGGTCGAACTGCCGCCCGGGGCCATGCCCGACATGCTGATCACCGCGGCGGAGAACCTCAAAGGGGTGCGGGTGGACAGCATCCGCCCGCACACCGGCCTGCTCGACGCGCATCGGGAGCTCGAGCTGATCGACCACATCGCCGCGGCCGGTGACAAGCCGGCGAAATTGCAGGTGCTGGCCGACGAGGCGCCGCATGTGCTGCGGGTGGGCTGGTGCACCGTGGCCCGGCTGAGCGAGTCCGGCATTCAGCGCATCGTCGGCAGTCACGGTGCGCCCGAGACGCACACCAATGATGTGCCGTGGCTGCCGATCGACGATGCCCAGGCGCTGGACGGCGACGCGGATTGGGTGCCCCGGGTGTGGCGGGATATGAACACCACGCTGGCCGCCGCGCCGTTGGGCGACCACCACACCGCCGTGGTATTGGGGCGACCGGGCGGTCCGCAGTTCCGGCCATCCGAGGTGGCCCGGCTGGGCTATCTGGCCGGGATCGTCGCGACGATCCTGCGCTGATTCGCTCGCCGGTCAGCCGCCGGTCAGCCGCCGGCCGGCACCGGGTAGCGGTCGTTCACGTCGGCGTTGGTTTCCTTCCGGGCACAGTGCGCGCAACAGAACATCGCATCGGGTGTCTCGATGCCGTGGCCAAGGATCCGACAGCCACAATGCGCGCATTCCGGCGCCAACTGCGCGGCCGCGCACTCGATGCTGTCAAATGTCGCGCTCTTGCCGTCGGCCCATGTCACGGTGAACGCCTTGTCGTAGTCGTTGCCGCAGGTAACGCAGGTCGCCATCACATACTCCTTGTTTGGGTCTACCGAACGAATTCCCGCCGGATGGCGGCGACAAACGCCACGCGCAGAACTAGACGCCGTCCGGGCCGTCCGCCAGCAACCGGCGGAATCCATCCTCGTCGAGGATCGGCACCCCGAGTTCGACGGCCTTGTCGTATTTCGAGCCGGGCGAATCGCCGGCCACCACATACGCAGTCTTTTTCGACACCGAGCCGGCCGCCTTGCCCCCACGCGCGACGATGGCCTCCTTGGCGTCGTCACGGGAGAACCCGGTGAGGGATCCGGTCACCACGATCGACAGCCCGTCGAGCGTGCGCTCGATGCTGGTGTCGCGTTCGTCTTCCATACGCACCCCTGCGGCGCGCCACTTGTCGACGATCGCACGGTGCCAGTCCACGGTGAACCACTCGGTGACCGCGACGGCGATGGTTGGCCCGACGCCCTCGACGGCGGCCAGCTGATCCTCGGATGCGGCGGTGATGGCGCCCAGGCTGCCGAACTCGGTCGCCAGCGCGCGTGCAGCGGTCGGCCCCACGTGGCGGATCGACAGCGCGACGAGCACCCGCCACAGCGGCTGCGACTTGGCCTTGTCCAGATTCGCCAGTAGCCGTTTGCCGTTCGCCGACAGGCCACCACCCTTGGTGGTGAACAGCTCGGTGCGCAGCAGGTCGTCCTCGGTCAGGCCGAACAGGTCGCCCTCGTCGGTGATGACGCCGGCCTTGAGCAGCGCGATGCCGGCCTCGTATCCCAGGGCCTCGATGTCGAGCGCGCCGCGGCTGGCGACGTGGAACTCTCGCTAAATCAGTTGCGCCGGACACGAGCGCGCATTGGGGCAGCGGATGTCGGCGTCGCCCTCCTTGGCCGGCGCCAATTTGGTGCCGCACTCGGGACATGTTGTGGGCATGACGAATTCGCGCTCGGAGCCGTCCCGAAGGTCGACGACGGGTCCCAGCACCTCGGGAATGACGTCGCCGGCCTTACGGATCACCACGGTGTCGCCGATGAGCACGCCCTTGCGCTTGACCTCCGACGCGTTGTGCAGGGTGGCCAGCCCCACCGTCGAACCCGCGACCTTCACCGGCTCCATATAGGCGAAAGGTGTGACCCGGCCGGTGCGCCCGACGTTGACCCGGATGTCGAGCAGCTTGGTGGTCGCCTCTTCCGGCGGATACTTGTAGGCCACCGCCCAGCGCGGCGCCCGCGACGTCGAACCGAGCCGACGCTGCAGCGCGACCTCGTCGACTTTGACCACCACTCCGTCGATTTCGTGGTCCACGTCGTGCCGGTGCTCGCCCCAGTAGGCGATGCGCTCGCTGACCGCGTCGAGGCCCTTCACCTGCGCGGTGTGCTCGGACACCGGCAGGCCCCACGCCTTGAGCGCGGTGTAGGCCTCGTGCAGGGACTTCGGCGAGAAACCCTCGGCGCGGCCGAGACCGTGGCAGATCATCCGCAGCTTGCGGCGGGCGGTGACCGCGGGATTCTTCTGCCGCAGCGACCCGGCCGCGCTGTTGCGCGGGTTGGCGAACGGCGGCTTACCCTCCGCGACCAGACCGGCGTTCAGTTCTTCGAAATCGGCCAGCCGGAAGAACACTTCGCCGCGCACCTCGAGCACCCGAGGCACCGGGAACTTCTTGGATGCGGTGAGCCGCTGCGGGACGTCATCGATGGTGCGGGCGTTGAGGGTGACGTCCTCACCGATGCGGCCGTCCCCCCGCGTCGCCGCACGCGCCAGCTTGCCGTCGCGGTAGACCAGTGCCATCGCCACCCCGTCGATCTTGAGCTCGGTCAGATAGTGGGCGTTCTCACCGATCTCACCGCGGATCCGAGCCGCCCAGGCCGAAAGTTCTTCCGGCGCAAACACATTGTCAAGGGACAGCATGCGCTCGAGATGTTCGGCGGAGGTGAAGTCGGTGGCGAACCCGGCACCGCCGACCAGCTGGGTGGGTGAGTCCGGGGTGCGCAGCTCGGGGTGCTGCTCCTCCAGCGCGGCGAGCTCCCGCAGCAGCTTGTCGAACTCACCGTCGGAGATGATCGGCGCATCCTTGACGTAATAGCGGAACTGGTGATCGCGCACCTCGTCGGCGAGCTGTTGCCACCGGCGACGCACATCGGGATCGGGCGCTTCATCGGCCTGCGCCGCCAGCGCGGCTTCGGCTTTACGGGCTGCCTTGGAGGTCACCCTCGCAGGCTAGCGGAGGTAACTGACAGCCAAACCACACGCACCGCGCCCGCCACCTGCGCGTTTGACGAGAGGACGAGGCGGCGTCGGCGATACCATGAC
>NZ_JBOGDB010000275.1:0-3547 GCF_050701515.1 Mycobacterium sp. | reverse complement strand
CACCAGATACGACATGCCGCGGGGCCGGTCGATCAGCTCCTGCTTGGACTGCGCCGACCCGACGAACCCCACCGGCCCGCCCAGCACGGCGGCCGGGGTGGGCGCGCCGTCGTCGACGAGTTCCAGCAGCCGGAACAACGCGGTCGGCGCGTTGCCGATGGCCAGCACCGCGCCGCCCAGGCGATCGGCCCACAGTTGCACGGCGGCGGCCGAGCGGGTGGTGTCCAGCGCCTCGGCCAGGTCTGCGGCGCGGGCGTCGGCGACCAACGAGACCACCTCGTTGTCGGCGGGCAGCCGGGACCGGGTTATCCCCGCCGCCACCATCGACGAATCGCACAGCACCGGCGCCCCGGCGGCCAGCGCCGCGTGGGTCTTGGCGACCACGTCGTCGCTGTAGGCGACGTGCTCGGCGACGTCGACCTGCCCGCAGGTGTGGATCAACCGCACCACCACGCGGGCGACGTCGTCGGGAAACCGGGACAGGTCGGCCTCCGCGCGGATGGTCGCGAACGACTGCCGGTAGATCTCGGCGGCGTCGCGGATGTAGTCGAGCACGCGCTCACCCTACGGGGGTGCGGTGCGCAGGCGGTATCCGTCTGCGGTGGCCACCAGCACGTCACCGGCGGGTGGACTGCCGCAGGCCCGATCGCACCCGACGAAGTGCCGGTGGGTGCTGCTCGGCTCGGCGGCCGCCCGCGCCGCATCCGCCCGGACGTCGGCCGCGGAGTGTTCGCAGCCCGGGCTCCCGGTGCAGGCGCTGACGCCGAGCCACGACGAGTTCTCGTCGAACACCAACCCCAGCGGCGCGAGCACCCGCAGGGCGGCCTCGGCCACGCCGTCGTCGAGGTCGCAGACCAGCACCGAACGCCACGGCGTGACGATCAGCGGCGCGCCCGTGGCCGCGAGGTACTCGGCGACCCGGGCCTGCAGAACGCCGAGCGGAACCGCTGCACCCAACGCGACGCGGCCGTCGTCCTGACCGATCCAGCCCACCGGTGCGCGGGTGACCGGCGGCCAGGAAGCGCCGGGCTCAGCGGATCGGGACAGGTTTTCCATCAGCGCCGAGGTGTCGGCGAGTTCGGCTACCCGCCAGGCATCTCCCCGGGTTTTCCCGAACCGCGTTGCGATGGAGGTCATTGTCGCCACCACATCGGCTGCGGCGATCCGAACGCCGGTATCACGGCCGGCCAACAACACGGCGACCGAATCGCCACAGACGTGAGCGCCGACGTCGGCGCCGAGGCCCGAGATGTCGCCGCGGCCGTCGTCGATGCCGAACCAGAATCGCCCCGGAAGGTCGGCAAGCGCCGGCTCGGCCGTGATCGCGGCGTCCAGCCGGTCCACCCAGTCCCGCACGTCGGCGTCCCCGCCAGCCCGTCCGGACAGCGGCGAAGCGACGATGTTGCGGACCCGCTCGTGGGTGGCCGACGGCAGCAGCCCGGCCACCGCGACGGCATCGGCCACCGCTTCGGTGGCCTTGTCTCCACGAATGCCACGGATCTGAATGTTGCCTCGCGACGTGAGTTCCATTGCCGGTGAGCCGAACCGCGTCGCGGCGTGCGCCAGCGCCTCGAGCTGAGCCGGGGTGATCATCCCGCCGGGCAGCCGCACCCGCGCCAGCGCACCGTCGGCGGCGCGGTGGGTCTGCAGCGCGCCGGGACACGCGTCCTGGTCGCCGGGCCGGGTCATTGGCCCCACGGTACTCGACAAAAGACCACGTCAACCCCGCTGTGTATGCCGGCGCGCGGCACTGGGGTAGTCCTCTACGCGTGTGTCAATTAACGGCCGACCATAACTTTCTCCTCATGAGGGCCCGGCTCCACCGGGCGCGAAAAAAATCGTGTGAGGAGAAGATCGAAATGACTGACCTGGCAACGGGATTGGGCCAGCAGAAAAAGGCCGATCAGACGGAAGTCGTCACGGCGGCGGCCCCGGCGCTGATCACCGAACAGGAGGTGCTGTTCGGCACCGCAGCGGCGGTAGCGGTGCCGTCTGCCAAAAGGAATCGCCCACGCGATGTCCGTAGGCATTACCCGAAGCGGTACAGCTACCTGGAGGACTCGCTGATGTCGCGGGAGATGGACAGGCTGTGACCCCCGTCACAGCGCAGAGCGCGTGTTCCGTCTCTAACAAGCCGATCATTTCGGTCCGCCGCGGGCGTAGGTTCTGACTACTGCACTCGTGTGTAACAACTGGATAACCCGAAAGGAACGACGATGTTCGAACTCATCGCATTCAGCGTGGTAGTACTGCTCCTCGTCGCGGCGGCCGGTCTGCCGTATCCGCATCTGCCGTATCCGCAGACATGGCACAAGCGCTTTGGAGCCGACGACCTCTAACCGGGCCTCAGCCCAGGCTTGGCCGGTACGTCCCGAAGCTCCAGACGTTGCCGTGCGGGTCGCGCGCTGCGAACTCCCGTGAGCCGTAGTCCTGGTCGGTGAGGCCCATGACGATCTCGGCCCCCGCCGCAACCGCGCGGTCGTGCAGGGCGTCCGGGTCGTCGACCACGACATACAGCAGCACCGGCCCGGGCAGAGCGAAGGGGCTGTCGTCCTCGCGGTCGGCGTCGTTGATCATCACCAGACCGTTGCCGACCTTCACCTCGGCGTGCTTGAGCGGTTGGTCGGGGTCGGGGGGATGCACGGCGGTCGCGACGGCCGCGAAGGTCCGCTCCAACCACTCGATCGCCTCGCGGGGTTTGGAGTAGGGCACGATCGGTATCGCCAGGTTGCCTGTCATTGTGTCGGTCATGTCCGCCACGCTAGGCCGGGCGTGCGACGTCGTCTTGGACGGAATTTACGGTGGCCGCCCGTAACTCGGTCGGTGTGATGCCGGCCAGATCGCGCACCTCGCGCGCCAGATGCGCCTGGTCGAAGTAGCCGCACCCGACGGCCGCGTCGGCCCAGTCGATCCCCGCGTCGTTCGCCAGCTGCGCGGCCAGCTTTTCGAAGCGCACAATCCGGGCGATCAGCTTGGGCGGCAGCCCGACGGCATCGCGGTATCGCGCGATCAATCGGCGGTGACTCCATCCGAGATCACCGGCGAGCTCGCCGATCGAGGCCGCTCCGCCGCTGGCCACGATCCGGAGCAGCGACCAGCCGACACCGGCGTCGACCGGCGCCGCGTCGGTCAGCCGTGCCCGCAGAGCCCGGTCGATCAACCCGAACCGCGTCGGCCAGTCGGTCGCCTCGCCGACGCGCTGCACCAGGTCACGTCCGAACCCGCCGAACACGTCGTCGAGCGGCACCGAGCGATTGGCCAGCTCGCTCATCGGCAGCCCGGTGAGCCGGCGGGCGCCGAGCGGTGTCAGGTCGACCTGCAGGCAATGCGCCGTCCCGTCGTGCCCGACCAGCACCGGACCCTCGGTGACGCCCGCGATGAACGAGCCGAGTCGCAACGGCGCACGGTGCTGTCGATGAATGACCGTCCACCCCGCGTCGAGGTCGATGATGACCGGCACGTAGGTGCAGGGCAGCTCGCGGAAGGTGACCGGACCCGGGGCCCGTTCCGTGAATCCCTCGTAGCGCAGCACGACACCCCGCAGTGA